>JAZFTT010000103.1:0-45798 GCA_036446835.1 Acidimicrobiia bacterium
TGGATCGGTCTGCACCGGGATGTCCGGAATCGGCAGAATCTCTCTACCGATTTTCGGGTCTTGCGTCATGACAGTCTCCTTGGCTAGCGAACGGCGAGGCCGGATGTCTACACGACCTCGAAAACCGATGCAATCGAGGGCACGCACGAGGGGCGGCTAGCTTCGCCCCAGTAATGGAGGGCAAGCCGTGACCAAACTTCACAATCAGATTGACGAGGTCATGGTCAAGGTGGAGGGTGGCGAGTTTGCCATGGGTTCGGAGGACTTCTACCCCGATGTAGATAGAGACATCGGACCTCGACCCTTCTTAGTGAGGTCTTTTGGTTCGTGTTCGTTCTCATCCGGGACGGGGATGTCACATGGGCTCGATACGAAACAGGTCCTAGATCTTGGGCAGATCCAAGTGTTGACTCACGCCTTTGTCGTAGAGCGGGATTGTGGCCACGAGTCCCGTGTACCCGTCGACGGCGACGATATGTTCCGAGTCGCTAGGGAGGCTTACCCCGGACACAGCCGGGATTCCGAGGGAGCGGGCCGACTGAAAGAGGTGGGCCGCTGAGCTTCCTGTCTCTGTCACCAGACCTGCCGCATCCCATAGCAATGGTGCAAGGCCTGGTACCGGTTGGTCGGCAACGATCACGCCTCGTGAGACGAATGAAGCAGCCTTTTCCGCGTTGTCGATCCTCGAATGGACCCCTGCGCCGATACCGGATGATGCCGGTGTACCTGCAAGGGAAGCTCCCAAGGTCAGAACCACCGAGGCCACAAATGGTTCCCAGCGGTCGATACCGGCCCTGGGAGCAGAGGGCCGGCGACCTCCTTCGAGGAGCTCGGCGATTTCCTTGACGGAGAGATACCAGGCTTCATGAGCCTTGGTGACCACGCCTAGACGAACCATCTCGCCCCGCAAGATCTGGACAAGAGATGTCAGCTTGGCCGCCGCGTTTGGGTCTGGCGGCCTCAGATCGCGTAAACGCTCAAGAGCCTTGGACGGATCGGACCCCCGCAGCCAAGACATGCAACGTCGTGCCGCGCGGGTTGCATGGTTGGGCGGCAGTCCCCACACCTGTGACGCGAGCTCACCAGATAGCCGTTTCGCTTCAGCGATCGTGGCCTCGGGATGATCGTTTATGGAACGGCCCGCACGGGGAAGACCAGCCAGAGCCCAGGGCATGATGAGTTCCTCCCCGAGTTTCCCCGGCGCTCTCATCACTGTCTGAACGATCCTTACAAGATCAGGATCGGCCTGCTTCGTGACCTGGATAGGAGTGGTAATGGATGTTGGCGGAGTTGTCACGTCGAGTTGAAGGATCCAGACGTCCCCGTCGACGGCCCACTCGCATCGATTGAGCCCGAATAGCCTTTGTGCCGTGTGGAGTGAGGCTGCGACCACATCGAGGGAGGCGGTGCCGACCAGTTCGATCAGGTCGGACCCAACCCACTCCATCTGCCGTTCTCCTCCGGAGAGATGTGCCCTGTGACCTCCAACCCAGCCCTGGAGAAGTGGTACAGGTGAGCCTTCCACTCCATGGACGACCACAGTCCCGTCCGAATCCAGTTCCGCTACACCGCCGCTTTTGGGTCGGAGGGCCGACTGCACCAACACTGGCATTGGGAACGAGCCGGGTTGGATCGAGGCTGCTCGTTGACGTTCGAGAGCATCAACTGAGAAGGCCGCGGCCCAGCAACCAGTTACTGCTTTGGGGAGAAAGGTTGGCGACAGGTTCAGGTACGACGTGAATGCCCCTGCCCACTCTCCTGACCCTTCCAACGCCGTCGAGGAGCGAACAACCAGGCTGGGCCCGAGTTCGGTCCCTGCCGAAATCAGATCGGCAGCAAACGTCACAGGTTCGCCTGTCACTGCCACGCGGGCTCCGCCTGATCCTCGAAGGGCCAATCCTTTGGCTCCGAGCCGCATGTGAGGCCGTGAGGCCTCAGCTGAGACAATGAATCCAGGAAGTATTGGAAGGCCGGCCTTGCGTCCACTCGCCAGGCGAGAGGCCTTGAACCCAACCCGGGTCGGGTCGAGGCTCTTGTCGTGGTCGAGGTCGAGTAACAACCCAGCTAGTGGTCTGTCTTGCACACCACTAGGTCACCGAAATGATTTCATGTTGTTTGTAGGTGGTGACCATCTCGTAGCCGGTGTCAGTGACATACAGCATCTCTTCGAGCCGAACTCCGTGATCGTGGAGTTTGCCATGCTGGGTCTCGAGGGCAAAGGTCATGCCTTTCTCTATCTCCACGGGATGGTCGAGTGACCAGATCCGTGAAATGACGGGCGGGTCATACTGGGCTAAACCAAGTCCGTGTCCCCAATTGTTGGCGGCCGCCTGGTCTTCCTCTTCGTAACCCCAAGCTTCTTTGGCCGATGGCCATTTGGCGGCCACATCGGCTGTGGTCACGCCGGGTTTGACCGTTTCGATCGAGTCCCACAGCCACTTGTGTGCTTTGTCGTAGGTGTTTTGCATCTCCGCCGTCGGAGTGCCGCCTACACAATAGGTTCGGTAGCAACACGACTTGTAGCCGTTCCAAGTCAGGGCAGCCAGATCTATGATCACCAGTTCACCGGGACGGATCATCCGATCGGAGAAGTTGCGCCAGTTGGGCCAGGCGTTCGGGCCGGAGGACACGATTACATCTTCGACATCTTCCATTCCTGCAATGGAGTACAGCTTTTCAAATCCGAAGGCTGCGACCTCATTCTCGGTGAGACCAGGCTTGATGAAATTGGTGAGCTCGTAGTGCACGTAGTCGCAAATGGCTCCGACAATCGAGAACGCTTTGATCTCATCTGGACTCTTTATTGCCCGAGCCTCCATCATTGCCGTCATCGCGTCGGTCCAGTTGACCTCTCGATCCTCGAAGGCACGTACGAGGTTGATGTCGATGAAGTCGACCCCCAGCGGCTCATCTTTGACTCCCGCATCCTCGAGGTCATTGAGTAGGGAGTTCATGAACTTGGCTACTTGTTGGTCCGCAGCGGGGCCAACTGCCCCTTTGATCCATGAATAGGAATAACGAATGTTCTCCTTGGGAATCCAGGGGTTGTGTTCGGCGAGATGAAAACCGATGTCGCCCTGTTCATAGACGATGGGAGCCTTTCCTCTCGGTAGAACCACATAACGAAGTCCAGGTTTTAGACGGTTCCATCCTGGCGTGAGGGTGGACGAGACGTAGCGCATGTTCTCGTCGTAGAACAACAACATGGCTCCGAGACCGTGTCTCTCCATGGCCTCGTGAGCTCGCTTTAGTCTCCAATCACGGACATTTGCCCAGTTGATTCCCTCTTTCCAATCGGTGCTCAGACCGAAGAATGCCTCTCTCACAGGTCAATTCTCCCAGCTCATTGTTCTCTCATTCAACTCTTCCCGGCATGACGTCCCTAACGATATCGAGGAACTCTTCGTCGTCGAGGAGACCCCTCTTGGCCAACGATTTGCCTTTGACTTCGGCCAAGATCGCCTCGATCTCTTTGGTTTCAGCGTCGTTGATGTCGTATTTGCCGAGCCAGAGCGCCACGGAGTCGAGTCCTGACCCCTTGCCCAGAACGATGCTTGGCTGGGGTTGTCCCACCAGTTCAGGACGATAGGGGAACGGTTCAAGGAGATCGTCCCCGGCGTTCTTGACCCAAGTGGCGATGATGCCGGACTCAACGTTGTACAACATGTCGCCAGTGACGGGACGGTTGCCGGGCTGAGCAACTCCAGACAAATCGGCGACAAGCCCCGCGATTTCAGTGAATCTCTCCGTTTTGATCCCGAGGTCGAGTCCGTACATGGTCAACAACGCAAGAACCGTTTCTTCGGTAGGTGCGTTGCCGGCGCGCTCACCGAGACCGCTCACTGTGGTGTGAATGACGGATGCGCCCTCAGTGACGGCTAGAACCGTGTTGGCAACTCCCATCCCGAAGTCCATATGGAAGTGGGTTTCTAGGGGAACATCCAACCGCTCTCGAACTCGACGCGTGTAGTAACGGATGGCATGAGGGGACGTGACGCCGAATGTGTCAACGAGGGCAATGTTGTCGACATGGCCATCGGTGGCGACAGCCTCGAGATCGTCGAGCAGTTCAGTCATCGAGGCTCTAGTGGCGTCGATGGGAAAGAAGGTGACCTTGAGCCCGTTGTCATGGGCGTACTTGGTTGCCTCGATCGAGGCGTCGATGGCCCGTTCGACCGGCCACTGATAGGCCTTCTCGATGAGATGATGGCTGGCCGGGACCTCCATGACGACCCCAGTCACACCAGAGTCGATCGCCAGCTCGACATCAGCCACCATGCAGCGACTGAAAGCGTAGATTTCGCATGGCAGGTCTGCTGCCACGATTCGATCAACAGCTTCCTTGTCAGCCGGAGAGACAGCGGGGAGACCTGCTTCGATCCTATGAATGCCTGCCTCGGCAAGTGCCTCGGCGATCCTCAGCTTGTCATCTGCGGAGAATTCGATCCCTGCCTGTTGTTCACCATCACGGAGCGTCACATCGTGCACCTGGACGTTGTCCGGGATCTGGAAATCCTCAGTGATCTCGGGTAAGTAGTTCCACGGACTGGAGAACCACTTGTCGCTTTTCCACTGCTCTGTGCCCATCTCTGCTGCTCCTAACCCGTTCGACAGGGTGATCCTGCATCATATACGATCCATTCTTCATCATCCCAAACCACCGGAGCACACTGACAAATGAGACCACGAATCCTATGGATTGGAGGGTATGGCCCCGAAAAGAGTGCCCATGGCGTAGGTCTGGCCGCGTTCCGACGTGTAGTGGAAACCGAGAGCGATGGTGAAGTTGAGGTCAGGATCAATTGGAACATCATGGACGAGGGACGGCCAAATACCGACCTGTTGAAGCTGGTCGAAGCCGGCGACATGTTTCTTTGTTACTTCTCGTCGAGCTATCTCGGAGGGCGTGTTCCCGAGCTCAACGTTCTGGAGACACCATTCCTTTTTGAAACCCTCGAAGCAGCGCACCAGTCGCTCGACGGATCGCTCGGGGATACCCTGAGGCGAGCGGTCCGCACCTCAACCGGATTCGAGGTGCTCGGATTCTGGGACAACGGTTTCCGCCATCTCACCAACCGACTCCGTACGGTCCGTTGCCCCAAGGATTGTGAGGGCATGAGCGTGCGCATGCAGCCGAACCCCATTCACGAGGAGCTCATCCGATCCTGGGGCGGAATTCCAGTGGCGGTCGAGCTCAGCCATGCCATACGTCTGATAGCCAGTCTCGAAGTCGACGCCCAGGAGAATCCGCTCGCCAATACAGTCGCCTATGGGGTCGACCAGGTTCATTCAAATGTCACGATGACTGGGCATCTGTATGGGGCACGAGGTCTCTTTGCTCATGGCCCCACCTTCGAGTCTCTTTCGCCCCAGCTTCGTCAGGTGATCGAGGGGGCGGTCCGGGTAGCGATCAACGAGCAACGTAACTCGGCACGCGATCTGGAGACCAGCCTCCGTGTCAGGATGGTGTCGGCAGGGACCGAGTTCGTCGACCTCACAGAATCCGAGCGAAACCTATTTGTCGAAGCTTCGGCACCGGCGATCGCGCTGGCCCACCAGAACGTTCCCGAAGAGTTGTTCGATTTGACCCGATCATGAGTGAAGGACTTCGCCGACGCATCGTTGTCGTCACCGGTGCCGCGATGGGTATCGGGCGTGCAACGGCACTTGCCTTCGGCGAAAACGGGGACTTCGTCTACATCCTCGATATTGACCTGGAGAAAGGGTCTGAGGTGGCCGCTCTCAACGAGCACGCCAGATTCGTTCGTTGCGATGTCACTTCTTCCGAGGAAGTTCGGGATGCGATAGGACAGATTGGTGAGGAATCGGGGCATATCGACGTGCTGGTCAACAACGCCGGGGGTTTTCCGTCACAGCGCAGTCTGGAAGAGACTTCGCTTGATGAGTGGCGTCAGATCGTCGATCTCAACCTCACCTCGGTGTTCCTCATGACCCAGGCTGCCCTTCCGTTGATCCGTCAATCTGAGAGGGGGCGTATCATCAATATCGGGTCTCTAGCGGGACAGCTCGCCACCCACCGCACCGCCCCGCCCTACGCAGCAGCGAAAGCCGGCGTCCACAGTCTCACTCGTGTCATGGCGGCGGAACTGGCGCGAGATGGCATCACGGTCAATGCACTGGCGCCGTCTGCGGTGATGACTGAGCGTATTGGGAGACTGCGTAATGAGAAAGAGAGACAAGCTACGGCGGCCACTATCCCGCTGGGCAGATACCAAAGCCCTCCCGAGGTGGCCGAGTGGATCCTGTTTCTGGCATCTCCGGAGGCCGGATTCATGACCGGACAGACCGTTTCGGTAAACGGCGGTAGGTTCATGACATGAGAGCAGTGAGGTGTTGACTTGGCCAGGCTGATCAGATTCGACGAGGCTGAACCGGTTGATCGCGGTGACGGGATCGAGAGTGTCCGCCTGACCCCAGATCCATTGGAGGATCAGGCCTTCACGATGGGCGTGACCAGTTTTCCGCCCGGTGCCAGCATTCGACTTCATAGCCACAACACGGTCGAGCAAGTGACGGTGATCGAAGGGGAAGGATTGGCCGAGTTGAACGGTGAACAGGTGCCGGCGCGTCCCTACGACACGACACAGATTTCCCCCGGTGAGCTCCACCGTTTCATCAACACCGGGTCTAGAAAGATGCGGATCCTGTGGGTATACGGAAGTACCGAGGTCACCCGAACCTTCGCCGACACCGGGGAGACTGTTGAACAGTTTCAGCAGTGAGGTTTGCACTCGAGCGGCTTGAAGTGTTCGTAGTAGAGATTCTGGTCAGACTTGATGTTCTTCCTGAGCACGCCGAGATTACTGCACGGCGGCTCGTGGACGCAGATCTGCGTGGGCGCAACGGTCATGGGCTGATTCGGATTCCCCAATATGTAGCCCGGATCGAGGCCGGCGGCATCAACCTTCGGCCTGAGATCCAATTGCTCCGAGAGACTCCGGTGAGCGCATTGGTCGATGGTGACAATGGTCTCGGGCAGGTGGTCATGACCATGGCGACAGAGACGGCGATTGAGAAGGCAAACCGGTCAGGCATGGCCTGGGTGGGCACGGTGCACTCCAATCACGCGGGTGCTGCAGGCATCTATACGGCGCTCGCTCTGGAGCAGGATCTGATTGGCATCTACATGGCTGTGGCCAGCGCCAACGTCATGCCACCTTGGGGTGGGTCGGAACGCCTCCTCGGGACCAATCCGATCTCGATTGCGATTCCCGCTGGCGACGAAACGCCACTTCAAATCGACATCGCCACCACTGTGGCGTCGCACGGGACGATCAAGGTGTTGGCACAAGCCGGACAGAGCATGCCGGAGGGTTGGGTCATCGACTCAGAGGGCAATCCGATCACCGATCCTCGCAAAGCTGATGAGGGATTCTTGATGCCGATCGGCGGTTACAAGGGCTCGGGCCTGAATATGGCAATCGGCTTGTTGGCCGGAGTGCTCAACGATGCTGCGTTCGGGGCGGAGGTAATCGACCATCGCACCGTCGCCGATCAGCCGGCAAACACCGGCCAAGCGATCCTGGTCATGCGGCCCGACCTGTTTCGTGATCTGCAGGAGTTCAAAGGCGCCATGGACAATCACCTACGACAGATGCGGGAGTCGGGGCCCTCGGGCACGGTTCACATTCCCGGTGATGGTGCGGTCAGACTCGAAGCCGAGCAGCGATGCCTTGGTGTTGAGATTTCGCCGACACTGCTCGACCAGCTTCGTGACCTGGCTGACCGGTTCGCGCTCCACGACCGTCTCGACGATTAGACGGACTCCGACCTCCTGACCGGCTGCGGCAGGGGCCAGGCGTAGGCGCCGGCTCGGTGACCTCACGCCCCGGACTGCGCGAATTTTCCGAATAGGAGTTCACCCGGACCTTCGTCGAGTCCGTACCAGTCACCTTGGTGCGAACCGCCTCCTTGTAGCGCTCCGATGACAGGTGGGCGTGCCTGTCGATAATGGGGACATAGCCGGTCTCTTTCCTCGATCAAATGTGTGGGCCCTTCCCACACCTACGGGGAGTGCTGGAAGGAAGCCGATTGTCATGTCGGCAGGCTGGGTCATACATTCAGCCCAACAGCCAATCGAGAGACGAACCATGACCGAATCCTTCAAACAGCGACTTCAAAACGGCGAGCGACTCGTCGTATTCGCAGTGGGGAGGATGTTTCATCACAACATCATCCAATACCTGGGCATGACCGGGTATTTCGACGGTTTCTGGATCGACGTCGAGCACGGTGGTCTCTCGGTGAAAGACGTCGAGGTTGCCGTTGCTGCGGGAAGGGCCCACGGACTGGAGAGCTTCGTTCGTGTCCCGCCGACCGACTACGCCACTGTGACTCGGTGCTTCGAGAGCGGGGCGGTGGGCGTAATGGCGGCTCAGATCACTTCGGCCGAACAAGCGGAGGAGTTTGTCCGTTGGTCGAAGTTCGCCCCAAGAGGTCGGAGAGGCCTCAACCCACTGGGATACGACGGCCGGTTCGGGTCAGTGCCCTTGGCCGAGTTCGCCGAGAGGGCCAACCGGGAGTCGTTTGTGGCGGTACAGATTGAGACTGCCCAGGCGGCTGACGAAGTCGACGCGATTGCTGCAATCGACGGGGTTGACTTGTTGTTCGTCGGCCCATCGGATTTGAGTCAGGCGCTGGGGACCATCGGCGACTTCACCAGCGAGAAGAACATGGAGGTCGTCGATCGAATTGCCGAGGCTTGTCGCACCCACCGCAAGCAGTGGGGTGCGGTGACTCCCAATCCGGATTACGCATCGTTGCTGATCGAAAAGGGCTGTACCCTGATCTCGCCGACCAATGACGTGAAGCTGGTCACGACCGGAATGGCCGCTGTGAAGGAGAGCTTCTCACAACTCTGGTGATGCGCCATCGGGGGAATGGCGGCTTCAATCGGATTCGGAGTCCAACTCGAAGGCCTCGAGGGGGTGGTTGATGTGCCCGTACTGGATGGCGACCGCTGCCTCGACCTCACCCTTCTCATACGCCTCAATGAGGGAATAATGCTCGGCGATCGCTCGCCTTCGAATCTCGGGGTGGAGACGCTGCGCCTGTGCCACAAAGACTCCTCCTGCCTCTTCGAGCGTTGAGAGGATGCTGCTCAACCGGACCGTCCGGGTTGCCTCATGGAAAACCAGGTGGAAATTTATATTCCGCTCTACCCACGAGCCGAGGTCCTGTTCATCGGATAGCTCATTGGCGAGAGCCCTCGCCCGATTCATCTCCTCTTCGGTGATGTGGGCCATTGCCCGTCTGATGGCGACCTCTTCGAGTGAGCGTCGGATCTCGACGATCTCAACCATTTCGTCCCAATCAGGCTTGCGCACGATCCCGATGCGATGACTGTCCATCGTGATGAGACCCTCGCTGGCCAGATCGCGCATTGCTTCCCGCACCGGTGTGGTGCTCACGCCGAGCTGATTGGCGATCTCGGTCTGAACCAGTTGCGAGTCTCCCGCCAGATCACCACGTAGAATGGCGGCACGGAGGGTGCCACGGACCAGTTCGACTGCTGTCACCCGGGGTGACAGCGAAGCGTCGAGACGAAAATTGTCCCCGCTGCTCATTCAGATTTCGTTTGACCAATACGGGCAAAAGCGCGATCGGGTTTGGTCCCAAGCTGCGTCTTCTGGTGATCCCTCTCTCTGGTGGTCACAAGTGAGGCTCCTGTAGTATACCGACTATAGAGAACAGGATTCCTCTACTCGGGAGTTGTCATTCACAAATACGCCAAGGGTCCATTCGCGGTCGATTGGGAGGATCGTTACGATTTCGCTGAGCTTCGTCGGGAACGAGTTGCCAAAGCCCAGGCGGCCCTATCCGATTCCGGAGTCGATGCAATTCTCGTCTGGAAAGACGAGAACGTCCGCTACCTGACTGGGCTGCGCGCCCAGCTCATTACCGGAAAGACGACTTCGCTGAATGGGGCGCTGCTCACACCATCCGAGGAACCGGTACTGCTCGCTTCGGGAGGCGAGGTCGACAAGGCCAAGTTCGGTATGAGCTGGATCGGCGAGGCGCATGCGGTGCCGATCATGGAGCAGCGGGAGCTCGTAGACGGGTTTGTAACCAGCACGCTGACATCCGTTCTCCGCGAGCGAGATCTTCTCTCCGGTAAGCTCGGAGTTGACCAGGCAAACATCTCATTCATCGAGTCGGTGCGAACCCATCTGCCCAACGTTGAACTGGTCGACGGCGACACGATCATGCAGCAGGCCCGGTGGATCAAGAGTGATCTCGAGGTAGCCGTCATCGAAGAGGCGTGTGCCATTGGTGACTCGGTCACACAGCGTGCGCTTGATGAGACGAGGGCTGGCCGCCGGGAGTTGGAGGTTGCAGCCGATGCGATGCAGACCCTCTTCCAACTCGGCGGAGAGATGGCACACGTCATCACGCCGTTTGTCGCCTCGGGCGAGCACATGTCCCCTCCGCACCGTATAGCCACCGACAAGATCATTCGGAACCAGGATCTCTGCTTCATCGACATCGGGGCAATGTGGAACGGCTACTTCGCCGACATCGGCCGAACGACGGTTGTGGGGAAGCCCTCCAAGACGCAACAGAAGATCTACACCGCGGTGTACGAGGGTCTAATGGCCGGGATAGAAAAGATGCGCCCGGGCTTCACCAATCAAGACTGCGCCGACGCCATCATCGCCAAGATCGCCGATCACGGGTTCGAAGATCATCTGTTCAGCCTGTTCATCGGGCACGGCATTGGCATGGGTGCCAATGAGCCCCCTTATATCGGAGAGACTCTCGAGGGCACCACCACCTACGATTTTCAGCCGAACATGGTTTTTGCAGTGGAGCCACTGGTCTGGGTCCCCGGCGTTCGTGGTGGCGGAGGGGTTCGCATCGAAGACATGGTCCTGATCACCGACGGGGACCCCCACCTGCTCTCCAGGGTGGAGTACGAGGAGCGTCTTCTGATCTGAACCGGATCAGGTTTTGAGCAGTCCGATTACTGCGTCGGTGATCACTTCGGCCACCCGGTCGACAGACTCGATGGTGTTGCCGGCGATATGCGGGGTCAGAATCACGTTGTCCAGACCCGCGAAGGTCGCGGCCGGCTCTGGGCCAAGGGGCTCTGACGCGAAAACATCGATCGCGGCTCCGGAAATGAGACCCTCCCGCAGGGCTCTTGCTAGGGCTGGCTCGTTGACGGTCCCACCCCTCGATGTGTTGATGAGGATCGCCCGTGGCTTCATCCGCTCGAATTCGGTCGCATCGATCAGATTCTTTGTTCCCTCGTTGAGGGGAATGTGGAGACTGATTACGTCGGCCTGACCGAGCAGTTCGTCGAGTTCGACCTTTTGAGTGTCTTTCCAGGCTTGGTCATCGTCTGAGAGAAAGGGATCGTAGGCGACGATTGTCATATCGAATGCCGCTGCCCTGACGGCGACTGTGCGGGCGATTGACCCATAGCCGACCAGTCCGAGCGTTGTTCCCATCAACTCCCTTCCGAACGCGTGACCCTGACGCGGCCAATCCCCAGCCACCATCGACCTGGTCATTCCGAAGACACGTCTCGTCAGGATGAGCATGGCCGTCATCACGTACTCGGCTACCGAAACCGCGTTGGCCCCTACCGCTGGGACCACCGTTACCCCAGCGCTCGCGCAGGCCTCCATGTCGATGTTGTCCAATCCGACTCCAAGACGTCCGACCACTTTCAGTTCCGTCGCGGCCGCCAGAATCTCGGTGTCGATCCAGGTTCGATTGCGGATGACTATCGCTTCAGCGTCGGCAACAATCTCGAGCAGCCGCGGACGATCTTTGTACAAGTCCGGGTCGAAGACGACGTCGAACTCAGCGGATAGACGAGCGAGGGACTTTTCCTGCAGGAACTCGGAGACGACGATTCGGCGCGTAGGCAGAAATCTGCTGACTTACTTCCCTGACCCGGAAATGAGACCGGCGACCACGTGCTTCTCCACGAAGGTGTAGAAGATAATGAAGGGGACGACTGTGAGGACTGTGAATGCCGCCTCTATCGGATAGTCGGCAACGCCTTCGACGCCCTGCATCTTGTACAGCTCGAATGGCAGTGTCCGATTTCCTGGTGAGTTGACCAGCACGAGGACCAGAGTGAACTCGTTCCACGCCTCACGAAATGCGAGAACGCCGACTGTGATCATGGCGGGTGCGGCCAGCGGTCCCACTATGTAACGGAGACGTCCCCAAAGACTGGCTCCGTCGACGTTGGCCGCCTCCTCTATTTCGCGTGGGATCGCTTGGAAGAAGCCCACCAACAACCACACAGCGAGAGGTAAGAGCATCGCCGTGTAGACGATTATCAGGGTGATGCGTTTGTCCAGCATGTCTGTCGCCACGGCGAGTCGGTAGATCGGGATCATCAGCCCGAGACTGGGCACCAGCCGCGGAAGGAGGGTGAACAGCAACAGCAGGTGTCGGCCCCGAAATCTGAATCTGGCAAAGGCGTATGCGGCAGGTACTGCAATCACGATGGTCAATACGGTTGTGCCGACGCCTACGAGGACACTGTTCCAGAACGAAGTTGTGAAACTCTCACTGGCCAGAACATCGACATAGGCGTCGAGGCTCGGGCTCGCCGGTATCAGCGACGGATCCGCAAACACCTCCGTCTTATCCTTGAGGGAAACCGACAAGGTCACAAAGAACGGCGCCACGGTCCAGACCACCAGCGCGATCAACGGGATCGAAGTCAGGATGCTCCTGATGATCCCCCTTGTTCTTCGACCCGCTGTTCGCCTGGGCTCTCGAGGGGTGCCTTCGGAGGCTTTCAGAGCCTTCTCGGCGACAGACTCGATGAGGAACTCGTCTTGAGAGTGTATGTCGGTCATGCGTCGTAGTCGTATCTGCGGCCGATACCCACGTATCCCAGCGTGAGCACGGCATTGAGGATCAATATGAACGTTGCGAGCGCCAGCGCCTGGTTGAACTCGAGATTGCGGAAGGCCACGGTGTACATCTCCATTGCCATCGTCTGAGTGGCTTTGAGTGGTCCACCGCCGGTCAGGGCGAGCACTACGCCGAGCCCGGTGAGCGTCGAGTAACTCAGCCAGACAACGCTGATCAGCATTTGTGGGGCGAGAAGCGGGATGGTGACGTGGCGGGCTCGGGTCCAGCCGGTAGCTCCATCGACAAGGGCCGCGTCCAGATGTGCGTCGTCAATGGTCATCAGCCCCCCGAGAAGCAGAAGGATCACGAGGGGAAGGTCGGTCCACACCTGGGTGAAGATCACAGTGACCATCGCCATGGTCGGGTCGGCCAGCCACCTAGGGGCGCTCTCCACCCAAGGTAGGGCTTCGATAGCCTGGTTCACCGTTCCAAACTGGGAGTTGAAGAGAATTCGAAACATCACAGCCGCCGCGACGTTCGAAACGATGTATGGACCGATGGTTATGGCCCGGAGGAATCGGAGCTTCCCGACCACTTTGAAGAGGGCGAATGCAAAGAAGAGACCCAGCGCCATTCCGACGGTCAGGGAACCAAAGACGAATACGGCCGTCTTGTTCAGGGAGTGCCAGAAAGCGTCTGACGAGAACATGTCCGCGTAGTTCTCGAAGCCAACCCAGACCGCAGGTGCCCCCAGCGATGGGCGGCGGTACAGGCTCTGCCACACGCCATACAGGACCGGAAAACCAAGGAGAGCGGCCACGAGAAGTATGGCCGGGAGGCTGAAGAGGTAGGGCGTCGCCTTGCTGACACCGATGATGGCGTTGTTGTCCTGACCCGGCGGCTCTTTGCGTTGCCACCAGCGGCGGTCGCGCTTCGGTTTAGGGTCGGTCTTCGGTTTGGGAGCTGTGGCTGTCGTCATAGGTCGGACATCGTCACATTGCGAGAGTACAGGAACGCTCCCTCGCCGGTGAAAGCGAGGGAGCGTTCTGCATTCTGTTGGTGCTCGTCATTACGGGACACCGTCTTGTTATCAGGCTTCGTCCAACTCCGCCTGATATCTGGTAGTCAGCTCGGCACAATCGGTGCTTGCACCTGAGACGATCTCACCGAAGAACTGCTCGAGGATCGCTTCGACCTGGCCTGCGTTCTCACCGGCGGGCTGAGGAACGGCGGCTGTGTAGGCGGCCTTCAGATCGTCGTTGAAGAACGGCCAGATGTCCAGCGCTTCTGAGCTGTCGATGAACTCCTGGTTCCGTGCCGGTACGCCACCTTCATCGGCCTGACCCACGAGCCATCTCGTTTCAGCGATAGCCCTGATCACCAAACCGGCCTCATATGGATGATCGGTTCCTGTGATGATCCCCCAGGTCCTGGCGGCTGCCAGGGCCACACCATCGGTACCAGGCTGGCCACCAGCAAACGGGGCCGGAGTGAGATTCCAATGCGCTGGGTAGTCGAAGTCGGGTATCTCGTTGAAGTCGCCGGCTGTTGTGAAGCCGTCGAGGATCAGCGCTGCGTTACCACTGGTGAAGGCGGCACGAGACTCGTCCTCACCCCATGCGACTGCGTCAGGTGGGGTTAGACCCTCGGCCGCAGCATCGACCCACCACTGGCAGGTGTACATCCCACCATCGGAGGTGAGGTCAGGAACAGCGCCAGTGAAGGGCGCTCCGGTCCCCGCGAGCATTGTCTTCAGGGTGGTCACCCCGTCGCCTGCCTTGGCCTGGACCGTGAGCGGAATCGAATCCGGTCGGGTCGCTTTCAAGGCTCGCATTCCGTCGAGCACCTCGTCGAAAGTCGCGAACGGGACGGTTACACCGGCTTCAGCGAACCATTCCGTGTTGTAGTAGAAAGCGTCGAAGTTCGCCGTGATCGAGGCACCGATTCCGTCGGTCTCCGTCCACACATCATCCCAGAGGAGGTTGTACAGATCAGGATCCTCTGCCTCAAACTCGGCCTGGAAGGCTGCATGGTCTCCGACTAGCCCGGACTCCGCGAAAGCAGGCATGAGGAACGAGTCCTCCGCACCGAGCAGATCGGGCAGCGGCTGACCAGCATCGAGCCTCGTCTGCAGCTGCTGCAGGATGTCGTCGTTGGACTGGACGTCCACGATCAACTCGATGTTGTGTTCGGCCAGCATTGCCTCAACGAAGCCCGTTGCGACGTAGTACGGCCTGGTGAGGATCACGTTGATTATGACCGGTTCACCGGCTGCATCGCCTCCTCCATCTGCTTCTGCTGCTGTAGTTGTCGTATCACTGCTGTCTGAACAGGCTGCGACTATCAACCCCATCACCATAAGTAGTGCCAGTCCGCGTACAAATCGAGGGTTGGCTCCTCTCCGTGCTTCGGACTTGGCGCGCCTTCTCACTCTGAAAATCACTGAATTCCTCCTCGAGTATCGTTGCCGTTGCTAAAGCCCCGGCCCGTCGCAGGCGTCGGTCTCGCGACCTTTCCTGCATTATGTAGAATATACCGAGTACCGATATTTTGGTCAAGCGACCCCGACTGGTACCCATTTCCCGGGAGTCGCCACAATGAAGCATACGTAACACGGAGGAATCATGGAGCCGTTGAAGGTGGCGTCGGTAGGACTAGGACGATGGGGCGAGATGCTTGCGGGCAAGGCCGCAAAAGCCGGGATGGAGATCGTGGGTAATTTCGCCCGCACCGCCGAAACCAGAGAGGCGTTCACCAAGACTCACGGCGGGCGACCGGCCGGATCGCTCGACGAGCTTCTATCCGATCCCGACGTGGAAGCTGTGCTGTTGGCAACACCACACTCGACTCATGCCTATCTTGTTACCGAAGTTGCCGCATCCGGCAAACACGTATTCGTCGACAAACCGTTCACGCTCACCGTGGCCGAGGGCAAGAGGGCTATAAAGGCTGCCGACCTCGCAGAAGTGGTGCTCCAGGTAGGTCACAACCGCCGGCGTCAGCCGGCCAACCGCCGCCTCAAAGAGATGGTCGAGAGCGGCGCACTTGGCATGCCCCACTACGCCGAGGCGAACTTGTCGTATCCGAAGGGACTCAACCCCAGAAGTGGCTGGCGGGCCGACCCGTCGGAGAGCCCTGCCGGAGGGATGACCGGTCTCGGGGTTCACATGGCAGACAATCTCAACTACTTGCTCGGGCGCCCGGCTCGTGTGGCGGCCTTCAGCCGCCAGAACATCGGCGTCAGCAAACTCGACGACGCCACTACCGCCACGCTCGAGTTCGAGAGCGGGTGTCTTGCTTTTCTGGGGACATCGATGGTCATTCCCGATATCGGTCGCACCGCGGTGTGGGGAACCGAGGCGGCGGCGTGGAACGAGATGGATGGAGAGCGCTTCTATTTTCAGCCGGTCGGGGAGATGGAGCGATCGGAACAGCCGGTCGAGACCCTGGACACGGTAAGAGACGAACTCGAGGAGTTCGTAACGAACATCCGCAACGGCGCCACGCCTGAGACCGGAGGACCCGAAGCGCTGGAGGCAGTGGTCGTCCTCGAAGGGATCGTGGAAAGTGCCGCCACGGGTACGGTGGTGGATCTCGACGAGGTGCGGGCCCGGGAGTAGATGTCTTGCATGGCGCAGAAGTGTTTGCCGCTGCGACGAACGGCGCTACCGGAGCCGACGTCAACATCAATTCCGGCGTGGTCATGTACTGAACCGAAGGAGCAATGGCGTCTATGACGCGACTCATCGATCTGTCACAGCCGATTTTCGAGACGATGAAGGTCTATCCGGGCCATCTAAAGACGGTGACCTTTCAGCATGTAACCCATGAGGAGACAGCCCCGCAGTTCACCTCCGACTTCTCCTTCCAGACTCTCGGGTTCATGCTCAACGACAACGGGCCGACTCATGTCGATTCGTTCAGTCACCTCGACCCCGATCCCGAGGCGCTGACAATCGACATGATGGACCTGAGCTATTTCTACGGTCCAGCGCTTTGTCTCGACGTCTCCGAAGTCCCACCCCGGACGGATATCACGGCTGAGCATCTCGACGAGGCGCTAGCGTTATCGGGGCTTTCGATTGAGCCAGGGGACCACTGCTTCTTCTACACGGCCACCTACGATCGTTACGCGGATGAGCCCGCGTATCTGACCACTTTCGCAGGTCTCGGAGAATCCGCCGCCCAGTGGATTCTCGACAAGGGAATCGGTACTTTCGGCGTCGACTCACCCACACCGGACAATCCGGCTTCGACGATCTACCCGGTGCATCTGATGTGTCGGCACGAGAAGAAGACCCACTACGAGAATTTGATCCTCACCGAGGTTGTAGGAAAGCGTTTCATCTTTGTCGGCTTCCCGTTGAAGGTGGTCGGCGCCCACGGTGGTCCCACCCGAGCAGTAGCCATTGTGGATGCATGAAGGGACAAAGCACGGATCTGGGCGACGACCTGGGCGGCTGGGTAGCCTTCGCCGGACGAGAAGTGCGATGAGCCGGATGGAAGATCGGGTAGAGGTTGGTCAGGGTGAGGGTGGCTTCTGGGCGACCAACTTTCCCTTGGCAATCCCGGGTGCTGCGGGTAATGAAGTGACCGTTCGCCACGGCTTCTTCGGAGGCCTGAAGATTCTTGTGGACGGTGTTCGATCCAAGCGGGGGTCAGAGAGATCCAGTTTTCTTATCCCAACAAGCGACGGTGGCGACTTCGAAGTAACAGTTCGGTCCGGATATTCCGGGATTTCGCCAGTCATCGTCACTAAAACAAACACTGCGAATATAGGTCGTCGCATAGAAGGCGCCGAATGGATTTGGGTAGGTCTTCCCCTTCTACTTCCGGCCTATGCAATATTAGGACAAGGCGGGTATATCGACATCCTTGTGGGCTTCGTTGCCTTCAGCGCCAATGTGAGGATCTTTATCAACGATGGGTTCACCGTTGGACAGCGGTACATCTTCTCGTTGAGTGCACTGGGATTGTTCGCAGTCATCTACCTGGCGACCATCGTGGCGATTGCTCTGCTAGTCCCCTAACGACGGTCGTTTCGAAGGCAGAAACATCACGGGAGAACAGAAACAATGAAGGCTCTCATAAATCGAGGCGACGGTGCGATGGCAGTCGATCTGGCAGAAGTACCTAACCCCGAGGCGGCCCCTTATGAAGCTGTTGTCCAAGTCAGAGCGGTGGCTGTGAACAGAGGCGAGCTTCGCCTTTTGGCCATGCGCCCCCATGGTTGGCGACCCGGTCAGGATGTGTCAGGTGTGGTCGTCGTCGCCGCGGCCGATGGCTCGGGCCCCGAAGATGGAACCCGTGTCGTTGCTTGGCCGGAACAGGAGGGCTGGGCCGAACATGTAGTTGTTCCCAGTTCGCATCTCGCTTCGCTGGCACCCGAGGTGAGCTTCGCTCAGGGAGCGACCCTGCCTATTGCCGCGATGACCGCACTCCGGGTACTTCGTCTTGGCGGCGACCTTTCGGGCCAGATGGTGCTCGTCACCGGAGCTGCTGGTGGTGTTGGTCGGTTTGCCGTTGAGCTTGCAGCGGGAGCGGGAGCCGAAGTGACCGGTGTTACAGCCAGTCCCGATCGTGCGGCCGGACTGGAGGAACTGGGAGCGAGTGCGGTTGTGCACGACATCGCCGACGCCGGCGGCTCCTTCGATCTGATTCTCGAATCGGTAGGTGGTGCCTCGCTGGAAGCATCGATTCAACTGGTTGCGACTGGTGGAACTATTGCCGTCTATGGCAACTCCTCGAACACGTCTGCCGTAGTCTCGTTTGGCGACTTTCGAGGTCGGGCGGGAGCGCGGATCGTTGCCTTCTTTGTCTACGAAAGTGGTGAACCACCCGCCTTCGGTGAAGACCTGAAGCTTCTCGCCGACATGGTCGCCGACGGTTCGCTGAATCCTCAGATTGGATTGGAAGCTCCCTGGACCGAGGCCAACACTGTCTTCGCTGCCCTGGCTTCACGGGAGGTCAATGGCAAGGCGGTGCTGTTGGTCGATTGACCGGTTATTCGACCGCCAGCGGAGCTAGAGCGTCCATGTCGGTCACAACGTCTATCACAACGGGCCGGTCGGCGGACAGTGCCCGGTCGAACGCCGGGGCCAATTCCGAAGGCTTCTCCACCCGAATACCCAGTGCTCCGATGTCCTCCGCGAGACGGGCGAAGTCGACATCGGTGAATACCCACATTTCCTTGGCCTTCTCGGTCTGTCTCCCGCCGTATACCCGATCGAAACCACGTTTGGACTGGTTACCGGAGTGGTTGTTGTTGACCACAGTGATGCTGTTGATGCCCCATCGCACCGCGGTCTCGATTTCGGCGACGTGATACCAGAACCCGGAGTCGCCGGTGAAGCAGACAACCGGGCGATCGGGTGTGGCGCACTTCGCGCCGAGCGAGGCAGGGAAGGCCCAACCCAGGTGCCCTGCACTCCTGATGTAGGACTGCGTCGACGCCCGCAAGTCGTACATCCCACCCATCCACATCCCAGCATGGCCCGTGTCGACCACAACGATTCCGTCGTCGGGGACCAGCTCGGACAACTCGGCGCACAGCCGCTCGGGACGGATAGGTACCTGATCTGATTCGAGCAGTGGCGCATACTCGGCATACCAGTCGGTCACGTGGCCTGCAGCCGCTGATGCCCATTGGTCGTGACGCACCGGTTCGCTCGCCAGCTCCAGCATCCGGTTCAAAGCAGTGCGCGCGTCGGCGTTGATCGCAACCTCGAGTGGGTAGTTGCGTCCCAACGCATCGGGCTCGATGTCAATCTGGATCGCGGGCGTGCCGATTGGCGGGACCTTCCAGAAGTGCGTAGTCATGCCCCCGGTCTGGCTCCCGATGTAGCAAACCAGGTCTGCCTCCAGCACCACCCGGTTGGCGGAACCTCGTGAGTAGGAGCCCACCACCCCAACGGAAAGAGGGTGGCTATCGGAGATGACGTCCTTGCCGTTGAGGGATGTGGCCACCGGAATGCCGAGATGATCGGCGAGCGCAATTAGGGCCTGTCCCGCACCCGAAGCACGAACTCCTCCACCGGCCAAAAGCACCGGACGCTTCGCCTGAGCTAGCAACTCGAGAGCACGGATCAGATCGGCATCGGGTGCGGCGGGCCGAAACGGTGGAACCGAAGCGAACTGCTCCTCGGAGTAGATCTCCATCTCCGCTTCGGAGGCGTCGATCTGGCCTTCGTTGCCGGCGAACTGAATATGAACCGGGCCTGGTGTTCCGGTGGTCGCTGCGCGAAACGCCTGACGGACCAGGTCCGGAATCCGCTCAACACTCTCGACGGTGACGTTCATCTTGGTCACCGGTTCGAAGGCCGGGACATCATCGACTTCCTGATAGACCTTGCGGAACTTGGTTTGTGAGTCCCGGCCTCCTGTGAATGCGATGACAGGGGAGTGAGCGAGATAGGCGTCGCGCAAACCAGCTGCCAGGTTCAGAGCGCCTACCACCTGGGCTGCGCACACCCCCGGTCTTCCCGATGCGCGGGCGTAGCCGTCGGCCATATAGGCGGCGGGCTTTTCGCCGTGGGGTCGAACTCGCTTGATCGAAGTACGCGCTTCGATCTCAACCATGGTCCGGCGGAGCACGGCTGGCACATGGAACAGGTGGGTAACTCCGTAGTCGTCGAGCAT
Source organism: Acidimicrobiia bacterium (assembly GCA_036446835.1). Lineage (GTDB taxonomy): Bacteria > Actinomycetota > Acidimicrobiia > Spongiisociales > ZC4RG35 > SZUA-217. The sequence continues at coordinate 20,485 of JAZFTT010000103.1, forward strand.
CTCGGCGAGTACCCGAGCACCTGTCGTTTTCATCGAAGGGCGAACCTCGCCTTCCCGGTTGTGAAGTTCTCAGTTGCCACGGTTTCTCCGCGTTCGTTGGTGAGCGCGCGCACAGTTGTCCGCAGGCATTCCTGCTCTGGGGTCAACTCGTAGTCCATTGCTCCTGCGTTGGTCAGCGCGCCGTCCGATCATATATCGTGCATCATGTACGCCGTTTGGGACAAGAAGTAGCGAGAAGAGGAATGTGACACCGAGTATCGAGACAATCCCAGAACTGAGCGATCATCACGGCAACCGGGGTCGATGGGGTTCGGACGACGAGAAGAGGACTCTCAACTTGCTAACCGAGGAGATGGTGGTGAATGCTTCCTCCCGATGAACCCAATGGCGATCAAGTGAGGTGTTGACTAGATGAACCCTGTTCGCTCCATGTTGTTCACCCCTGGCCACCGGCTTGACATGGTCGAGAAGGCGGCGCGCTCCGGAACTGATGCGGTGATTGTTGATCTCGAGGACGCCGTTTCCGTGGAGAACAAGCCGGTCGCTCGATCCAATCTGGCGGAGCTTCCGCCATCGACGGTCCCGTATTACGTCCGTACCAACGCCGCGGACACCGGACTTCTCTGGGACGACGTGAAGGCCGCCGGCGCAGCCGGGGTGGTGGGGATTGTCCTGCCCAAAGCCGAGGATCCGGAGGTAGTCGGTGAGCTCGATAGGGTTTTGACCGATCTGGAGAGGACATCGGGCAAGGTTCAGGGCTCGTTCACCATCATTCCTCTCATCGAGTCGGCCCTCGGGGTACGTCTCACCTATGAGATAGCGATGGCCAGCAGCCGGGTGGAGTGTGTGATGTTTGGAGGTGGGGAGCAGGGTGATCTGGTCGCCGACCTCGGCGTGGAGTGGACGCCAGAAGGAACCGGGCTTATGCACGCCCGTTCCCAAGTGCTGCTCAGTTCTCGCGCTGCCGGAGTTCCCTACCCAATGGAAGCGGTGTTCATGGACTTCCGAAACCTCGACGCCCTCAGAATTGAATCAGAGCTTGCCCGGACCCTCGGCTACATCGGCAAGGTGGCCATTCATCCGGCACAGATACCCGTTATCAACGACGTCTTCACGCCTTCGGCCGATGTAGTGGAGTATCAGCGCAAGGTCCTTGCAGCCTTCGAAGAGGCCGAGGCCGCGGGAGAGGCGTCTATTGCCGTCGACGGCAAAATGGTGGACTACGCGGTGGCGCGTGTTGCTCGGACAATCATCGAGCGGGCCGAAGCTGCCTCTCGTGCCGGCGGAGGCGAATCGTGACCAGAAGTCGCTACATACAAGGCGGAGTTGGCGTGGCCGTGGACGGATACGGTTCGATCAGGAATCTTCGCGCGGTAGATGAGTTGGCGCGGACCGGACGGGTCGTGCCGTTGACCTGGGCCAGGTGATCAACCCATGAGCGGGCTGCTGTCGGGGGTCACGATTCTCGAACTGGGTCAGGTGATCGCCGGAAACTTCGGCGGCGTCATCCTGGCGGATCTGGGTGCGGAGGTGATCAAAATCGAACCTCACTCGGGAGACACCGCGCGCAACGCGACAATCGCTCCTCTCCACGACGAGAGCGCCATCCATCTATTCATGAACCGGGGCAAGAAGAGTGTGGTTCTCGACCTCAAGGATCAGCGTGGTCTCGACATCTTCTATTCGCTTGTGGCTCAGGCCGACGTCGTGATCGACAATTTCAGGCCGGGAGTCATGGCTCGCCTCGGCATAGATCATGCCGCCTTGAAGGAGCACAACCCCGAAGTCATCACAGTGTCGGTGACCGGCTTCGGAGAGTACGGGCCCGCCAGAGACAAGTCGGCTTTCGATCTGGTAGTGCAGGCCTATGCCGGTCACGTCGACATCACTGGCCCTGCGGACGGAGACCCCGCCCGGGTCGGAATCCCGATCGCCGATATCTCGGGAGGCATCTACTCCTGCATCGCCGTGCTGGCCGCGCTGGTGGGTAGAGAGCGTCACGACGAGGGCCGCCATGCCGACGTGGCCATGCTCGACAGCCTGGTATCGATGCTTTCCTACGACGCGGTTGACTATCTCAACTCTGGCCGAAAGCTGACCCGGCTCGGCACCGCCCACGCCCACATTGTTCCGTGGCAGGCCTTCCAGACCAGCGACGGGTACGTGGTGGTTGCGGCCAGGGACGAGAAGTTTTGGCAAAACCTGTGCAATGCGATCGAAAGGCCTGACCTGATCGACGATCCGCTCACTTCCAACAACACAGCACGACTCTCCAATCGGGACTACGTGGTGTCGATCCTTGCCGAGGTCTTCAGTTCGAAGACGAACGCCGAGTGGCTCGCGATCCTCGACGAATTTGACATTCCCAACGCCCCGGTGAACGACATCGGCGAGGTCTTCGACGATCCACAGGTGCACGCCAGGGGCATGATCCAGATGTATGACCATCCCACTTTGGGGGAGGTCCTCTATCCGCCCAGTCCGATCAAGTTCAGCGACTGGGAGAGTCCCAACGAGTCAGCGCCGATGCTCGGCCAGCACACCGTCGAAGTTCTCGCCAAGCGGCTCAATCTCGACGAGTCTGAAGTGAGAAGCCTTGCCGACGAGGGCGTGGTCAAGTTATGGCCCGAGCCCGGCGAAGGAGTGGGAGCCTGATGAGGTTTGAGACGCTTGTTCCCCAAGAATGGAAGGGCGATTTGATCCCGCAGCTGCGATGACGAATCTGGATCGCCTTCTCGATCCGGCGAGCATCGCCATTGTCGGACTGTCTGTCGACCAGACGAAACACGGTGGCCGGGTTCTCGGACATCTTCGACGACTCGGTTTTCCGGGGACCATCTGGGGTGTTCATCCACGTGCTCCAGAGATAGATGGGGTGGAGATGTTCGTGTCGATTGCCGATCTTCCCCACCCACCCGACCTGGTCATCTCGGCCGTGCCCGCCGCCGCCACGGCCGACATCGTTGCCGATGCGGCGGGTGTGGGAGTCGTGATCGTCTTTGGCGGAGGGTTTGGCGAGTCGGGTGCCGAAGGTCTCGCTCTCGAGGAGGGTTTGGCCGAGGTCGCCGCTACTACAGGCACCCGGCTGCTTGGTCCGAACAGCGGAGGTGTGATCCGGGCCGATCGGGGACTTGCGGCCAGCTTTCTCACCTGTCTCGATCGACCGAGGGAGGGGATCCGCAGCGGTCCGGTCGGGGTTGTCACCCAGAGCGGCGGCACCGGAAGCTATTTGCACAACCTCGCCGCCGAACGAGGCGGTGGTCTCGCGGTCTCGGTGTCGACAGGCAATGAGGTCGACATCCAGCTGGGCGAAGCGATCGACGCCGTCTCTCGGCTGAATGAGGTCAAGGTGATCCTCGCCCTGATCGAGACGGTGCGTGACGGTGAGGTCTTCATCGACTCGGTGAATTCGTCAATTGCCCGTGGCAAGCCGGTCGTCGCTTGCCGGATCGGCACTGGAGCACGTGGCATGTCTTTGATGACGACCCATACCGGTGCCATGGCTGCCCCGGAGGCGGTTCTCCGGGGAGTTCTCGACTCTCTAAATGTGCTGGTCGCAGAAACACCAGGCGAGGCGCTCGAGGTGGCCGAGATGATGGCGCGTGTCGGTTCACCGCCCGGTGACCGGGTCGGAATCGTCACCCACTCGGGAGGTATCGCAATTCACCTCGCCGATCTCAGCGAGCGCCGGGGTCTAGATCTGCCTGCTCCAGGTTTGGAGTTGGCTGAAAGTCTCGAACCACTCCTCGATCACGGCGTCGCCACCAACCCTCTCGACATGGGCGGGATCATCGTTGGGCCCGCTCGATTCGCCGAGGTTGTGACCGCGTTCGCCGTGTCTGGCGACTATGACCTGGTGCTGGCAGTGTCGACGGCCCATCCGCCTCGTCACAGCGAAGAGCGAGTTGATTCGTTGCTGGCGATGGAGACCGAGACACCGATCCTTCATCTCTGGATGGCCGGTGACCAGGCCCAAGGCGCGCTCGCGACTTTGCGGTCGGCCGGTGCCCCAGTCACCGAGGATCCGAGAGCCGCGATCCGGGCCCTGGCCGGACTGTCCCGGATTGCCTCTCACGAGGTTCGGATCCGGCCCGAGCCAATCGCGGGCGAGCCGAAGGCTTGGGGTATTCGCTTCGTCGCCGGAAAGATTGTTGCAAACTCCGATGAGGCCGTCGCCGTGTCAAGACGTCTTGGTTACTCGGTGGTGCTCAAGGCCGTCTCGCCGGGTCTAGCCCACAAAACCGAAATGGGTGGGGTCAAGGTTGATCTGGCCACTGAGGAAGAAGTGCGGGTCGGTTACGACGAAATTGTTGCGGCGACCGCGGATCTCGATATGGAGGGGATCCGGGTCGAACGATTCCAGCCCGGGCTCGAGGTGATAGTCGGTGCGATCGTCGACGATGGGTTTGGCCCGCTCGTGTCGATCGGGTTGGGTGGAGTCCTCACCGAACTGCTCGATGACGTCGTGTTCGCCCCGGCACCGGTGGATACCAAGGACGCATTGGAGATGATCGATCGCTTGCGGGGACGGGAGCTGTTGGACGGGTATCGAGGCAAGTCGTCCGCCGATGTCGAGGAATTGGCCCATCTGGTCAGCGTCGTCAGCCGGGGATTAGTCGGGTCGGGGTTACGGGAAATCGAGATCAACCCGCTGATCTGGGATGGCGAGGAATGGGTTGCCGTCGATTGGCTCTGGTCACCCTGAAGGGCTTTTTTCAGCCGCCAAGCACATTCTCTAATTCGGCAAGGTCGCCGCTGCTCGGAGCCCAATCGGCGGCAAGCGCATTGCTTGCAACCTGCTCGGCGGTGGTTGCACCAGGTGTCACCGATGGGACCGCCTCCTGCGCGAGCAGCCAGCCCAGGGCCACCTGAACCATCGAGAGGTCTCTCGCCCGGGCGAACGCCTCCACACCCTCGACGAGATCAAAGTTCTCCTCGGTGAGGAATTTCTGATATCGATCCATTTGGAGACGCCCCTTCGGCGGCTCGCCCCGTCTGGTCTTGCCGGTGAGAAGCCCGTTGCCGAGGGGGTAGAAGGGAAGCAGACCCACTCCACGGTCGAGGCACACTTGGTCGAGACCACTCGTCTCGGGCTCGCGATGCAACATGCTGTACTGAACCTGGTTGCCGACGAACCTAGCCAACGCATTCTCAGCTGAAACGTCCAGAGCTTCGGTTAGCTGCGCCGGATCGAAATTCGAGCAGCCGATCTGACGCACCTTGCCTTCGTCGACAAGGGCGCCCATCGCCTCGAGGGTGTCTTCGATCGGTGTTTCCGGGTAGGGGAAGTGGATCATCAAAAGGTCGATGTAGTCGGTGTTCAGTTCTTGCAGGCTGCGCTCGGTGGCCTTGCGCACGTATTCGGGACTGGCGCCGCCGCTACCTTCCAGCGCTTTTACGGCCACCCCGAACTTGGTGCCGATCACAGCATCATTGCGACGGGATCCGAGGCCGGCCCCAAGAAACGACTCCGATTGGCCTTCCCCATAGTTGCTGGCGGTGTCGAAGTAGTTGACTCCAGCGTCCAATGCAGCATTGACCACTACGGCGCTTCCCTGCGCATCGAGTGCCCGTCCGAAGTTGTTACACCCCAACCCGATCGCGGAGACGTTGAGGTTTCCCAGTTTTGCCATCCTCATTCGTATTACCCTCCGAACGGCCGAAGAATCTGGGACTCTCGATGACACCGCCGAAGATGAGCCGGGCCGCAGCGATGGTCGAGTCGTTGGGCGTGCACGTCGATTGTCGTCAAAATCGTGGTCCTCTCACATTCGCCGTCTGGGCCGTTGGCAATGATATGACGAAGCGCATGGGGGTCATGCAATATGCATCGTGTAGGACCTACGATCCCCCGTCATGAGGCTGGCGAATTTCGAATCGAACGGTCAGCGCCGCCTTGGTGTCGTCGAGCATGACGACATCATCGACCTGTCACCGTCGGCCCTGCCTTCGGACACGATCGACCTTATCGGGCAATGGGATCACAACGAGGTTGACCACGCGGTCACCCAGGGAAACCGTCTCAAACTCGACGACGTGCGCCTGCTCGCACCGCTAGTGCTCCGCAAAGACGTTATCGCCGTCGGGCGCAACTACAGAGACCACGCTCGTGAGTTCTCTGACTCGGGATTCGACGCCTCCGAGAAGCAAATGATTCCCGACCATCCGGTCATCTTCAGTAAGGCAACCTCGTCGGTCGTCGGTCCCAACGATCCAATAGTCCTCGCCAACGACCCAACAAACACCACCGACTACGAAGGCGAGATGGCCGTGGTCATCGGTCGTCCCGCCCGCAATGTGTTGCGTGACCACGCACTCGATCATGTATTCGGCTGGACCATCGTCAACGACGTTACGGCTCGCGACCTGCAGAAGAAGCATGTCCAATGGTTCGTTGGCAAGAGTCCCGACACCTTTTGTCCGATGGGCCCTTGGATCACAACGATCGACGAATTGCCGGACATAAAGGGCTCGTGGATGCGGACGACGGTGAACGGAGAGTTACGTCAGGAGGCGCCGATCGAAGCTCTCATATTCGACGTGGAAAGCTTGATAGTCACTTTGAGTGAGGTGATGACTCTCGAGCCAGGCGATGTGATCGCAACTGGGACCGCCAAGGGTGTTGGAATTGGGTTCGATCCGCCCAGGTACTTGGCAACCGGCGATGTTGTCGAAGTATCGATCGACGGCTTAGGGACACTGCGAAACCCCGTGGTCTGAGAGTATGCACACTTGATTCAACGGCAGGACGGACAAGTGGCCGTAATCGGACTCGGCCTGATGGGCTCGAGGATGTCTGTCAATCTTCTCTCGGCGGGCACTCAGCTTCGAGGCTACGACATCGACTCCGATCGAAGGGACGAATTCGCCAAGGCCGGCGGCACCGTGGCCGACTCCCCGGCCGACGCGGTTCAGGGCTGCTGGGCTGCTCTGCTGAGTCTTCCGACATCTGACATCTCACGCGAAGTCTGTTCTGGTATCGGCGGGATCGCCGAGGCCGGAGTCGACGACCTTCACGTTTACGACACTACGACCGGTCCTCCCGCGGACGCATTGGAGTTCGCAGCCGCGCTATCCCAGTACGGCATTTCCTACTCCGACTCGACGGTGAGTGGCAACGCTGAAGTAGCCGGCCGGGGAGAGTTGGTCGTAATGATGGGCGGATCCGAGGAGTCTTACCAACTCGGATCGCCAATCTTCGAGGCGATTGGCCGATCGCATCACCACGTCGGCCCGGTCGGGTCAGGAGCGCGGATGAAACTCATCGTTAACCACGTTCTCTCCATTCATCGTCTCGCCCTTGCCGAGGGATTGGTTGTCGCCGAACTTGGCGACATGGACCTCGACAAGACCCTTGCCATCCTCAAGGACGGCCTCGCCTACTCCAAGGCCATGGATCTCTGGGGGGATCGGATGATCGCTGGTGACCACGACATTCCGTTCGCCCGACTCAAGCAAAGCCACAAGGACTCGCGACTGATCGTTCAGCACGGACTCGATCTGGGTGCACCGGTGGAGCTCGTGAGTGTCGTGCTGGCAGCCCTAGCCGAAGGCGAAGACGAAGGTCTTGCCGACTACGACAATTCGGCGGTGATGGAAGTAGTGAGACGTCGAGGCGGAATCGGGCGGGTGAAATGAGTCAGCTAGGCCCACAGGATTGGGTCGACGCATGGGGGCGGCCTACTTCCGTTTCCAGGCCAACGTCGGTGACCGTGGATGTGCACACCCACCTGATGGTTCCCGAGTCGGCAGACATGACCAGGCCGCATCTGAAGCCCGAGGACGAGCCGCGCACGTTGTTCTCATCCCCGGTCACCAAAGAGCTCAACAACGATTTCTATCGCCTGGCTCTGGACAAATACACCGATCCTGATGCCCGCCTCATCGACATGGATGCCATGGGTATTGACGTTCAACTGGTGGCACTCACCCCGTTTCACTACTTCTACTGGGCCGACCCTGATCTGGCGCCCAGAGTGGCGGCGATGCAGAACCAGCGGATAGCCGAAGTGGTGGCGCACATGCCCGGCCGATTTGTCGGAGTGGGAACGCTGCCAATGGCACACCCAGACGCCGCAGTCGCCGAGGCTCATCGGGTGGCCGATCTGGGATTCCCTGCTGTTGAGATTGGCGCCGATGTCAATGGTGTCGATCTCGACGATCCCCGATTCGAACTCATCTGGTCGGTGCTTGAGGAACTCGGCCTGGTAGTCATCCTTCATCCCGCCGGGTTCACCGAGGCGAGACGGTTCACTGACTATTACCTGGTCAATGTGATCGGCATGCCACTGTCCACCACATTGGCCGCTACTCGTTTGATTCTGAGTGGCGTGTTCGAACGCCACCCGGACCTCCGCATGGTGCTCATTCATGGGGGCGGGTATCTCGCCTACTATCCGGCGAGGGTCGACCACGCCTTCCGGCATCGCCCTGAACTTCGCCAGCACATCGACCGTCTGCCCTCCGAGTATCTGGCGAGCCTCTATTTCGACCTCACCGTTTTCGAATCTGGAATGGTCGAGATCCTTGCGGGTCGTTTCGGGGCAGATCATGTTCTGCTCGGCAGTGATTACCCCTTCGACATGGGTCTGCCTGACCCCCTGGCGCTCCTCGCCGAAACCAACTTGACCGGGAGCGACCGGGAGCTGATTTCCGGTGGAAACGCGAGTCGTCTCTTTGGTTTGGACGACTGAGAGCAGAATCACATATTGTGCATAATGTGAATCGTGCAGTAATCGATATTCATTGCCACCGCGAGTGCGGCGCTGCGGCGGCGTTGGCCAAGCCGGAGGCAGACCGCCGGGGGCACAAGCCCTTGCAGTTTGGCAATCAGTTGACCAAGGACGTCAACAAGGTGCAGTTGGAGTATCTGCGCCCCAAAATGGAATCTGCTGAGATCCGTATCGCCGACATGGACGAGATGGGTGTCGACATTCAGGCGCTCTCAGTCTCGCCCTATCACCTGTTCTATTGGGTGGGCGGCGAAACGGGTTTGGAGGCCTTTCGCGCGATCAACGATGATCTCGCAGAGTTGGTCGAAACGTATCCCAGCCGTTTTGTCGGTCTCGGCGCTGTACCACTCCAGGACCCCGACGCGGCTATCACCGAGCTGAAGCGGTGCTCCTCGGACTTGGGCTTTCGGGGTGTGGAGATCGCCACCCAGATCCAAGGTGATGAGCTTTCGAATCCTCGGTTCGAGACTTTCTGGGAGAAGGTCGAAGAGTTGGAGATGGTCGTCTTTATCCATCCCACACCCTTCACCCATCCGGAGCGATTCACCGACCACTTCTTCATAAACATGATCGGACACCCCCTCGAAGAGACCCTCTGTGCCGGTCGCCTCATCTTCGATGGGGTCATGGAGCGTCACCCAGGGCTGAAGATCGTCTTCGCCCACGGTGGTGGATATCTTCCCGCCTATGCAGGTCGTTTCGATCACGCATATCACGCCAGGAAGGACGTCAGCCACGGCTTGCCAAAGCCTCCGAGCGAGTATCTGTCCCGTTTCTACTTCGACACGATGGTCTTCGAGGCGGATCAACTCGGCTTTCTGATCAGCAAGTACGGGTCGGATCATGTGCTGCTGGGCACCGACTACCCCTACGATATGGGGGAAGACGACCCACTAGGACTGATCAACAAAGTGGATGGTTTGTCGGAGGATGACCGGGATCTGATCGCCGGTGGCAACGCCGCCCGTCTCCTCGGCATTGAACGGTAGGAGTGAAAGGAAGACAGCGATGGAACCATTGAACGTCGGAGTGATTGGCACTGGTTGGTGCGGTGGCATCCGAGCTATAACTGCCGCCAACAGTGCCCTCGTCGGTCCACTTCATCTCGCCGAGATCAGAACTGATCGCCTCGAAGAGGTGGCGATCGAGACCGGGGCCACCAATTCGACGATGGATTGGGAGGAACTGATCGCCGACCCCAACATCCAGGCTCTATTTATCTCGGCGACCCCGGAGACAATTCACTATCCGATGGCGAAGGTTGCGCTGGCGGCAGGAAAGCATGTTCTTCTCGAGAAGCCGATGGCCATGACCCTGGCCGAGGCGGACGAGTTGATCGACTTGGCTGAAGCCAAGGACCTCAAGTTCACCATTGGCTACTCGCAGCGCTTCAACTCAAAACAGGCTCTGGTCAAGCGCAGCGTCAACGATGGGTCTCTTGGCGATCCGGTCAGCGTCCTGGTGAGTCGTCACATCACCCGATCGCTCGGCGCAAAAATCTCTTCGAGGACCAAGCTTTCCCCGGCGGCAATGGAGGCAACACACGACATCGACTTTTCTTTATGGTGCCTCGAGCCAAGGCGGCCGGTCCGGGTCTACTCCCAGGTCGCTTTCGGAGCGAGAGCAGCCGATGGAGTGCCCGACACCCAGACGATCATCATCACGATGGACGATGGAGTCACCGTCACCGTCGCCGCTGGATGGTCGCTTCCTCCCAGTTATCCCAATTTCTCAGCGACATGGATCGAATTCATCGGCACCGACGGTGCGCTCATGATGGATGCCAGTCACAAAGACATTGTTCTCCATACGATGAACGACGGAGTGCAGTTCCCATTGTCGACGATGCCCGGTGAATTCGTCGACCATGTCTACGCCGGCCCGATGGAGCGAGAGACCATCCACTTCCTAGAAGCGGTCTACTACGACCGACCGGTGATGGTTGAGCCGCGGCTCGCCCGCACAACAATGGAGGTCTATCTCGCAGCAGACCTTTCGGTGGACACAGGCAACGTCATCGATCTTCCAATCGAGGTCGACCAAACCGAGCGAGTGCCCGCCCACGTCAAGGGCTGACTCGCACCGATCTTCTATAGCTGAGCACGAAGGCGAAGGTCGCTATCGCAGCGGCCGTCGCAACGAACAGCCATGCCGCCGGATAATTTCCAGCGGCAGCGAGAAGGCCGACCACGATGGGACCGAGAACCGTTCCGGTGAGGTTGGTGGAAAGAGCGAATCCCGACGCCCGAGCAGGGAATTCCGGGTAGCTGCGCACGATGGTGAAGAAGAAGACACCCGGCCAACCCCAAGCCCCGACTAGTGCCAGAGGCATGGCGATCAGGTAGCCCGAAGCCGAGTCGGTCGTCATCAAAAAGAGCGCTCCGATCGTTCCCAGGCCGACCATCCAGGCCATTTCGATGTGTCCGAGAGTATGTCTGCGGTCAACGGTCCAGCCCGCGCCCACCCGCACTGCGACCACGAAGAGCGAAGATGCGGCGAGTACTATTCCCGCCGTCCCCTCGCTGATACCCGCATCCACCGCCGAGGGCACGATGAAATGAGAGACACCGTTTCCCGCTACGGCCCCACAGAAGCCCGCAACTGCGAGCAAGAACATCGACCGCGGGAGACGTCCCGTCCGCTTCTCCGTGCGGCCTTCGCTGTTTCTCGTGGCTGGCTCTGGTGCCGAGATCGCAAAGATGAGGGCGAACAGACCGGCAGCGACGAAAGCCCACCGCCACCCAACGGCGAGGCCGATCAACGGAAGTGAGATACCGGCAACCAGACTGGCCATGGGCACCGAGGCCTGTTTCGCCCCGAAGGCAAGACCCTGTCGGCGCTCGGCGACCCCATCGAAGATCGCCACGTTGGCCGACACCTGGGTCACTCCGTTCCCGGTGCCCGCCACCGCCATTGCCAGCAGAATAATCCACCATTCCGAAGCAAACGCAACGATCACACAGGAGGCAACGGCCAAGAAGCCGCCGATGCGCAAGCCTCGACCCGGGCCGATTCTGGAGATCACCCTTCCGGCAGGATTGGCAGTGAGGGCGGCCATGCCGAAGAAGCTGGCCGTTGCCAGCCCGAGTCGGCCCACGCCGAAGTCAATCTCTCTGCCCAGTTGAAGGATCTGAGCGCTGACCAGAAAGAGAGGAAGGGTGACGACCCCGGTATAGACAACAGCCGTCAGGAGGGCGCGTGATGTCAGATAGGCCCGGACAGGGTTACGCATATTTAGATGCTCTCTACCCAACTCATCGAGCACTTCTGTCTTTCAGTCGAGTAGCTCTACCGTGACGAACCTGAGAGTGGTCTCTCCCACGTTTTCCAGGTCGTGGATGAGCGCAGTTTCGGGGGCGTGATCGAGATATCTGGTCTCTCCGACCTGATATTCGCGAACGACGTAGGTCCCATCGGACAACCGCTGGAGACCGCGGCCTCCTTCCACGACGGTCCAGAAATAGTTGGTGACGTGGGAATGAAAGGGGCCACGCTCACCGGGCTGCAGGAGCACCTCCCAGAGACGAATCCGCTCATTTTCGAACCGCAGGGTGGTGCCGACGTCGAGATTGGACGGGGCCGAGCTCAATTCAGCTCCGTAATCTCCCACATCGAAGCTGCCTTCTTCGACTATCGCGGGATCCGACTCCATCTTTCAGTTGACCTGGTAGTCGGGACTCTCTCCGGTCAGTACCTTGATCACCTGAGTGGCAGCCTTTGTCTGCGACTCAGCCAACGCCTCCTCGGAGTAATAGGCCATATGGGGAGTGGCAATCAGGTTCGGGATCCCCTCGATACGGCTGGGGTCTAGGGGCTCGATGTCAAAGACGTCCAGGCCTGCGCCCGAGAGCCTTCCATCGACCAGCGCATCGGTCAGCGAGCCGAGATCGACCAGGGGCCCGCGCGAGGTGTTGACGAGGATGGCGCCAGACTTCATCCCAGCGATCCGTTCGGCGTTGATGAACCCACGAGTTTCATCAGTCAGAGGGAGATGAAGCGACACGATATCGGCCTCGGCCAGAACCTCTTCCAGCCCCAACAGCGGGGGAAGATCGGGACCGGGCTCGAGATAGGGATCGTGAGCAATGATGCGGGATCCCAAGGCCGCCAGCGGAGCAGCTATCTGGCGGGCGATCCGCCCGTATCCTATGAGTCCGACGGTCAGGGTTGAGAGCCTGCGAATAGGGCGAAGGTTGTCGACACCCCAGGTGCCCAATCGGACAGATTCGTCCGCACTCGCGACCTTGCGAAGCGTGGCCAGGATGAGAGCAAGGGCGTGGGTTGCTACTTCCTCGACCGAGTAGTCCGGAACATTGGTGACCACCATGCCGGCCTCTGAAGCCGCACCAAGGTCGACGTTGTCGAACCCGATCCCGTAACGGGCGATGATGCGGCACTTCTCCAGCCGTCCGATAGCGTCTGCGTCCCAGGGGAGATAAGTGTTGAGGATCGCGTCGGCGTCTCCGGCGACTTCGAGAACGTCATCGACGCCGCCGCTGGCAACGGTCAGTTCGGCGTCGATCCCGGCGAGAAGTCCGCGTTCGATCTCCACCGATGGAAAGACCTGATCGCTGACTACCACCTTGTACTTGGTCATTTTCCCTCCAGGAATATTCGTGCCGGCCGCTGGCTCTGATCCTATATCATGCACGATCCTCTTAAGAGCCAGGAGGGCCAATGCCACGTGTCCAGATGATCGACGAGATCGAGATGGCATCCTCGAGCCAAGTCGACACTTTCGAGCACATCGTTGAAAGCAGGGGAAAAATGCTCAGACCCTATGCTGCGATGCTCCACCGACCCGAGATCGCACGAGCCGCGGCCGCTTTGGGAGCCGTCATTCGCTACGAGGGAACCATGTCCAATCGCGATCGCGAGCTGGTGATTGTCACCACCGCGGTAGAACGTGATTGTGAGTTCGAGATTTCAGCCCATTCGGCCCTGGCTCTGGCAGCGGGTCTATCCCAGGAGACGGTCGACGCGGTGCTTCAGCGAACTCCTGTTCACGACACATCGGACGCCGAGCTGGTCGACTTCGTTCGGGAGCTATGCCGATCGGACAAAGTAAGCGATGCCGTTTTCGAGCGGTCCCGGGCCAGGCTCGGCGAGGAGGGTGTTGTCGAATTGGCGGCGACGATCGGCTACTACTCGATGATGGCGGTCTTCATGAACGCTTGTGAGGTTTGTTGAGCTCTGTCTGGTTCGGTCTCAACCGACCTTCATCAGCACTTTCATTGAAGAAGGATCGTGCACCAACTCGAATGCCCTCTCGGCCTCGTCGAGATCGAGTTCATGAGACACGATTGGCTCTAGCCGGATGGCACCCGCTGCGGCCAGCCCCACGCCGTCGGCATAATCATCTATCACGGCCGCCCTGGGGTTGTGCAACGTCAATTCCTTGTGATAGAGCTCGTAATAGGGGAGCCCTTTCCCGCCACCTGTGATCGTTCCGTAGGCAAGAATCTCCCCTCCAGTGCCCACCAATTTGATCGCCTCGGCGAGGGTGCCCTCGGTACCGACCGCCTCGACCACCAGTTCTGGTCCGTTCCCGCCTGTGATTTCGGTGAGGACGGCTGACGCCTGGGAGGGCTCGGCCACAGCTACCGCTCCCAAATCGCTTGCGAGACTTCGTTTCCACTCGGAACGGGTGATGCCAATCACGTTCATGCCACGCATTCGGAGCAGCTGGGCGATGAGCTGGCCGGTAACTCCGAGCCCAATCACTGCCGCCACCTGACCCGGGAACGGCTGGACTCGCCTCACCGCGTGAACACACGTGCCAAGCACCTGGAGAAGCCCGGCAGCCTTATCCGAGATGGTGTCCGGTACCGGGACCAGCCGGTTGACAGGCGCGACGGTGTAATCGGTGAAGACGCCGTCGGTGTCCCGTCCAAGGAGCCCGCCATTGATGCATAGGTTCGTGCGCCCGGCCCGGCAGAGATGACACCATCCGCATGACACGCCGGGATCCACAAGAACCCGGGTTCCGACGGGGTAGGGGCTATTCGGAGGCGCAGCGGCAACCTCGCCGATCATCTCGTGTCCAAGAATCCTCGGGTATGCGACGGGAATCTCGCCGCTGAGAATCTTGGTGTCGGTTCCACAGATCCCGACCTGGTGAATTCGAACGACAACCTGATTCGAGTCAGAAGGTGTGGGAACGTCGACCACCTCCAGGCGGCCCGGCTCAGCGACTCTTACAGCTTTCATTGGTTTCCTCGAAGCGGGTCCCCCATGGTAGATCCGTGGATCATTCCGTTTCGCGACGGCCCCGATCTGTAGTATCGGTGGTTATGGATCCGGTTCCCGAACTCCGAATCTCCGTGCCGGATGAGGGTTCTCCTGTCGTCAGGCAAACAGCCCACGAGTACGTCCGGTCTATTCTGAGGAGAGCGATTCTCAACGGCGAGCTGACCAGTGGCAGTCGCCTGTTGCAGGCCGAACTCGCGGCAATGTTGGATGTGAGCACCACGCCTCTGCGCGAAGCTCTCCGCGACCTGGCGACTGAGGGATTGGTTCAGTTCGACCCGCACCGCGGCGCGATCGTCACCGAGCTCAGTGAGGACGATCTCCATGATATCTACGAGCTGCGACTGGTGCTCGAACCCCTTGCGATGAGACAGGCCGTCGACAAAGTGAGCAGCGATTTGATCGAGCGCCTACGCCAACTCCACAGTCGCATGCTCGACGAGCCCCACTCAGCAGAGTGGGTTGATCGAAACCGTGTTTTCCATATGGCCGTGTACGAGAGCGCAGCGTCGCCTCGTCTGGCGGCCATCATCCGCAATCTTCAGGATGCCTCAGTGATGTACGTTGGCGCGTTTCTTCAGCATCAGCCGTCCTTACGCAAGGGTGCCAACGAGGACCATGCTGCGATTCTTGACGCGTTGGAGCGTCGCGATGTCGAGGCGGCGGTGAAGGCTGTCGAGAAGCATCTGAGGACGTCGATAGTCGCATTCCAGAGCGACCAGTCGTCGAATAGCTAGGGGTCGACAGCTTCAGCGGCTTCGCTGCTGTCGCTGAGAAGATTGAGAGCCACTCCGGCAAGGATGAGCCCCATTCCCAGGATCAAAGCGGTGGTGATCTCTTCACCGAGGATGATCGCCGACGAGCCGACTCCCACAACCGGAACGGCCATGAGAGTGAGATTGGTCGACACGGCAGCCAGGTTCCGCAATATCACGATCGTGGCCCAGAAGGCGACACCCGTGGCCAGTATCCCTTGGTACGCGACAATCGCGGCCAGCTGTGGGGTCCAGTCGATCGCCGGCGGGCCCTCGACGACGAGAGCCGTCAACCCCAGAATCACCCCGGCACCGGCCAACTGCCAAGGAATCGCCTGAAGCGGTGTGATGGTCCAGCGGTGAGCCCTGATATGCACCGAGGTTGCGGCGAGGGTGATTGCAGCGAGGATCAGCAGACCGTGGCCCGATGCGACCCCGGGTTGACTCCAGTCGTTTCCCCATGGCTCGGTGATAACGACAACGCCGACGATGCCGATGACAAGGCCCGTCCATCTCCGACCGCTCATGTTCTCGCCGAGCCAAACGGCCGCGATGGGCACCGTCCAAAGTGACGTTGTCCACACCACCACCGATGCCTGGCCCGCCGGAACCAACCGCAGGGCAGTGAATACCAGAACGAATACAAAGGACAGTCGCAAAACAGCCAACGAGACGATTATGGGGAGATCACGCCGAGGCGGCAGCTTGATGTTGCCAGTGGTGGCACTGATGAAAAGAATCACCAAGAAAGCTCCTGCAACTCTGAACACGCCCAGCCAAATCGGAGTGATCGATTCCAGTGCCGTGGCCATGAGGGGCCAGTTGAAACCCAGCAAGAGGACCACCGTTGCCAGAAGCAGGTAGATGGCGGGCCTGGTCAGACGACGCTCGCGGCGTGGCTCGTCGCCCGCCGTCCAGATCATGTCTCTAACCGGGCCGGTCACGAGAATCGGACTCCGTCATCCTCGGGCGTTATGGTGCTCGAACCCTCCACGAGAAGAGCGCGAAGATCATGAAAACGATTGACATCCACTGTCATCTCTCCACCCCCGCCAGCCGCGCTCCGATCGAGGGCCATCGTCGAAGCGAGTATGAGCATTACAACTACTTCATGGGCGAGGACTCCAAAGAGCAAAATAAGGTAATGTTCCCTTCGATTCGTGACAGCCTGACCGACCCCGCTGCCCGAATCGAGCACATGGATCGCATGGGGGTCGACCTCCAGGGTCTCGCCACATTCGTATCCGAATATTTCTACTGGGCCCCCGCGACGGCAGCGGCCGAATCTGCGAGAATTCAGAACGACAATCTTGCGGCGGCGGCCGCCGACAATTCCGATCGGTTTGTTCCTTTGGGCGCGACGGTTCCGCTTCAGGACACCGATCTCGCCATCGTTGAGATGGACCGAGCCGTAGATGACCTCGGCTTCAAGGGCCTCCAGATCGGCGGGACGGTCGACGGCCACAATCTCGATGAGCCCCGGTTCCGTCCGTTCTGGGCGGCAGTCGAGGCCAAGGGCATCCCCGTGATCCTCCATCCGAGTGGCTACCCCGAAAGCCAGCGGCTTTCTGACTACTTCCTGGTCAATTGCATCGGCAACCCCCTGGAAACGATGGTCGCAGCGACCCGGATGATCTTCAGCGGTCTGTTTGAGGAGCACCCCGGGATCAGGCTGGTCTTGCTCCACGGAGGTGGATATCTCCCGTTCTACAGCTCCCGAGCCGACCACACCTGGGAGGTCCGACCTGAGACCAGGGTAAAGATCCCCGATCACTCGCCGAGCTATTACATGAAGAAACTCTTCTATGACACGATGGTGTTTCAGCCCCTGTATCTCCGTCATCTCGTGGAGGTGGTCGGAGTTGACCACGTGATGCTCGGCACCGACTTTCCCTTCGACATGAGCGAGACCGATCCGCTGGCTTTGATTGGGGCCACCGAGGGAATCAGCGATGACGAGCGCGCCGCAATCTCGGGTGGCAACGCTGCCTCCCTCTACGGCCTCAACTGAAGCAATAGGGCTCAAGGGTTGGCCTGAGCCGCCAGTTCGGGCTCGTCGGGATCGTATTCATAGTTGAGGAAACTGGGTGCCCAACGGGCGATGCCCAACGATGCGACCAAGCAGGCGAGACCTCCGGAGACGATTGAGAATCTGACCGAGGTGAGAGCAGCGACGACTCCTGCTTCGAGATCGCCGAGCCTCGGTCCGCCGGCCACAACGGCCGTGTGCATCGAAGACAGTCTTCCCCGCAGCGAGTCGGGCACTGACAGCTGAACGATTGAGCCGCGGAAGATGGCAGAGACGACGTCGGCCGCCCCCGCCAGGGCAAGCATTGCAAATGCCAGGGCTAGCGAGGAGGTCAGGCCGAAAACAGCGATAGCAAGACCCCATCCGATGACGGCCAGCACGACTGCCCTTCCTTGCCGGCGAACATGCGACACCCATCCCGACGTCAATGCGCCAACAAGTGCGCCGATCCCCGGTGCGCCATAGAGGAGGCCAACAGTGAAGGCATCGCCGCCGAGCACCTCTGTTCCGAATGCGGGGAAAAGCGCGGTGGGCATCCCGAAGACCATGGCGCTCAGGTCGATGAGAAAGGCGGCTTGGATGATGCGCCGTGGTTTCAAGAAACGGAATCCTTCCATGATTGAGGACATCGAGAATGGACTGCCTCCGCCCTCGGTCTTCACATTCGGAATGCGGAGGATGAGCACGGCACTGGCGAGGAAAGCCAGTGTTTCCAGGCCGTAGGTGACGGAATAGCCGCTTGTGGCTATCAAAAAGCCACCAATCGCAGGAATGGCCGCTTTCGCGACATTGGTCTGTGTCTGATTCAGTGCCAGGGCCGACGGGAGCAGTGCCCTTCCGACGAGGCCGGGCACGAGGGCGGCTCGGGCCGGAGAGTCGATGGCCGAGATCCCGGCGTTGATAGCGCTCAGCACGAAAAGCGGCCAGAGCGCAGGACTGTCAGCTAGAGAGTTCCAGAGCAGCCCGACTCCGGTGAGGGCGAGAACCAGCTGAGACATCCAGAGCAACCGCTTTCGGTCCATGGCGTCGGCGAGAGCGCCCCCGATCAGCGAAACCGCTAACAGCGGGATTAGTTGCGCCAGACCCAGCAGGCCAACGGCAATTGTCGATCCGGTCATCTCGTACACCTGGATCGGGACCGCCACAACGGTTAGCTGTCGTCCTATCTGCATGACGAACATGCCGGCAAACAGCCAGCGATAGCCCGATACCTGCCTCAGTGGCGTTATGTCCACTACGGCAAGACGTCCCAATCTGCGCAGACGACCCGTCAATGATCACCAAACCTGTTGGTCTCGCCCGCGGACCCCAATCGGGAGATCACCATTTCGGCGGTCTGGCACGGCGGGAAGCTGACCCAGAGACCGTTCATTCTAAAGGACCGAGCAACGGCCGGGTAGTGTCGCTGAACGAAATGGAGACACGATGAGAAAGCTCACGCTCGCCGAGGCCGATGTCATCATTGACGCCGCGCTCGCCAAAGGCCGCGATCTCGACCTGGGAAGGCTGTCGGTGGTCGTGCTCGATGACGGTGGAAATCCGATTGCAATGAAGCGCGAAGACGGCTCGGAGTTCATGCGCCCCTCGATTGCCAAAGCCAAAGCGTGGGGAGCGCTCGGCATGGGTCTGCCAAGTCGCTTGCTCCACGAGCGTGCCAAGAAGCTTCCCGTTTTCATGGGAGCGCTCTCCGAGATCTCTGGTGGCCGCCTGGTCGCGCTGCCCGGAGGGGTAATCATTCGAGATGACGAAGGTCTCATCATCGGCGCGGTTGGGGTGTCGGGCGATGTCTCCGAGCCTGACGAAGTTTGTGCTGTCGCGGGAGTCGAAGCTGCCGGCCTCCAGCCTGACTTCGGGCAGAACCCGGACTGGGCTCGACCCTGACCCGGTGAACAACGAGCTGGCAATCAAGGGCGGAACCGTGGTGTCTGCTCGCGGCCGTCACCGTGCCCACATCTACGTTTCTGACGGACGGATCGTTCACGTCGGTGATCATGATGAGCAGGCCGATCGGGTCGTCGATGCCACAGGGTTGAGCGTTCTTCCCGGGATGGTGGATACCCATGTTCACCTCATGGATCCAGGGGCGACCGACCGGGAGGACTTTCCGACGGGGACGGCGGCAGCCGCTGTGGCAGGAGTCACCACGATCGTCGAGCACACCCATGCCAACCCGTTGCGCAGTGTTGCCGACCTGAGGGAGAAACTCGCGTACCTCGAAGGCCGATCCAACATCGATTTCGGACTGGCCGCACACACCTGGCCCGACCGCATCGACGACCTTGGTGCCCTCTGGGAAGCCGGGGTGACGTTCTTCAAGATCTTCACCTGCACGACCCACGGAGTTCCGGGTCTCGACGCTGCCCGCCTCGAAGAAGCCCTCGCCGCCATGGCTTCATTCGGTGGGGTGTGTCTCATTCATTGCGAAGACGAGACCATGACTGCCGACGCAGAAGCAAAGCTGCGTGAGCAGGGGAGAAACGACAACGGAATTCTCAATGAATGGCGCACTCTTGAAGCTGAGGAGGTAGCGGTAGCGGTAGCGGCTGCCCTTGCTGAACGCACCGGAGCACGAGCAACCATCGCTCATGTCAGCAGTCCGTCGGTGGCCGATATCATCACCGAAGCTCGGGGGAGAGGCGCCGATCTAGTCGCCGAGGCCTGTCCCCAGTACTTCACCCTCCGGGAGGACGAAGTCCTCACCGAGGGCCCGCTCCGCAAGTTCACCCCACCTACCCGAAGTCGGTCCGATGCCGACGAGGAGAAGATGTGGGACCTGTTGCGCACAGGGGTTCTGAACCATGTATCCACCGACCACGCCCCGTCAACCCGTCAGCAGAAACAGCATGGGATTTGGGACGCACCCTTCGGGCTTCCTGGTCTGGATACCACAACGCCCTTTCTGTTCGATGCAGTCCATCGGAGGCGGCTTTCCCTGGAGGATGTGGTGAGGGTGTATTCGGAGGCGCCGGCAAAACGGTACGGCCTTTTTCCCCGCAAGGGGCATCTGGGTGTCGGCGCTGACGCCGACCTGGTGCTTGTTGACGAAGAGAGGTCCTGGACGGTGTCGGACGATGATGTGATCTCAAAGGCAGGCTGGTCTCCGTACACGGGGCGGAAGCTGATCGGTCGCGTCCATACCACCTATCTCCGGGGCCGTTTGATCGCTTCGGATCGAAGCCCGATCGATGGGCGAGACGGCCGCTTTGTCCCTGGTGCAGGGGCCGTCTCGGGCTGATTCTGGGTTGGGTGGACCCATATATATTCACAGCGCCGAGACGGACACATCGAAGGTGAGGCCACGACAATGATTGACAAGGTGCGATTGGCTTCTGTTGGCCTGGGATGGTGGGGCACCGTCCTTGCTGAAGCAGCGATAGCCGGAGGTGCGGAGTCTGCTGGCGCGTATGCCCGGACTGTCGAGTCCAGGGAAGCCTTCACCGACCAACACGGCGGCCGAGCTTTTGAGAGTTTTGACCAAGTCCTCGAGGCCCCCGACGTCGACGGTGTCCTTCTGGCCACACCACACACGACCCACGCCGACCTGATCGTGGCGGCGGCCGGGGCCGGTAAGCACGTATTCGTTGAAAAGCCGCTCGCCCTGACGGTTTCTTCCGCCAGGCGGGCTGTTACGGCCGCGGAAGAAGTCGGAATCGTTCTCCAGGTCGGCCATAACAAACGGCGTCAGCCGGCCAACCGGCGCTTGAAAGAGCTCATCGAGACCGGGAAGCTGGGGACCGTGACGATGATCGATACCTATCAGTCGATTCCCAAGGCTCTCGGCTTCGATCCCGACTACTGGAGGGCGAATAGCACTGAAAGCCCCCTGGGCGGAATGACAAGTCTCGGGGTCCACATGATCGACACGATGACCTACTTGTTGGGGCCGATCAAGTGCGTGTTTGCGTTCAGCAAAGCGATTCTCGAGACGCCACCCATCGACCATGCCACATCCATCGTCTTTGAGTTCGACTCAGGTCCCTTGGGTTATCTGGGGACTTCGTTCGTGGTCCCTCGCGCCACCTCGGTGGCCGTTCGAGGAACCAAAGGCGCCGCGATCAATGACGACGACGGCACCCGGTTCTATTTCCAGGCTCCACAAGAACAGTTCCGTAGCGAGCAATCCGTAGAGGTCATCGACACCATCGCTGACGAGCTTCGCGAGTTCGTGATGGCGATTCGGGGCGAGACGAAACCCGAGACTGCGGGGCCAGAAGGCCTCGAAGTCGTTGCGGTTCTCGAAGCGGCTATGGCTTCAAGCAAGTCTGGATGCGCCGAAGCCGTAGCGGAGTTCCGATAGGCAGCTAACGAGCGAAACCGGCCTTCGCTTCCAACAACCGGGCGAGAGCCGCTGCATCGAAGTCACCGAGGTGCTGCTCAACCGCCTCCACGTACCATGGAAGACACGCATCGAGGAGTGGTGTTGGGACTCCTAGATCGCGACCAAAATCACCGATGACGTCGATGTCCTTGATGAACATCTTGAGTTTGGCGGCGGGCGGGTAGGCGTCTTCGACCATCATCGGTCCTCGGATCTCAAAGATTCTCGAACTCCCAGCTCCGGCGGACACCACATCGAGAATCTGTTGCGGGTCCAGCCCACCTTTCATCCCCAAAACGAACGCCTCGGCGGTCGCGAGGTTGTGGACCGAGACAAGCAAGTTGGCCACGAATTTCATCTTCGAACCGTTGCCGAAGCTCCCGAGGTCGAAGGTGACTTTGGCAATGGCGTCGAGGACCGGTCGGACCCGGTCGAGGGTGGTGGTGTCGCCGCTGGCGTAGATGACGATTTCTGCGGCCTCTGCTTGGAGACCCGTGCCGCTGACCGGGGCATCGAGCATGGTTACTCCAACAGCTCGAAGCGCGGCGCGGGCACGTTTCTTCGCTTGGAGGGGGAAGGTGCTCATCTCCACGACGACGAGGTCGCTGTGGCCGCCCTTATCGAGCCCGCCTTCTCCTTCGACTGCTTCCTCGAGAGCAGATACAGAGGGCAAGGCAACAAGGACGACGTCTGAGTTGGCGGCGACTGCGGCGGCAGATTCGGTGGGCAGGCCTCCCGCTTCTTCCATAGCCTTCCGACGGACCGGTTCGATGTCGAAGCCGGTAACTCCGAACCCCGCTTTCAACAGGTTGTGAGTGTAAGCCGTGCCCATGATCCCGAGCCCAACCAGTCCGACTTGGTCCATTTCTCCTCCTGGTCCGGGGTTTGCATGAGCCTTGATCCTACGGAATTTTCGGCTCCTTTTCGATCCGGGTGGACCCACATGGTCATAACCCAGTGCCCAAGATGCCCTTTTGCGTGCCACACCGGGTGGGCGCCACCGAATAGTCGCTTCCCCGGTGGTGATACGGCTCATTCTCACTTGGTTGGACCGCCTCTTCGATCGACTATCGACCCACAGGCGATAGGACGCCGCATCGTGGAGCGAGAGACCGGCAATCCAGTGGATGACGGCGGGCATCCGATCGCAATGAGGCGCGAGGACGGTTCCGAGTTTCTCAGACCTTGGATCGCCAACGCCAAGGCTTGGGGGCGCTCGGCATGGGGCTGCCCAGCCGGCTGGTATACCAGCGGGCCAAGAACCTGCCTGTCTTCGGCGGTGGTCATTCGGAGATCTCGGATGGCCGGCTTGTGGCGCTCCCGGCAGGGTCATCATCCGCGACGCCGACGGCGACATCTTGGGTGCCGTTGGAGTGTCAGGCGATGTCTCTGAACCGGACGAAGTTTGTGCGGTGGCGGGAGTCAAGGCAGCGGATCGTGAGGCCGATGTCGGCCAGAATCTCCAATGGCGCAGGCCTACAATATGTCTTGTACCAGAGAAGGTATCTCGCTGGCCGTCTGGCCATCTCGGATTGTATATAGTGCACGAATCACCCATTTCGCCCAGGCTGAAACTTCGGCGCCTACCAAGATTTGACCATCTAGGTATCTCGGTGTCAGTTTTCGCTTTCTTGAAGGAGTTGGATGGCTCAAATAACCTTTGACAGTGTTGGGAAAATCTACCCGGATGGGACCCGCGCTGTGGGTGACCTTGATTTGACGATCCGGGATAGCGAGTTCCTTGTTCTCGTTGGACCCTCGGGCTGCGGCAAAACGACCGCACTACGAATGATCGCCGGCTTGGAGGAGATTACCGAAGGGACGATCTCGATTGGCGACCGCGTTGTCAACGATCTCCAGCCGAAGGACCGTGACATTGCGATGGTGTTTCAGAACTATGCCCTGTACCCGCACATGTCGGTTCGGGACAATATGGCATTTGGCCTAAAAATGCAGAAGCTCAAGAAGAGTGAAATCACCCGTCGGGTGGCTGAAGCGGCAGAGATTCTGGAGATCACCGAATTCTTGGACCGAAAGCCGAAAGCATTGTCTGGCGGTCAGAGGCAGCGGGTAGCGATGGGCCGGGCGATTGTCCGTGAGCCTGCCGCATTCTTGATGGACGAGCCGCTGTCGAACTTGGACGCCAAACTCAGGGTGCAGATGAGGGCCGAGCTCGAGCGTCTGAGTTTAAGGCTAGAGACCACGACTGTGTACGTCACTCACGATCAGGTGGAGGCGATGACCCTCGGTGATCGTGTCGCAGTTCTCAGACCAGTGTCCGCGGCCCGTCCTTACAACCTCCAGCAGGTCGGTCCACCGACTGAGCTTTTTGATGCTCCAGTCAATCTTTTTGTGGCGGGTTTCATTGGCAGTCCGGCGATGAACCTTCTCTATGCCACATTAGAGAGCCGGGACCAAGAGGTCTGGGTGAAGGCCGGCGACTATGAGATCAAAGTCGACAAGCGCGCTCTCGACTTACATCCCGGAATCGAAAGCCGGATGAATGAAGAGCTAGTGGTCGGGATCCGGCCCCACTCGATGGAAGCTGCGGCTGTGGCTGGTCCAGACGATGAACGGACGATGCGGGTCGACGTAGAAGCCACTGAAATCTTGGGTGCCGAGACATTTGTTCATTTTTCCAGCAAGCGACCCCCGGTAGTAACACCCGACATTGTGGAACTGTTGGCAGACACTGGTCAAAGCGTCTCGTCGTTGGGCCAAACATCCAAGTTCATCGCCAGAGTCAGCCCCGACGCACGAGTGAAGAGAGGCGAATCAGTGGATCTGATCGTCGACACCGCCAAACTTCACTTTTTCGATGCAGAGACCGGCGATCGAATCGGCGCCAAACAGCCTGTATCTCCCTAATAATGCTGGTTCAAACTCAAGGTTCGCACCGCCTTCCAGAACCAGGTCATTGGTCAGGTCGACGTGGTGTTTCCTGGTCTCACCGGATGTTTTGAGGACCTGTTGGGAACAAAGGCGGGGCGGGTGATCATCCACCATATTAGTGAACCGTCCCGTATCAGCCGGCTCGGAGTCGAGGGTCTTCGTTCTTATGTGGCTAAGAGAGGCTGTTCTATGAGCCGACGCAGCGGAACGATGGGCGGCGCCGACGTGTCATTGGCGTGCATCCCTGGATCGGTCTGCACCGGGATGTCCGGAATCGGCAGAATCTCTCTACCGATTTTCGGGTCTTGCGTCATGACAGTCTCCTTGGCTAGCGAACGG
>JAZFTT010000104.1:0-7277 GCA_036446835.1 Acidimicrobiia bacterium
GACCGCAATTCCAGCGACCAGATCGGCATGATCGACGAGCAGACCAGGGCGATCTTCGGTCGCTCGTACGCCGCAGAGCCCGACGTGCTGGTGAAACAGCTGGCCGACGACGAGGCGATTCAGGCTGCGGACACGCTGCTACTGACCGTGCCGAACCAGCTCGGCGTGGACTACAACGCCCACGTCCTCGAGAACATCCTGACCCAGGTGGCACCTGAGCTCGGCTGGCGCTAGGCGACTCGCCGCCACGGGGACAACCTCAAAACCTTGGGGTCCCCCTTCCTCGTCGGCAGCAAGCCGCACATAACGGCACTTATATACGCCTGGCTCAGGGTGACAAGCCGTAGATAATGCCCGGCTATGGGCGGGGTGTAGGTGAACCTCCAGGCGCCAGGGGGGAGTCAGTTCTAGAGTTGGCATGGGAGGTCCCTATGCGTCGTACGTCTGCTGTTGTGTTTTGCATGGTGTTGGCTTTGGCTGCTTGCGGTGGCGATTCCAGCGATCAACCTGCGACCACCACGTCTACATCGTTGACACCTGCTACGCAATAGGCGCCAACAACACAGGTTCCAACTCCGACGACTGCGGCGCCTACGACCACCACGACGACATTGCCGGTTCCTTGTACCGTCTCTGAGCCAGCGCCTGCCGACGAGGCTGGCGAGCCTGGTCGTCTGATCGAAGAGATCAACGAGCGCGGTGTAGTCCGCGTGGGTGTACTGAATTTCGACGCGCCGCCACTGGTCACGTGTGTGGGCGGCGAATACGAGGGATTCGAGGCGGCATTGGTTCGGCTCATTGTCGAAGGCGCTATTGGCCCAGTCGAGGTTGCTTGGGTTCCGCTTTCCTCTGCTGACAGGTTCGACGCTGTTCGTGACGGTGGAGTCGATTTCGTGGTCCGTAACACGACCGTCACTCCGGACCGTGAGGACCTGGTCGAGTTCACGACGCCGTATCTGATGGACGGGCCAGCAGTCATCGTGCCGATTGGCGCTGGAGTAGGCGAGGTCGCGGGGCTTGAAGGATTGCGGATCGCCGTTTTGGAAGGCTCACAATTCGAGGCTGACCTCACTCGACTCCTTGGGGAAGCCGGGATCGCCTTCGAATTGGTTCCAGTCCAATCCCCGGACCAGCTCATGATCCTGTTGGAGGACGGGGAGGCTGATGCATACGCCGCTTCTTGGCTTCAAGGAGTCAATGCGGCGACACAAGACCAGAATCTCGTCATCATCCCCCTCGAATTCAATCAGGGCATCGCGGCCTTCACCTCGCCGAGCGAAACGGAGTTCGGTGCCGCCATCGCAGAGCAAATGCAAACCCTCATAGATAACGGGGCCTCGGCCAGCGAGTTTGCAGCGTCGTTCACGTTCTCTCCACCCTGGACAATCGAGGAGATGTCCGCGAGCGGGTAATCAATCTTCCGGCCCAGCACGGGACTAACGGCGCACATAACGGCTGTGGTCGGCTTACCCTCTCGCTGCGTAGTGCGGATTCGAGAAAGGCCATGCCTCATCGATCCACGTAGACAACGCCTCCCAAACCGCCGCATCCATGTCGGCACGACTCTCACGCACCCATGAGCTGACTACCGCGTCGTGGCCAGGGCGGCGACCTGGATAGATGTAGATACAGCCGATGACATCGTCACCGTCGAGGATTGAGTAAGTGAAGCCGATGCGCTCCTCAAAGTCCTTGGCGTGTCGGACCAGATCCTCCAAGTTCGCTTCCAACGTCATAGCCACCGGCCAATCCGGCTCTTCTTGTTCATCGAATCCGGGAGTAGACCGGATGTGGTCGATGCTCGACATCCATGCGGCGTGATCACGCTCGTTGTGGTTCTCGCCCAAGGGTTCCAGGTGAAACTCTGACCAGGCGTAAGAATCCGGAACTTCGAAGCTCAGCGGTACGAAAAGATCTTCCATCCAGCCGACAATAACCTCGGCCCAAGCCGCACATAACGGCACTTATGGGCCGGTGATTAGGCACCATTAATCCGAGTTTGGGCTGGGTTTAGTTGCCTGCCGCTGCGGCGAGTTCTGCGAGGGTTGCGAAGTGGAAGTCCACCTCTGGCCTGGTTGCGGGTGGTTGCGCTGCCCCGTGTTTCCCTGCGGGAGAAGGTCGCTGTATCCAGCATGTGGCGATACCGGCGTTGGCAGCCGGAACGTGATCGTGGAACAGGCTCTGTCCCACATGAAGAATCTCTTCGTGGTCGTAACCCGCAGTCCGTTCTGCTTCGAGCAGATAATCGAAGTTGGCTGGGTCAGGCTTATAGGAACCGATCGTCTCGGCGGTGTAAACAGCGTCGAAGTCGATGTCCAACTGGTCTCTGCTTGCGGCGAACGACTTCCGGTCCACGTTGGAAAGAATGACGAGCCGGTATTGGCGTCCCAGTCTGGTGAGAGCCTCATGAGAGTCCGAGAACGGCGGCCAACTTCCGACCGAGTTACCAAATCGGGCCGCTGCTGTGGGGTCTGGGTCGAGGTTCCAGGTGGCCCCAAGCCGGTCGTGGACCCTTGCCAGGATGTTCGGATAGAGAGCGTCGGGAGTTGATGCTTCTTCGGCTGCTTCGACCCGACCAAAAGCTTCCAGAATCTCTACGTCATCGACCTCCACCCCCCGAACATCAAGCCAAGGCCGAATATTGGTCAGGATGCCTGTCTCCCAGTCGATCATGGTCCCGTAGCAGTCGAAGGACAACACCCGAAAGTCACTCAAATCCACGATCCAAGTCAAACACACTGACAATCCAGCCGCACATAACGCGCTCTTCTGCTGTACCCGTGAGTCATTTTCGGGCCGGTTTTAGCCGAGTCCGGGCGCACCTGCGTAGGCGGGCAGGGCCGGTTGACCACCGAGGTGGGCGTATAGGGCTTTGGACCCGGCTGGGATGATCCCGGAGCGAATCATTCCGATGAGTCCTGCCATGGACTTCCCTTCGTAGACGGGGTCGGTGAGCATCCCTTCGGTTCGTGCGGCGAGGTGGATGGCATCGATGGTCTGTTGGTCAGGGATTCCGTACGCTGGTCCTTCGTAGCCTGGCACAACGGTGATTTCGTCCTCCGTCAGTTGACGATTGACGCCGATCTTGGATGCTGTGTCATTGGCGATTCGGGTTACCTGATCGGTTGTCTGTTCAAGTGTTGCCGAGGCATCGATCCCGATCACCTTGCGATCGTCACGATCTTCCAAGGCGAATCCAGCGATCATCCCGGCGTGAGTTGATCCGGTAACCGTGCAGACGATGACATGATCGAAGAACACGTCGTTTTCTGCCTCTTGTGACGCAACTTCGACCGCCCAATTGGCAAAGCCCAGTCCGCCTAGGGGGTGGTCCGACGCACCGGCGGGAATCGGATACGGTTTGCCGCCAGCCGCTTCGACCGAATCGAGAGCTCGTTTCCAACTGTCACGGATGCCAATGTCAAACCCCGCCGGATCGATTCTTATGTCGCCGCCCATGATTCGAGTCAGTTGGATGTTGCCGACCGTGTCGTAGTTCATGTCGGGCCAATCGACCCAACCTTCTTGGACCGTCACTGCGCCAAGGCCCAAGTGACGAGCAACGCCGGTTACCTGACGAGTGTGGTTCGACTGGATTCCCCCAATCGAAACCAGAGTGTCGCATCCCTGAGCCAACGCTTCAGCGACCAGGAATTCGAGCTTGCGAACCTTGTTGCCCCCGTAGGCGATACCCGAGTTGCAGTCCTCACGCTTGGCCCAGATCTCGACCCCTCCACCTAATGCTTCAGACAGTCTCGGCAGTGGATGAATCGGCGACGGTCCAAACAACAGCGACACCCGGGCAAAATCATCCAGGCTCATCACAATCTCCCTCACTAAACGATTACAAATGCACGCCGACCCCCCGAACCTAGCGACCGCCTAGCCACGTATAAGTGCCGTCATGTGCGTGTCGGGGCACTCCGGAGAGTGATCGTCCTAGGTCGCTGCCCTTACAAGACGGAAGGCGTCTACTGGCTCTCTGTTCTTCATTGCTACGGGGCCTAGGGCTTCTAACTCGAATTCTGCGTCAAGTCTCGTGGCTGTCTCTGAGGAGATATGTATCTCGCCTTTGGCGCCAGTGGACTCCAGTCGGCTGGCAACGTTTACGGTGTCACCCCAGAGATCATACGCGAGCCGTTCGGTGCCGATCACTCCGGCGACTAGCGGACCGGAGTGGATACCGATACGCAACCGCCAATCGACTTGGTTCTCCTTGCCAAAGACGGCGATGTTCGAGCGCATGTCCAGAGCAAGCCGAGCCGCCCTTGTCGCGTGGCCGAATTGCTGCAGTGGTGCTCCCCCGGCAACCATATATCCGTCACCCAACGTTTTGATCTTCTCTAAGCCGTGACTAGCAACAAGAGCATCGAAGCCGCTGAAGAGAGAGTTGAGCAGTCCTACGATCATCTCGGGATCATGGGCTTCTGAGAACCGGGTGAAACCGACAATGTCGGCGAATAGGACGGTCACGTCCTCAAAGCGATCAGAGATGTCCCTCTCTCCATCCTTAAGCCGGTCGGCTATCGGCCCGGGCACCATTTTCCGGATCAAAGAGTCGACCTTGTCTCGTTCGGCTTCCAGAGCGCGCTCGGCGATGAAGACGCGTCTGTGCGTTGCATCTGTATGAAGAAAAGCTATGTACCCAAATCCAGCCGACGCCAAAAGCCAAAGAGCAAGGTTCGCGATTTCGACACCGGTAGCGCCACGAAACGCGTAGACCAGTATCGGAGCGGACACGAGGACGGCAAGTGAAGCGTGAGCATCGCGATGGCTAAGGCTTAGGGCAACAATACTGATCGCAACGAGGAATCCTCCGACGCCCGCAATGTATCCACCGTCGATCTCACCAACAATGAGACCGAACCCGATTGTTGCAATGCCGAACGCTGCCGTGCCGCTGACTTCATATGTTCTGACAGACGTTGCTGTCCAGGTCGACGTCAGCAAGATCAGAAACGCCGCAGCAGTTGCCAGCCGAAACGGCCAGGTCGAGTTCAGTGAACCGGGATCAATCATCTCATCCCAAGCCCCAAGCACCAGGAACAACAATGCCCCAAAACCCATGTACCAACGGGCCAGGACATATTGCGCGGAAACCCGACTCGCCAGGTATTCCGTCTCGAGGTCCGGATCGAACTCCGCTTTACGAATCCCCATGCCGCGCGAATCCTACGGTCTCGACCCGATCTCTGCGGCCGACGACTAGGCGCTCACTAACCACCTGACCCGACCGACATCGCCAAAAGAATCAACACCGCAACAGCAAACACATCCGAATCGACCATCCATAAGGCCAACCCGAAGTCGACCATAACCGGCATTTTGCAGCCCTGACCGGTTACGCATAGGTGCCGTTATGTGCGGGTCCTCAGAGGCTTTTTGGGCGTCGCACTTGGTAAGATGCCAGGCCTTTGATCAGGAGTAGCGATGGACGATCTTGTATTCGAGGCGGGTTATCCGACAGACGCGACCGCCGAAGCCTTGTTCGAAGAGTTCGACTATCAGGCAGCCGTTCAGGCGTATGTGTGGGCGACACCGCTGATGTCGAACATGGGTATGTGGAAGGCCGTACACCGGGACGGGGGAGTTGAGCCTGGGGAAATGGCGTTCCTGATCTTCAACCAGCAGCGCCCCAATCAGACGATCATGACTGCGAATGACGAGGTCTGTTATGTCTGGCCTCCTCTCATTAACACAGCTGAGGTTGGACCCCTTGTCGTCGAGGTGCCGCCTGGGACGTTGGGAATTTCTTGGGATTTGTGGATGCATGGGGTGGCCGATATCGGCAATCTCGGCCCGGACGGCGGCAAAGGCGGCAAGTACCTCTTCTTGCCGGTGGGCTATGACGGAGAGATCCCCGATGGGTACTTCCTGGTTCAGCTCAAACATTCAGATCACATTCAGGTCGTTCTCAGAACTTTCCCGGCTGTAGCTGGCCTCGACGCAGCCATTGAGCACGCCAAGACAGTGAAGATGTATGCGCTTAGCGAAGCCGACCACCCCAAACCCAACAGGTTCATCGTCATGGACGACACACCATTCGACGGCGACTGGCCCAAAGACGAGGGTCTCTTCGAGCTCCTAGCCGAGGCCCTCACCGTCGATCGCGTCCCCGAGATGGCATTGTCAACCATCGGGAACCTGAGGAGTCTAGGAATCCGAAGAGGTCAGCCGTTCCAACCCGACGAACGGGCCCGGCGGATCCTTGCCCGTGCAGCCAAGACTGGCCACGACATCGTGTTATCTATGGCATTCAACAACCGATTCGACGGCAAACTCGTATACGAAGATCGTCAATGGGAGAAGATCCTCCACTACACCGATTACGAGTTCATGCCGAACGGCGAATACCAAGAGGTCGAGGCCCGGGCGAGTTACTACCAGCTCATCGGCAACGGGGTGACCGCCGCTGCGCCATCCAAGCCCGGGACCGGGATCTTCTACACCACTACCTACAAAGATGCTCACGGCGACATGCTCAACGGCTCGAACACCTACAAGCTGTCAATGCCCGCCGAGGTGCCGGTGGCTCAGTTCTGGCAGATACCGGTGTACAGCAACCAGACCCGCAGCCTCATCAATACCGGCTCACCTGCCACCAAGTCGAGCAAAGACCGCCTCATAACTAACGACGACGGATCGGTAGATGTCTACTTCGGTCCAGAACCGCCAAAAGGCATGAAGCAGAACTGGGTAAAAACCATCCCCGATGAGGGCTGGTTCGTCCTGCTCCGCCTATACGGCCCCGAAGCTCCGATTCTCGACAAGACCTGGAAA
Source organism: Acidimicrobiia bacterium (assembly GCA_036446835.1). Taxonomy (GTDB): domain Bacteria; phylum Actinomycetota; class Acidimicrobiia; order Spongiisociales; family ZC4RG35; genus SZUA-217. The sequence goes on from JAZFTT010000104.1 coordinate 6,781, forward strand.
CCAAACGACATCGAGAAGATCAACTGAAATTCGGAATCCCGCATATAACGGCTGTGGTCTCTGGGGGTGTCCAAACTCACCCAAGCTGACCTCGACAGGGCTGCGCCCTCCCTCAACGGCCGACCTCGACAGACCCTCGATGGGATGTCACCATCAGAGAAACTCGCCGAAATGTTGCAATGACCACTTGACCTCGCAGCCGTTGTGTGCGGGCGATACATCAGTTGAAGAGTCAGCTAGCCAGACGGACTCCAACTGGCTATGTCCTCATCTCTAACACCTAAGAGGGAGCCGTTCTGGGTTCTGAACACGTGGACCTGGTGGGCCGTCCACTCCATCGTCAGCTCGCCCAGGTAAGTCATCATTTCCCCCAAATAGACCGTCTCACCATCGGGACCTTCTGCCTCGATCGAGTACGCCTGGCCTACTTCCCAATCCATGGCTGTACTTATACCACCGGGCTGCGACCAACCTCCGATCTAGGCGTACATAAGTGT
>JAZFTT010000105.1:0-32298 GCA_036446835.1 Acidimicrobiia bacterium
GGCCGGATCGAAGGCCATGACCGCCACCAGCGGACCGGGGTTTTCGTTGATGCAGGAGCACATCGGGTTTGCCACCATGGCCGAGGTCCCGTGCGTGGTCGTCGACGTCATGCGCGGCGGTCCCAGTACCGGGCTCCCGACATCACCGTCTCAGGGCGACGTGATGCAGGCGCGCTGGGGCACCCACGGTGACCACCCCGCAATCGTTCTCGCACCATCGTCGGTGGGAGAGGTGTTCGATCTCACCGTTCGGGCATTCAATCTGGCGGAACGTTTCCGCACCCCTGTCATCATCATCTACGACGAGATCATCGGCCATACCCGCGAGAGCGTCGTGTTGTCCGAATCAGTGGAAGTGGAGAGCCGGCTGAGCCCCAACGGCGATCCCGCCGCTTTCTGGCCCAAGGCGGCGCCGGGCGACGGCGTGCCTCCCTTGCCCGCATTCGGAGACGGTTACCGGTTCCACGTGACCGGGCTGACCCACGACGAGCGTGGTTTTCCGACCACTGATGCAGCTGAGGCCGGGGCACTCATCACCCGGATCCATCGGAAGGTCGAGGCCCATACGGAGGAGATCTCCGAGGTGGAGACCTTCATGCTCGATGATGCGGACATCGCCATCTTCGCTTACGGGATCGTGGGCAGGTCGGCTCGAGAGGCGGTGCAGCGGGCGCGCTCCGCCGGTGTCAAGGCCGGCTTGATCCGGCCGGTCACGTTGTGGCCCTTCCCGTACTCAGCGGTCGCCGAGGTGGCGTCCCAGGTAGACACGTTGATTGTGTCCGAAATGAACCTTGGACAGCTCATCGGCGAGGTAGAGCGCGCTGCCGTTGGACGAGCTGAGATCGTTGGGCACCTGCGCGCCGACGGCGAGCCGATCACCCCTACCGAGCTCCTCGACGTCGTCATGTCCGGAGGAGGTGGTCAACCATGACCGACGTCAAGTCCTACCTTCGCGATTGGACGATGCCGCATGTCCTCTGTCCCGGCTGTGCCCACGGGATTGTGCTCAGGGCCTTTCTGGAAGCCGTCGATCAGCTTCACCTCGACCGGGACAAGCTGGCGATGGTGGCCGGGATCGGTTGCAGCAGCCGATTGGTGGGCTACGTGGATTTCTGCACGCTGCACGGAACCCATGGCCGCGCTCCCGCCTTCGCGACCGGGCTCAAGCTCGCTCGCCCCGAGCTGAATGTCGTGGTGGTGACCGGAGACGGAGATGGTCTCGCCATTGGTGGCAACCACCTGATCCATGCCGCCCGGAGGAACATCGACATCACCGTTCTGTTGCTCAACAACTCGATTTACGGGATGACCGGAGGCCAGGTTGCCCCCACCACTCCTGAAGGAGCTGTCGCATCGACGACGCCCGCAGGTAACACCGAGCCGAGCTTCGATGCTTGCAAGCTGCTCATTGGAGCCGGTGCGTCCTATGTGGCTCGCGTTCTTGCCGCCACGCCCATCGAGATGACGAAGGTCATGGCAGACGGTATGAGTCACCGTGGTTTCTCATTCATCGAGGTCATCAGCGACTGTCCGGAGTATTACGGGCGCTACAACAACGTCGGTGGGGGCGCCGAGATGCTGACTTGGTTGGCGCGCCGTGACGCGGGCGTTGCCGGTCCGTTGTCTACCAAGAGTTTTGTGAACCATGTGCCCTCCTCGGCAACACCGGCCGGGATGATGACCGGTGTCCTTCAGCGCGAAGTACGGCCGGTGTTTGCCGGAGTCCGAAGGATCGAGCCAGATGAGTCGTAGTGAGATTCGGATTGCCGGTGCGGGTGGTCAGGGCGTTGTCACGGCCGGTCGGATCCTCGCTGAAGCTGCGATCCTCTCCGGAGCCAATGCCACCCATAGTCAGGTATACGGGCCCCAGTCCCGTGGTGGCGCCAGCCGGTCAGATGTCGTGATCGCCACAGAGGAGATCGGCTTCCCGCTGGCGGATCACATCGACATCCTCGTCGTCTTGAGTCACGAGGCGTGTTCCCGGTACCTGCCAGAGCTTGCCGACCACGGTCGTTTGATCGTTGACACCCGATGCGCCCCCGATTCACTCAACTCCGACGCCAGCCAGTTTCCGGTGGTCGACACGGCTCGAGCTGTCTCCGGCGGCCAGCTCGTCACCGGTGTGGTGGCTCTGGGTGCGCTCCAAGCTCTTGCGGAAATCGTCGATACCCAAGCGCTGCGCCAGGCAGTTGGGGCCAGAGTTCCTCCCCGGCACAAGGCGATGAACCTGGAGGCTCTTCGCGCTGGAATGCAGCTTGTTGGCGTGGGCGCGACATGACCAAGACACCCACCACGAGGGAACGTATCCGTCGGGAGGCGGCGGCTCTCTTCCGCCAGAAAGGGTTCAACGGGACAAGCATGGCCGAGCTGGCCAGAGAGGTGGGGCTCACCAAATCGAGCCTCTATCACCACTTCCCGAGCAAACAGGCGTTGCTTTCGGAGATCATCGAGTTGACGGTGAATCGGGTCACCCCTCTGGTGCAAGAGGTCGCGGAGTCGGATCTGCCGATTCGGGAGCGGTTGGCCAAGGCGGTCGCCCTCCACACCGTGGCTGCCATACGCGACCGGGATGCCGTCGCTTGTTTCATCGAGGAGGGTCGATACCTCGAGCCAGGCTTCATGGCGGTACATGTGGCCAATCGGGACCGCTACGAACTCACATTCCGACGCATGTTCGAGGAAGGCATCAAATCGGGCGAGTTCGAAAATCAGGACGCCGGCCTTGCTGCGAAGGCTGTCCTGGGAATGTGCAACTCGGTCATCCGCTGGTATCGGCCGGGTGGTGGTCTGACACCCGAGGAGATCGCTTCGGAGCTTGCTCGTTTTGCGGTGCGAGGTGCGGCACCCTTGCGAGAAGGTGTCACCTCCGGTCTTGGACACGCCACATGAGTGGAGCGCTCGAGGGAATCACGGTGCTCGACCTGTCCCAGGGGGCTGCCGGGCCGACCTGTGCCATGCACCTTGGCGACCTGGGCGCGACCATTCTCAAGGTGGAGCCCCCCGGTGGCGAGTGGGGGCGGGGATTGGGCCCTCCGTTCGTGGAGGGTGTCGCCGCGGCGTTCCTGGGCATGAACCGCAACAAGCGGAGTGTCGTGATCGATCTGAAGAAATCGGGAGGGTCCGAGGTGGTCCTGCGGCTCGCCGAGCGATGCGATGTGGCGCTGGAGAGTTTCCGGCCCGGGGTGGCCGATCGCCTCGGCATCGGCTACGAGGCCATGGAGGCTCGTAATCCCCGGCTGATCTACGCCGCGATCTCCGCTTTCGGACAGCATGGTCCGTGGCGGGACCGTCCTGGCGTCGACGGAGTCGTCCAGGCGATGGGGGGAATCATGAGTGTGACCGGAACGGCTGACGGTCCACCGGTCAAGGTGGGTGTGCCCGCCGCTGACATGGCCGGTGGCGTGTACATGTCGACGACCATCCTTGCGGCCCTCGTGGCGAGGGAGCGGACAGGTCGCGGGCAAAGGGTTGATGTCTCCCTGCTCGATTCCCTCCTGGCCTACCAGGTTGTCCCGTTTTCGATGTTCCTGGCCGACGGACAGTCACCGCAGCGATTGGGAAGCGCAGCTCCCTACGCCGCCCCGAATGAGGCATACCCGACTCGCGACGGGCACTTGATGGTTGCCGCCTACACCTCCAAGCGCTGGCCGGTGCTTTGCATTGCCCTGGGCAAGCCGGAGCTCGCGACCGATCCGCGCTTCGACACCAACGAGAAGCGTGTTCGGGACCGCTCTGGGTTGCGTGAGATCCTGGAGCCCCTGTTTCGCACCAGGAGCACCGCGGAGTGGATAAAGCTGCTCGACGACCTAGACGTCCTCTGCGGACCGCTGCTGACGTATGAGGAACTGGTCATTGAGGACCACGTCGCCAACGGTGATGCTCTAGTGACGGTCAAGCACCCTGCAATCGGCGAGATCCGCGCGCCGGTGTTCCCGGGTCGCATGTCGGAGACCCGTGGCGATGTTTCCGGGCCGCCGCCACTACCCGGTGAGCACTCCGAGGCGATCCTCGGCGAGTGCGGGTTCGAGCAGGACGAAATCCGAGAGCTGGTTCGCAGCGGTGTGCTGAACGGTATCGATGAACGGTGAACAGAGGAGTCGGCATTGACGGATGAGAAAGTGAACACCAGCGAAGAAGAACACCCGGTTCTCTATGAGCGCGACGGGGCCGTGGGGATACTCACGCTGAACCGACCCCAAGCGCTCAACTCCATGACCGTGGCGATGCTGAAGATGATGGCCGGAATCCTCGATGAGATAGAGGACGATCCGGATACCCGTGTCCTCGTTGTGACCGGATCGGGAGAGAAGGCATTCTGCGTGGGCGCCGATTTGAAGAGTCGGGGCTCCGGGTTCGAGCCCGGTCTGATCCATGACCCGCTGGGGCTGCTTGTTCGCAGCGTCTTCGGTCGTCTGGAGAATCTTCACATGCCGGTCATCATCGCCATCCGCGGCTACGCCCTGGGGGGTGGTCTCGAACTGGCCCTGGCCGGCGACTTGAGAATCGCGGCAGAGGGGGCCCGGCTCGGCTTTCCCGAGGCCAAGGTGGGGAGTCTGCCGGGAGCAGGCGGTACCCAGCGAGCTACCCGTCTGATCGGACCCGGTTTCACCAAGGAGTTGATGTTCACCGCTGACCACGTCAGTGCCGAAGATGCGTCGCGTATGGGTCTTGTCAACCGTGTGGTGCCCGACGATGACCTGATGGACGAGACAATGGCGCTGGCCCGGCGTATCGCCGACCGCGCCCCCCTTTCGCATGATCGGGTCAAGACGCTGGTCAATCGGGCCACGGAGACCGACCTCGAAACCGGGTTGGAGCTGGAATCGACGAGTCATGCGGTGTTGCGCGCCAGTGAGGACCGCAACGAAGGAATCCAGGCTTTTATCGAGAAGCGGCCACCCGAATTCAAGGGACGCTGAGATAGAGGAGGTAGCGAGCATGAACGTGAAAGACAGAGTCGCCATCGTCACGGGTTCGGGTCAGGGCATCGGTGAGGGCATCGCCCGGACGCTGGCCGGAGCCGGGGCCCGGGTCGTGGTGAACGATCTGGTACCCGAGAAGGTCGACGAGGTGGTGGCAGATTTCCGAGCCGCCGGCTTCGACGCCGCGGGTCAGACCGCCGACGTCGCAACCGCCGAAGGTGCCGAGCGTCTTGTCGCAGCGGCACTGGACACGTATGGCCGGGTCGACATCCTGGTGAACAACGTTGGTATGGCGCGAGATGGCTGGTTGGCCAAGATGAGCGAGGAGGACTGGGACACCGTCCTGGAAGTGAACCTCAAATCTCAGTTTCTCTGCTGCCGGGCGGTTGTGTCACACATGATGGAGCAGAAGTCCGGCCGGATCATCAACATCTCGTCACGAGCCTGGCTGGGTGGACCGGGTCAGGCGAACTACGCGGCGTCGAAAGGTGCTGTGATCAGCTTGACCCGCACGCTGGCGCTCGAGATGGCCCGTTATGGGATCACCGCGAATTGCATTGCCCCGGCACTGGTGGACACGCCGCTCTTCCGCGGGCTCGAGGAGGAGGTTCAGGAGCGTCTCGTCAAGACGATCCCGGCGGGTCGTGTCGGCACGCCGGAGGACATCGGCAACGCCGCGTTGTTCCTGGCGGCGGATGAATCCTCCTATGTGACGGGCCAGACGCTTTACGTCTGCGGCGGCCGGAGCCTGGGAGCAAGCTGATGGAGATTTCACTCCCATGGGCATGACGCTGGCGGAACGCATCCTGGCGAGGGCGGCCGGGCGCGAGAGTGTGACGGCGGGGGAGTTCGTCGTGGCTGATATCGACCTCGCCCTGCTGCACGACATCTTTGCTGCCCAAGTTTTCGACCTGCTCCGCGACGTAGGCGTGGACAACGTCTTCGAGCCGGACCAAACGGTGGTGGTGATCGATCATCTGGTCCCTGCGCCAACGGCTGAAGCAGCGGCCATCCACCATAGGATCCGAGAACACGTTTCCCGGCTCGGCATCACCGCTTTCTACGACGCCGGCGAGGGGATCTGTCACCAGTTGCTGCCCGAACGGGGCCACGTCCGGCCGGGGATGCTGATCGTGGGAACGGATTCCCACACCACGACCTATGGAGCGCTGGGCGCCGGGGGCACCGGTATCGGCACCTCGGACATGGTCTATGCCCTTGCCACAGGGAGACTCTGGTTCCGGGTGCCGGAGACCATTCGCTTCGAACTGGCCGGTGGCCTCTTGCCGGCAGTCTCCTGGAAGGATGTGATCCTTCATCTCGTCGGGCGTTTTGGTGCAGACGTCGCTCAGTACCGTGCCATCGAATTTGCCGGTCCAGCGGTGACGAAGACTGACATGTCGAGCAGGCTCACGGTCGCCAACATGGCGCTGGAGATGGGAGCCAAATTCGCCCTGTTTGCCGCTGACGAGGTCACCGACGCCTATCTGCGGGACCACGGAGGCACGGATGCGGGGCCATTCGGGCCGGATTCCGATGCGAGCTATGAGGCCGTCCACGAGATTTCGCTCTCGGACCTACCGCCACAGGTCGCAATGCCGCATGAGGTCGACCGGGTCGGGCCCGTCTCCGATGTCGAGGGTCTCGCGATCAACCAGGCCTTCATCGGGTCGTGCACCAACGGACGGATCGAGGACCTGCGGGTGGCAGCAGAGGTTCTCGACGGGCAACACATTGCTTCAGAAGTTCGATTGCTGGTAGTCCCGGCGTCCCGAAGTGTCCTTCAGGAGGCCATGAGAACGGGTGTTCTGGCCTCGCTCGTCGATGCCGGTGCTTCGGTCCTCGCTCCAGGGTGCGGTCCCTGTTTTGGGGGACACGGCGGGCTCCTCGGGCCCGGTGAGCGCTGTATCGGTACCCACAACCGCAACTTCATCGGACGGATGGGAAGCCCCGAGGCCGAGATCTACCTTGCATCGCCGGCGACCGTGGCGGCGTCGGCCCTCGTCGGGCAGATCGCTGATCCCCGGCAGATGGAGACAGCCAGTGGCTAGCGACAACTTGCTGACAGGCCGGGTGTGGAGATTCGACCATGACATCAGCACGGATGTGCTGTCCCCGGGTGCCTATGCCGTCGATTCGGTCGAGGTTCGGAAGTCCCACACTCTGGAGTCGGTCAACCCGGCGTTCGCTCCCCGGGTCGAACCCGGGGACATCATCGTAGCGGGACGCAACTTCGGGTGTGGATCGAGTCGGGAGACGGCTGCGGAGAATCTGAAGGTCCTGGGAGTGGCCTGTGTTGCCGCCGAGTCCCTCTCACGGCTCTTTATGCGCAACGCGATCGCTGTGGGGTTGCCGATCCTCGTGTGCGCCGGCGTTCATGGGGCTTTTACCGATGGTGACGGCATCGAGATCGATCTTGGCTCAGGTCGGGTTGTCAACGTCGAGACCGGTTCCTCCCTCCAGGGTGATCCACTGCCGGAGGAGATGCGTGAGATCCTCGCGGCGGGCGGCATTCTTGCTGTACTCAGAGACTACCGCGGGAAATGATCACTCCCCAGGTCAGGTCCGGTTTTTCAAGGTCGAGGCTATGATCGAAAGGGGGCCTGAACGGTTCTTTCAAGCCGGGAAAGCCAGTACGAATCTGGCCGGGATTGCGATCCAACGTTAGGGAATATCTGTTGTCCGCAGAGGCTGTCAACTTCTACAACACGCTTGTGGCCATGCTCGCCCTGGCCGCTCTCGCCATTGCCGTTGGTCTGGTTGTGTATCGATTGGTCAAGGGGCCGGAGGCCGCCGCCGGACTCGGAGACAGTCCACTTTGGTTTGCCTGGCTGGTCGCTCTCGTGGCCACGCTCGGGTCACTCGTCTACTCGGAGGCGATCCACTTCGTTCCCTGTCGTCTGTGCTGGTACCAGCGGATAGCCATGTACCCGCTCTCCGTGGTCCTCCTGGTTGGCGCGATCAGGAAGGAGGCCGCTGCCAAGTACTACGGACTCCCACTGGCTCTTGGTGGTCTCGCCATCTCGATCTGGCATTACCTCATCCAGATGAACCCCTCTCTGGAAGGCGGATCCTGTGATCCTCTGAATCCCTGCTCCGCAAGATATGTCGAGATGTTCGGGTTTGTCAGCATTCCTTTTATGGCTGGAGCCGGGTTTACCCTGATCGTCGTCTTGCTGGCCTTCTACGTGAGAGCTTCCAACCTTGAATAGGACCATCCTTTGGATCATTGGTGGAGTCGTCGGGCTTGGCCTGATCGTCGTCCTGGCCTTCTCGATTGCCAGCGAGGAGTCGCTGGACGAGTCGATTGCCTTTGGCGAGATCACGGTTGAGGGGGCCAATCTCCCCTTCCTCGAAGATCCCTCCACCGACCCCGCCCTCGGGGCTGCTGCTCCGACGGTGAGTGGCGGTGACTGGAACGACAATCAGTACTCCATCGCCGCAGATGGTCGCGCCAAGATCGTCATCTTTCTCGCTCATTGGTGTCCACACTGTCAGGTCGAAGTCCCGGTGGTCCAAGACTGGATCAACTCCGGCGGCTTGCCGAGCGACGTCGACATGTACTCGATCACCGTTCTCTCCGAGAAGCTCCGACCAAACTGGCCGTCTCAGGACTGGCTCGAAGACGAGGGATGGACGGTGCCGGTCATCATGGATGACGCCCAGGGCAGTGCCGTGCTGGCCTATGGTATGACGGGAACGCCTTTCTACGTTGTGCTCGATGGTGAGAACACCAACCTTGGCCGGTTCTCCGGTGAGGTTGGCGTCCCCGGCTTGGAGGCGATGGTGCAGATCGCCCAGGCGAGCAACTAGGCCTCTAATGCTCGAATCTTGTCCAGTCGGCGGACGTGGCGATCCTCCCGGCTGAACTTGGCCTCGACGAAGGTTTCGATGAGATCTTCGGCGAGAGCCTCTCCGATCACCCGCGATCCAAGACAGAGAACGTTGACATCGTCATGCTCGACCATTTGGTGAGCCGTGTAGGCATCATGGGCGACGGCAGCGCGAATACCTCTCAGCTTGTTGGCGGCGATAGATGCTCCCGCTCCCGAACCACAAACAATGATGCCTCGGTCGGCACGTCCGTCGAGAACCGCCTGGGCAACCGAGGCGGCATAGTCCGGGTAGTCGACAGGATCGCTGGTATGGGTGCCCAGGTCGTACACAGCGTGACCCGATTCGGCGAGCCACGAGGCCAGATGCTCTTTGAGGTTGTACCCGGCGTGGTCCGAGCCGACGGCGATTCTCATGACCGGTGGCAGGGTAGCCAAGAGCGATGGCGCAGCTTGGTCACCGGGTGACAACTACATTCGCCTCAATGTCGACAATCGTTGTTGAGGGCGGCCGGTCTCTCTCGGGCACCGTAGGTATTCTTGGTGCGAAGAACGCCGTGCTCAAAGAGATGGTTTCGGCGCTGCTCGCCCCTGGCCGGCACCGGCTCACCAACGTTCCATCCATCGTGGATGTGGAGTTGATGTGTCAGGTGCTCGAGCACACCGGCTGCAAGGTCGATCAGGGGGAAGATGAGCTCTGGCTGGTGGTCCCCGAAGAGCTCAGACCCGAAGCCCCGATAGACCTGGTGCGTCAAATGCGTGCTTCCATTGTGGTTCTTGGCCCACTGCTGGCTCGATGTGGCGTTGCACGCGTCGCCCTCCCCGGGGGTGACGATCTCGGATCACGTCCAATTGAGTGGCACATGAGCGGTCTCGAGCAAATGGGTGTCTCGTTCGAACTGGTTCATGGCGAGTTGGTTGGCTCAATCGACGGCAGGCTGAAGGGAACCGAGATAGAACTGCCGTTCCCCTCGGTGGGCGCCACGGAGAATCTTCTGTTCGCCGGGGTGCTTGCCGACGGCGAGACAGTGATTGTGAACGCGGCGAGAGAGCCCGAGATCGAGGATCTGATCCGCCAGTTGACCGAGATGGGAGCCGATATCGCGGGCGGGGGAACATCTCTCGTGACGATCCGGGGCGTGGAGGCACTTCATCCAGTTGAGCATGAGGTCATCCCGGACCGTCTCGAGGCTGGCACTTTCGCCGTTGCTGCTGCTATCACAAACGGTGATGTGACCATCACCGGGTGCCATCCAGATCATCTCAGGATGGAGCTTCACAAGCTCGAAGACGCGGGTTGCGACGTTGAGCGGGGCGACGGCTGGCTTCGGGTGAAGGGCCCGGAACGCCCGACACCGGTTGACTTCTCGACCCTTCCCTTCCCCGGCTTCCACACCGACATGCATCCACAGATGGTGGCTCTTCTCTCTCTGGCATCGGGCACATCGGTGGTCACCGAGAACCTCTACGACGCCCGATTCCGCTATGTCGGCGAGATGGCCCGTATGGGTGCCGACATCTCGATCGAGGCCCAACACGCCATCGTCCGCGGCGTCGAGCGGCTCTCCGGATGTCCGGTGCTGTCACCCGATATCAGGGCCGGCGCGGCTCTCGTGCTAGCCGCGTTGAGAGCAGACGGCGTCACCGAAGTAGGTGGTGCCGAGCACATCGATCGCGGCTACCAGGACTTTGCGGGTCGTCTCGCCGCTCTTGGCGCTTCTGTGGAGAGAGGCTGACCCACCACTAGACTCAGGAACAACATCTTGAAGGCATCGGTTCCCAGGTACATATGACAGAAGCGACTCCAGTATCAATTTCTCCGTCGACGGTTGCCGATGGCCCCATCGATCAAGACAAACTCGAGGAGACTCTCAACTACATCCGCCCCGCCGTTCAGGCCGATGGTGGCGATATCGTCTTGCTGGGGACCGATGATGGGAAGGTGAGTCTCCAGATGGTTGGCGCCTGTGGTGGTTGCCCGTTGTCGATGATGACCCTGAAGGCTGGAATCGAACGCATCCTTATGGATCGCGTTCCCGGAGTTCATGAAGTCGTTGCCTCCGCCGATGCTCCATCGACGCTCGATGAGGCCGCCGAAGGCCTCGGCATAACGCTTCCTTCGCTGTAATTGCTTTACTCGTAGGCTTCTCGCCGATGGAACCATCTCTCGTTGAGGCCGTCCGCTCCGGCGATCGCAAGGCCCTTGCCCGTGCTATAACACTCATCGAGAGCGGCAAGCCGCTGGGTGAAGTCGGTGATCGCCGCACTGCAATCGTCGGGATCACCGGCCCTCCCGGGGCGGGGAAGTCGACGCTGATCGCGGTCCTGATCGAGATGATCAGGGACAAGGGCGAGACTGTCGCAGTGCTTGCAGTCGACCCATCGAGTCCCCTCACGGGCGGAGCGATTCTGGGCGACCGCATTCGGATGCAGGCTCATGTCGATGATGACGGCGTGTTCGTGCGGTCAATGGCAACCCGGGGTCATCTGGGGGGTCTCGCCGTAGCGTCCTCCGACGCGATCCGACTCATGAGTGCGGCCGGCTTCGACCGACTCATTGTGGAGACGGTCGGAGTCGGCCAGTCCGAGGTGGAGATCATGGATCTTGCGGACGCAGTGGTACTGGTCGTCGGCCCTTCCTGGGGTGATCACATTCAGGCAGACAAGGCTGGAATCGTGGAGATCGCAGACTTATTCGTTGTCAACAAGGGTGATCGTTCGGGAGCGTTGGATGTGAAGAGGGCCCTAAGGGAGGTGGCGGATGCCAGGGGAGCGAAAGTCCTGGTGACGATTGCAACGACCGGTGACGGGGTCGACGAGCTTCTTGCAGCTATCGAGCAGCTGGTGTCGGCGCGCTAGTCGGCGTCTAGCTCCGCCTGCGCCGCTGCCAGCCGCGCCCCCTCAACTCGTGGTGGACTGCACGACACGTAGTCGAGGCCGAGCCCGTGGACGAAGGCGATCGAATCCGGATCGCCGCCGTGTTCTCCACACAAACCAAGCGTGAGGTCGGGATTGGCGGCTTTGCCCTCGGTGCAAGCGATGCGCATCAATCGCCCGACACCCTCCTGGTCCAGAGTTTGGAATGGATCCGAGGGAAAGATCCGCTGTTCGATGTAGTCCTTCAGGAACAGGCCTTCGGCGTCGTCCCGGCTCAAGCCGTAAGTCATCTGGGTGAGGTCGTTGGTTCCGAACGAGAAAAAGGCGGCAATCTCGGCTATCTCTCCGGCGGTCAGCGCGGCGCGGGGAAGTTCGATCATCGTGCCAATCGGGATGCTGTATTCCCGGCCGGTTCGCTCACTGGCGGCGGCGATTTCTTCCTCTACAAGCTCTTTCATTCTTCGCAGCTCTTCAACCGCGGAGACAAGGGGGATCATGATCTCGAGGACAGGGTCGCCCCCTGCGTCGAGTCGTCGCGTCACAGCCTCGACAGCGGCCCGAGCCTGCATTCGATAGAGCTCGTTGAACATCAAACCCAAACGAACACCCCTGAGGCCGAGCATCGGGTTCTCCTCTTCCCACGGCGCAACCTGCTCTGACATGGCCATGAGATCTGCGATGGGACGCCCGGCTCGCACTCTTCTGAGTGCTTCTTCTTCCAGCTCCAGCCGTGAGGGTAGAAACTCGTGAAGCGGCGGATCGAGCAAGCGAATCACGACCGGTAGGCCGTCCATCGCTTCGAGGATTCCTTCGAAGTCACCGACCTGGAGACGTTCGAGCTCTTCGAGTGCTTCTGCTCGATCCTCCTCGGAAAGAATGATCTTTTGCACTACCTGGATGCGCTCACCCATGAACATGTGCTCGGTGCGAGCGAGGCCGATGCCGCTCGCTCCACGCTTACGGGCCTCGGCCGCGTCGTCGGGAGTGTCTGCATTGGCTCTGACGCCCATCGTGCGAATCTCGTCCGCCCAATCGAGGAGCAGGCTCAGATCGGGCAGCTTCTCCGGAGCAATCAGTTCGACCCGGTCGGTGTAGACGGCCCCTGTTGTCCCGTCGATCGTGATGAAATCTCCGCCGGATATGTCTATATCGCCCACCTGCGCGAGACCGGCAGCAACGTCGACAATGAGGTTGGCGGCCCCTGTGACGGCGGGCTTGCCCATACCCCGCGCCACCACGGCGGCATGTGAGGTCTTACCCCCGTGGCTTGTCAGGATCCCGGCGGCGGCAGCCATTCCGTGGATGTCGTCGGGGGTCGTGGACGGACGTACGAGGATCGAGTCTTTTCCGGCTTTGGCCATCTCAACTGCGGCATCGGCGTCAAACACGACGACTCCCGTTGCTGCTCCCGGGGAGGCGGCAACGCCTGTGAGGATCGGCTGGACGTCGGAGTTCGGGTCGATGCGCGGCCGATGAAGTTGTTCCAACGAAGAAGGCTCTACGCGGGTGACGGCGGTCGCCCTGTCGATCAGGCCTTCGTTGGCCATTGTCACCGCAAGACGCACCGCGGCTTCGGCTGTTCGCTTTCCGGACCTGACCTGGAGGATGTGGAGAACACCTCTCTCGATGGTGAATTCGATGTCGAGCATGTCTCTGTAGTGCTTCTCCAGCCCGCTCATGATGTCCAGAAGCTGGCTGTGGCATTCGGGGTGGAGAGCGGACATCTCGTCGAGAGTCATCGTGTTTCGTATCCCGGCAACGACATCCTCGCCCTGGGCGCGCGGCAGATAGTCGCCGTAGGTGACACGGGCCCCTGTCGCAGGATCTCGTGTGAAACAGACCCCGGTTCCGGATTCGTCGTCGAGGTCACCGAAGACCATCATCTGAATGTTGGCGGCAGTTCCCAGCGAGTCGGGGATGCGGTTGATGCGCCGGTATTCGATCGCACGCCTATTGGCCCACGAAGCGAAGATGGCAGCGATGGCACCTTGAAGCTGTTCTCGAGGATTGGTGGGAAGCTCGCCTGGACGCTCTTCCTCGACTATCGCCTGAAACATTCGAGTCACCCGTTCCAGATCCTCGGTATTGAGCTCCGAGTCATCCTTGACCCCTCGTTCCACTCTGAGTGTCGACAAGATGTCCTGGAACGGCTGGTCATCGAGGTCAAACACCACGGTGGCATACATCTGGATGAATCGCCGGTATGCGTCCCATACAAAGTGCGGATTCCCCGACCAATCGATGAGTGGTTCGACCATGTCATCGTTGATACCGAGGTTGAGAACCGTGTCCATCATCCCCGGCATGGAGAACTTGGCGCCGGATCGCACCGAGAGAAGAATTGGATCCGGCCCTGCGCCGAACACTCTGCCCGTTGCCTTCTCGAGCCTCGATAATGCTGCGTCAACATCGGCCCAGAGGTCCACCGGGATCTGGCCGGTGGACATCGTTTCCCGGCATACTTCAGTGGTGATCGTGAATCCCGGCGGAACCGGCAAACCAAGCTGGGTCATCTCAGCGAGTCCAGCGCCCTTCCCGCCCAGGAGATCGCGATCAGACCCGTCTGCATCTGAGAAGTCGTAGAGGTATGGCAAGACAGCAGATCATATGCCCTGGCGGATCGGTATAACCTCGCCGGCCGATGACGGTCTACTTCGCCCATGCCACGAGTTTCTGTGGATCCGTCTGGAGACCGGTCATCTCCGGACTCGATGGCGTTGAGTGCGTCACATGGGATTTTGCGGGGCACGGCACCGGGCCAACCCTGGATCTGCCGGTCGATTGGCGAGTATTTGGTGAGCAGGTGCTCGATGAGACCATTCCTGGTGGCATCGGAGTGGGTCACTCGGTAGGTGCGACGGCATTGACGATGGCCCAGCTTGCCGATCCTGATCGATTTCGGTTTCTGGTCTTGATCGAGCCGTCTGTCTTTCCGGGCCCACACGGCCGACAGGAGAACCCCTTGAGTGTCTTCACTTTGAAGCGAAAGAGGATGTTTCACTCACGTGGAGCCGCCAAAGACAACTTCGCATCTCGGGATGCCTTCTCCAATTGGGTGCCGTCCGCCCTGGAGGCGTACGTTGAGTGCGGACTGGTTGGTGAGGGCCCTGTTGAGCTTGCCTGCGACCCCGAGATCGAAGCGGACATCTACCGGGCCTCCAACGCCCACGACACGTGGGAAAAACTCGGTGAAATAGAGATCCCGGTGCTGATTCTCGCCGGCGAGGGCTCCGATCCCATCCCACCCGAATTCGCACGCGAGCAGACGGCCCAATTTCGACGTGCCGGGCTGGAGATCGTCCCGGGGGCCGGGCATTTTCTACCAATGGAGAAACCTGATCTCGTGGCGGACCGGATCCGCCGGTTGGTCACTGCGTTTTCTTGAGGTCGATGGTCTGGAGGCGGGGGCGGCTGCCCCTATGGAGGTCGGACCAGGTGATTGAGTTTGGGGTGTAGGTCTGGTTTGGGTGGTGAGCGTTCGACAAACCAAGGGCTTCCTCGATCAACCCGGTTCCGGTGTCAGCGGTAGCCATCCGGGAGATGGCGTCGGTCTGGTCGAGAGAAAGTTCACCAGCAGCGAACCGTTCAGACAACACCGGAAGATCGCAAAGCCGTCTCGCCACAGAACCAATTGTCGTGCCGTCTTATTACGGATGGAGAATCTTGCCGACAACCAGTCCGTCAGACTTCGGGAACCATCCGCGAGGAACTGTTGTCGACGGTCGACCTCACCGACCAGTTCACAGACCCGGGCCTGAGACGCAGACGTCAAACCCACAAAATGGGCCAACGTCTCGTCGATCTCGTCGTTGGCAACCCTCTTCCAGTCCATACCAGCGAACATACGTTCGATCAAAAGAAGAGTTGACAGTTTCGGACCCAAAAACCAAGAAAAATCTCAGAAACTTCAGGAATCGGCCCGATAGATCAGGCGTTCATCTCCGCCGACCCAGGTCGTCATCCGATCACCCTCTATCTCGACGCGGAATCCACCTTCCAGGGCGCTGATGACTCGGCTGTCCTGTGAGGAAAGCTCGGCGGGGCACTCGCCATTGGCAGCGAAGTTGGTCAACTGCACCTCGGCTCCGGATGTCACATAACTACCGACGATCGTGCGGCAACCCGTCGACCCGATGAACGAGCCATCGGTGAAGAGCTCGAGAGTTGCCCGTTCACCCGAGACCGACGAGACGGTCTCGCCCTGAACCAGCCCATCGAGGACCCACACGGTTCCCATGAGATCGGCGGTGGGCACCGGTTCGAACTCGGCGAAGACCATCTCCGTTCGTGACCCACTCATTACCAGCTTCCCGTCGATTTTCTCGGCTGCCTCGACGTTGAAGAGTGCGTTTGTGTATACCCGCTCCGACGCCATCACCTCGGTTGGGAAGCAGGCCATCTCGGTCATGGCGAATTCGGTGATGGAGAAGAGCCCTCCGGAGACGTGATATGTGCCTCCGTATCCATTACACGCGGCGGTTCCGGTGATCTGGTCACCTTCCAGAGTCATCGTGATCGGGTGGGAGGCAACCATAGGGATGGGCACGCCGTCGAAGGTTCCTGTCTCCAACTGCCATGCCCCTTCGAGGCTGCTCGTCGGAACAATGCAGGCTGTGATCACCAGCGCCAGGAACGGGATTAATGCGATTCTCCTCATTCCACTTTGACGTGTTGAGCCCTTCATTCGGTTTCAGAGGCTTATCGCGGCGCCGGCTGCCAGGACAACTCCTGTCCACAGATGGAGCATGGCAGTGAGCTTCAGCGCCCTGATCAATGCCATTCCATCGGTCTTGGCATTGATGATCCGGACCGGCCCGGCGGCGAATGGAGCGAGCAGCGCGGCGAACATCGTGGTTTGTGGTGTCCAGCCGACCACGGCGAACAGAACGATCAACGGGTAGGACCCGTAGACGAGGACTGCAAACAGGGTTCGTGTCCTATCTCGGCCAAGCATCACCGCGAGGGTTCGTTTGTCCGCTGTCTCGTCGGTCTCGATGTCCCGGAAGTTGTTCACGACCAGGATCGCGGTGACCAGCATCCCAACAGGGATGGCCAGAAGCCACGCCGACAGTGGGGCAGTCATATCGTGGACGTATCGGCTTCCAACTGTGGCCACGGGACCGAAGAACACGAACACGAAGACCTCGCCAAGTCCCCGGTACCCGTATGGAAACGGCCCGCCGACGTAGCCGAGCATGGCGATCACCGACGCGACACCAATGATCAGGATCAAAGGGCCGGCGATCAAGGTCAGAGCAATTCCTGCTACACCTGCCACTCCGATAGCCATCCAGGTTGCGGTCCACATCTGTTTTGGGGTAATCACCCCGAGTGCCACCATTCTCGGTGGTCCCAACCTGTTCTCCGTATCGGCCCCGTGCTTGGCGTCCGAGGCATCGTTGGCGAAGTTGGCTGCGACCTGAATCGAGAGGGCGCCGATCAGCGTCCAGACAAGAGCGTCGAGTCGGTATACGTCGTCGCCGTAGGCGAGGCCACCACCCACCAGAACAGGCACGAGGGCAGCCGGGAGCGTGTGGGTGCGGGCGGCCGTCCTCCAGGCCTGAAATCTGGTCACCTGGTCAGCACTCAATAATGCCAGGGGAACCCGCTGAAGTCGGGATCTCTCTTCTCGAGAAACGAGTCCCGGCCTTCCTGTGCCTCTTCGGTCATATAGCCGAGCCTGGTCGCCTCGCCGGCGAAGATCTGCTGGCCGACCAGACCGTCGTCGATCATGTTGAAGGCGAACTTGAGCATGCGCTGCGCTGTCGGGCTCTTGGCTGCAATCTCGGCGGCCCACTCCAGTGCCACGGTTTCCAGGTCGGCATGGGGGATCACCGCGTTGACCATGCCCATCTCGAAGGCCTCCTGAGCCGAGTACTCGCGTCCGAGAAAAAAGATCTCCCGAGCCCTCTTCTGACCTACTTGTCTGGCGAGGTAGGCCGATCCGTAGCCGGCGTCGTAGGAAGCAACATCGGAGTCGGTCTGTTTGAAGATGGCGTGTTCCTCCGAAGCCAGGGTCAGGTCGCAGACCACATGAAGACTGTGTCCGCCGCCAACCGCCCAACCGGGCACGACGGCGACAACCACCTTGGGCATGAATCGGATCAGCCTCTGCACTTCGAGAATGTGAAGCCGACCAACACGGCCCTGATCCACGGTCTCTTCTTCTTCGCCGTCGGCGTATTTGTATCCGTCTTTTCCTCGGATCCGTTGATCGCCACCGGAGCAGAACGACCAGCCCCCGTCCTTTGGGGAGGGACCGTTTCCCGTCAGCAGGACACAACCCACATCTGTGGTCTGGCGGGCATGGTCGAGAGCGACATAAAGCTCGTCGACAGTGTGAGGACGGAAGGCGTTGCGCACCTCGGGACGATCGAAGGCGACCCGTACGGCACCGACCTCTCTGGCGCGATGATAGGTGATGTCGGTGAAGTCGAACCCGGGCACTTCGTCCCAGGCGGCAGAGTCATAGATGTCAGAAACCACGAACCGAGAGGATACGAGCCAGAATCGTCTTGTGATCGAATGGTTGAGCCGAGTTGACCCTGATCGACCGTTTCTGAAGACTGTCGACAGCGTCTGGAGCTATGGACAGACCCTCTCTGAGGTTGTACGACGCGTCACTAGCGAGGTCGCGGCACTGCGTCCCGGATTGGATTCCGACTCGGTGTTCGACTGTCTTGCCGCTATCGCCGGCGACGGAGCGTTGCTGCTTGGCCCAAGTGTCGAGGAGTCACAGGAAGCCGTACCCGCCGAAACGGCTCTGGTGGTCTTCACCTCCGGCACCGGTGGCCGTCCCAAAGGTGTCCGTTTGACGATGGACAATCTCGAAGCCGCTTCCGTCGCCTCCACCAAACATCTCGGTCACGACGGGTCCGACACCTGGCTACTGGCGATGCCGCTTCATCACGTGGCTGGAATGTCCATCCTGGTCAGGTCGATCTATGCCGGTGGGTCGGTGCGTCTCCTTCCGGGATTCGATGTCGATACGTTCTCAGACGCCATGGGTGAGGGTGTAACGATGGTCTCGGTTGTGCCGACGATGCTTCACCGGATCCTCGAGCACGACGCGGGGCCGTACCACGGTTTGCGTGCGGTTCTTGTCGGTGGGGGTCCGATTCCAGGCGGACTGCTCAGAAAGGGTGCGGAAGCCGGTCTCCCTGTTCTACCGACTTATGGAATGACCGAGACATTCGGCCAGGTGGCGACTCTCAGACCGGGCTCACCGCTGGAGAGTCGGGCCCATCCACTTCCCGGGATCCGACTTCGCATCGAGCCGGACGGTCGAATTGCCGTGAAGGGTCGTCAGTTGTTTGCTGGATACCTGGGTGCGCCAGACAGAGATGACGATTGGTTCATCACCAGCGATCTTGGAGACCTCGATGACGACGGCGCTCTGCGAGTCACCGGGCGTGTCGATGCGGTCATTGTCACCGGAGGAGAGAACGTTGACCCGGTGCGCGTCGAAGTTGAGTTGCTGGCACACCCAGGCGTGGATGATGTGGTTGTGGTTGGCATCCCTGACGAGAAATGGGGTGAGATCGTGGCGGCGGCCTATGTGGGCTCTGCGACGGAAGACGAATTGGTCTCCGATCTCGGCGAGCGGCTACCCAGTCACATGGTTCCTTCCAAGTGGTTATCGGTGGATGCGATACCGACGAACGTTCTTGGCAAACCGAATCGGTCAGCCGCGCGGACTGTCCTGGAGGGTTAGGGCCCTCTTCTCTTTCTTCAACCCCCACGCCCCGATGATCACCGCCACCACCATGATCACGGCAGCTATGCCAAAGATGGTGTGTAACCCGGCTACCTGTGCCAATGGATCGGCCGCCGATGCACCGCCGTCAGGGAGAACGCCTCCATTGGCGGCAGCGACCCGCGCGGCCCAGATCGATCCGAGTACGGCGATGCCAACGATCTGCCCGAGAAGCCTGGTGAGGTGGAGAAGCCCGCCGGCGACACCCGTGTACTCGGGTGGGACGCTACCCATGATGGCGCTGTTGTTGGGAGACTGAAAGATCCCAATTCCGATTCCGTAGGGTACGGCGAGCAGGGCAAAATGGAGAGCGGTCGAATCAATGCCCAGAGTGAGGAAGCCGAAGTAGGTGAGCGCGATGACTGACAACCCGATAAGCGTGAGTTTCCTGATCCCGATTCGGTCGGAGAGCGTGCCGGACAGAGGTGAAACGATGCCCATCATCAGGGGTGCCACACCAAGCAAAAGGCCCATGGTGAGCACATCAAAACCGAGGACACCTGCGAGGTAGAACGGCAGCAGGATGAAGGTGGCTGAGAGACAAACGAACACGAGGACGCCGCTGACAACACCCACAGTCAGCATAGGAGTCTTGAAGAGACGGATTTCGAGCATTGGTGACTCGACCTTGAGCTCGACGAAGACGAAGGCCGCGGCCGCGATGATGGCCACGGCGAAAGCGAGGAGGATCCCGGGAGATGCGAATCCTGCTTCCTGTCCGACGGTCAGCGCGAGGGAAAGGCTGAAGAGAGACACGCTCATCAGAAACCCCCCAACAAAATCGAATGTTTGGCCGGGTACTGGTGCTGTCTTCGACACGTATCGGAGAGCCATCCATGTGCCCACGATTCCGACCGGGATGTTCACCAGGAAGATTGCTCGCCAACTAAACGTCGAGATCAGAATCCCACCAAGGACGGGGCCGGTGATTATTCCAATAGAGACCGCGGTCATCACCCATCCCAACGCTTTGCCACGTTCCGATTTTGGGAACGCCTCGATGAGTATCGCCGACCCGAGGGCCAGGATCATCACGGCGCCGAGTGCCTGGAGGACCCGAAATCCGATGAGCCAGGAGACGTCGGGAGCGAGTCCGCACACCGCGGAGGCGATGGTGAACACCGAGAATCCGGTCGCATAGATCATCTTCTTTCCCACGACATCGCCGAGACGACCCACTCCCAGGGTGAGGGTGGCAATCGTCAGCAAATAGCCGAGCGAGACCCACTGGATCACGTTGAAGCTCGTGTCCAACTCCTCGACGATGGTGGGGAAGGCAACATTGACGATCGATCCGTCGATCGTCGCCAGGAGAATCCCTACCGAGACGGTGGCTAAGACGAGCCACTTGCGTTGCTGGTCGACCGGTGGCGACTTGTTCAAGCAGCAACCGTACCCACGAGTTGTTCCCAGGTCCGCGCCTCGACCGACTTTCCCTTCTTTGTGTGAAAGCCGAACACAGAGTTCTTCATCGGATGCGTCTTGCTATCAGGATTCCCTCACGCATCGGAGTCGCGGTCGTCTCGAAGTCCGGATCTGCGGCGACGAGACGATTGAACTCATCGGTGCCGTATCCCTCGTTGATCCAGCCTTCGCCCGTGGCGTAGACATTGTCGGCAACCAACAGACCACCGACCGCGATCATCGGCCTGATGGCGGCGAAGTAGTCGAGGTACTCGCTTTTCACGGCGTCGATGAAGACGAAGTCGAGAGCCTGGTCACCAAGACGTTCTCGGAGGGCTGGCAACACCTCGAGGGCCGCTCCGCGAATGACCTCCACTATGTCGCCGACATCGGCCCGGGCGAACTCGGACTCGGCAAAATCGGCATGTCGGTCCTCATGTTCGACGGTGACGAGTTTCCCATCGGGCGCCAGTCCCCTGGCAATCCAGATTCCCGAGTACCCGGCGAGCGTGCCGAGCTCCAGAGCCAAGCGACCCGGCGTTAGAGAGACGAGGATCTTGAGAAGTTGCCCGACATCGGCGGAGACAGCGATACGAGGAAGACCGGCGGCAACGGCACGATCCATCAACCCTTCCAGCTGTTCGTCCTGGTTTCCGAAAACCTCTCTGGCGTAGCTGTTGAGGAATGCCCAGCGTTCTGGTGTCATCGTCATGGGGCCAGGCTACGTCCAAAACGAGTGGGTGATTCTCCCTCCCTCCCTCACTCTTGATTGATGATGACCGCAGCGACCCAAGAGGAGATGACGTAGCCAACTATGAAAAGGAACTGAAGCCCAGCTGAACCGAAATCAAGACAGTTGAAGTTGCCGACGGCTTCACATCGACTCTCAAGGATCTCTGAACCAACCGAACCCAGAGCGGTAAACAGCCCGATGACCCCGGCTGCGATGAGAAACCGGCGAGTTGTCTTGGTGCGTCCTTTGCGCCGGGCCACGACGAACAACGGAATACCGAAAGCCAACATCAGTCCGGTAAAGAAGAAGAACGCGGCGAAAAATGTTGCCACAGTGCCTCCTCTCGTCGTATCACCGTGGGTGTCATCGGCATGGGTCCAGGTAAGTGGCTAGGGGGTGTTCCCAGCTTCGGAGGCTGCCGTTACCGCTTCTTTTCGGCTGTTGACCCCGAGTTTGTTGAGAATGGCCGAGACGTGATGGTCAACGGTTCGAGTTGAAATATACAAACGGTCTGCTATCTCCCCGTTGGTCAATCCTTCGCCGAGCAGTCCGAGCACTTCGTTTTGGCGGGTGGTCAGGCCGAGATGTCCCGCATTGGCGGCTCCTCGCGAACGACGAGGGATGCCTGTGACTCCGTCTGCCTTGAGCTGGCTTCGTACCTTGGAGGCGAGAGGGTCGGCACCCACTCCGTCGAGGATCGTCAACGCCTCCAGTTTGTCTTCGGTGTCCCCCAGTGTCAGCGCCAGGGCCTTTTCATAGGGAATACTCCGTTCAGAGAACCATTCAGCGGCCTTCTCCCATTCGCCGTTTCCCAGCATTCGATATGGCGGTGGTGATTCGACGGGGATTGCATCGATTCGGCCGTCCAGCCAAAGCCATAGGGCCAACTCGCCCACGTACCAGGGCGAACTTTGTAACTTCATTTGGTCGAGAACCTCAAGCAATTGGTTGGTGATAGCGTCGTCCATCCATCCACCGAGCCAGACATACTCCGCAACCGTCCCAGCGGTTCGCCCCAGATGCGCCGGCTCCTTGGTCATGTTGGCGAGTCTCCATGCATCCTGAATCACCGTCTTCGCGTCAGGGTTGCCGGTTCTTATCAGAAGTTGTGCGAGCACTCTGGTGGCCGCAGTGCGGGCGTTTTCCATGGTGATTGGGTTGTTTACCACTTGACGAGCGGCCGATTGCGCAGCGACCCAGTCTCCTGCGAGAAGGTCATGTTGGATGGCCAATGACTGTCCGAAGACCACGAATGCGGTCCTCTGAAGCCGTTCTGCCGCTCGGCGCTGGGTGGCAATCCATTTGTTGGCCGTGGCCAGGTCCCGACCGAGAAATCTGATGACGTCCAGCGTCGCGTCGTCCGCCCAGTGGACATCTTCGATGATGATGATCGTTGGTCGCATTGAGCGGGTGAGAAGCTCGACGAGTGCTCTGAACGTCGCCTCGCGATCGTCCTCCGCCAGCGCTTCGTGGAGGGACGGCTCGTCGAAGGACATGTCCCAGATCGGTCCCAGCGGCCGCGCTGTGAGAAGATCATCGCAGCCGCCGCGGAGTACGAAGACATCGTCCTGTCTTTCGATCAAGGCATCAACCAGTGCGGTCTTGCCGATACCCGCCTTCTGATGCTCCTTCGACCATAGATTCGAGGAGCGTTAGAGCATCTTCCCTTTCGAGCAGTGCCACCGATGGCAATCTAGACACTCAATCGTCGATGCGTGGCTGCTGTCGTTGCTTCTTGACCTCGGAGCGTGCCTTCTTCTCTGTCAACCGCTTGTTCTTCGATGCTCGGGTTGGGCGGGTCTTCTTTCTAGGTTTCGGATCGGCCAGCGCCTCTTCGATCCGGGCCGCAAGTCGCCGGCGGGCCATCTCCCGGTTCTGATGCTGAGAACGTGACTCGGCGGAGGACACTTCGACAAGGTCGCCGAGACGCGAAACCAGCCTTTCTCTCACTTCGATCGGAAGCGACGACTCGCTGACCCGAAACCGGAGTCGAACCGTCGTTTCGCTTCGGTTTGCGTGCTGGCCGCCGGGACCGCCGGAGGTCTCGAAACGCTCTTCCAATTCGGAAGCAGGGATGGTCAGACTCCCGACAACCAGATCTTCCATGAGATCAACTCAAAGTTCGTCGTAATACTCGGTCCCGAGATGGGTGATCAAGTCCTCGCCCATCATGTGACGCAGATTGTTCTTCAGCTTGGTGAGCTGGATGAACAGATCATTCTCCGGGTAAAGACCGGTGGCGGTCTGAGGGTTCTTGAAGTAGAACGACAACCACTCCTGCACGCCGCTCCTTCCGGCCCGAGCTGCCAGATCCATGAAAAGGGCGAGGTCGAGAACGATCGGCGCCGCCAGGATGGAATCCTTGCAGAGGAAGTCGACCTTGATCTGCATCGGATAGCCGAGCCATCCGAATATGTCGATGTGATCCCAACCCTCCTTGTCGTCGCCTTTTGGCGGGTAGTAGTTGATGCGAACCTTGTGATAGAGGTCGCCATAGAGACTCGGATAGACATCGGGTTGGAGAATGTGCTCCAGAACACCGAGCTTGGAGACTTCCTTTGATCTGAAGCTGTCGGGGTCGTCGAGAACCTCACCGTCGCGATTGCCGAGAATGTTGGTGGAGAACCACCCTTTGATACCGAGCATCCTTGCTTTGAGGCCGGGGGCGATCATGGTCTTTATCAGGGTCTGACCGGTCTTGAAGTCCTTGCCTACGATGGGCACGCCTTCCTGGGCGGCGAGTTGGGTCATCGCCGGGATGTCCACGGTCAGGTTGGGAGCTCCGTTGGCGAACGGGACACCCATCTTCAAGCATGCGTAGGCGTAGATCTGTGACGGTGAGATTCCCGGGTCGCTCTCCTTGAGTCCCTGCTCGAACGAACCGAGTTCGCGATGGACGTCGGATGGCTCTTCATAGGCCTCGGTCGAGCCACACCAGACCGCGACAAGCCGATCGACCTGCTTCTCGGCCCGGAAACGATCGATGTCCTCCATGAGGGCTTCGGCATCGTCCATCAGAGTCCCGGTCGATTCCTTGACCTGGTCGAGGTCGTCCAGGTTTCTGACCCACCGGGGTGAGAAAACGGCCGACATCGGTCGCACGGCTCGTAAGTCCTCGCCGATGCCTTCGATGTGGCGGGCATCGAGCACCCCGGCCTTCATGGCCGCGGTATAGGCGTCATCGGAATAGGGGTCCCAGCCCCCGAATTCGAGGTCGTCGAGACCTGCAAGGGGAACGAAATCCCTAATCAGCGGGTTGCGCTCGTCGGTGCGTTTTCCCAGCCTGATATGGGCCATCTGAGTGAGAGATCCGACTGGCTCCGCGTATCCCTTGCGAGCTGCCAGAACACCGGAGATGAAGGTGGTGGCTACCGCACCCATCCCCGGGGTGAGGACGCCGAGCTTCCCCGTCGCGGGGGTCAAGGTTGGTTCAGACATGAGGCCTCCTGGAGCGACACGATATCGGAGAGCGGGGTTCTCTGGTGAATTGGCCAGCGTTAGGCTCGGCATGTGGATTCTCCTCCCGACTCGCTAGGCCCTGGCGTCGACGTGGCGCTCCTCGCAGACGCGGTTCAGGCGGTGCGTGGCAAGTTGTTCATCCTCGGTGGCGGATGGGACACGCTTTGGGTTCAGAGATTTCCTGCCAGACATCCCAGTCTGGCGATTGGGCTGCGACTCCGGGTTCCGGTTTCCTGGGCCAGCGACAGTCTCAGACTCTCGGTCGAGTTGCAAGATGCCGACGGTCACCCGCTGCTACCGCACCCGCTCTCACATGACATAGCGATGCCGCCGAGCACGCAACATCCGCCCAACGTATCCGACTTCGGCCTGATCCGTTCGTTCACCTTCAACAATCTGATGTTCGAGAGCGAAGGCTCCTACTCGTTTGTGATCTCTGTGGATGACGAGCCGGTCTCCAGGCTTCGATTCTCCGTGCGAGCTCGCGTTCCCAGAACCCAGCCGGAACCGGACTAGGAGCCATCTCCGTCTGATCCGGTTTTTGCATAAAGTTGATACCCCCATACCGTTGCATGGTCTTTTGGGGCGCGCAATCAGTCCCGGTCTTCTTCCAGAATCCCACGGAGGCTTCATGCTGTTCAGAATCATCGGGCGACTGGCTACGTTGGTCGCGGCATTAGCCGTCGGCTTCATGCTGGTGATCCCCGCACCGCCGGCGCAGGCTCACAGTGATGCCAGTCCACCGTTTGAGATTCGGTTTCCCCAGGAGACTGATAAGACGAGCTTCTCCGACGATTGGGGTGCGCGCCGATCTGGTGGCCGCAGGCACATCGGAACGGATCTCATGGCGGATGCCAAGATGACCGAGGTGTACGCCGTTGCCGACGGTCTTGTGGTCAAGGTGAACGAGAGCCCTCGAGCCGGTCGTTATCTGATCATCGAACACGCCGAAGGGTGGGAGAGTTACTACATCCATCTCAACAACGACGGCTTTGACGACGACAGCGGCGACGGCCCATGGACGTTGACCATGGCGCCAGGCGTCCAGGAAGGCGCATCGGTCGAGGCCGGTCAGCTCATTGGTTGGGCCGGTGATTCCGGCAACGCGGAAAGCAACTCGCCGCACACCCACTTCGAGCTTCGTTTCGACGGACGACCGCTGAACCCCTACCCGTATCTCGAGGCCGCGTTCGAGCGAGACCATGCGGACCTGCTGCGGAAGATGCAGATGCTGCTCAACCAGATTGACGGTTCTTTTCAGATCGTCTGAGCGTCGTCCAACGCAACGACTTTCTCAACAAGCTCGGGATCGTCGGGATCCACCCTGACGACCTCCCTTGTTGGAGTTCGTGGATGTTCAGCCTGGCCGACCCAGATGACCCGGGTCACCTCCGAGTTGGCCACGGCTCTTGCCCAGCCGCGAAGAACATCGTCGACGGTTTGGGCGAAAGATCGCTCCCGGTCGTCCATTGCTGCTTCGACGATGAGTATTGCCGAGAAGCACCGGGTCGATGCCGTCTCCACATGACTCTCGTCAGAGACATCTCCGAGGGCTACCTTGAAGCCGCTCCTCTTCAGTTGCGCACAGACGCTCTCATCGGAGACGAACGCCCTTATCTCACGATCCGGCTCAGCCAGGCCATCGAGGATGGCCCGACCAGCGGAAGTGTCTGCTCCTACAACGATCACCGGCACGCACGAAACTTACATGACTGTGAGGGTTTTCCCCATCGAGAACGGTCGAGTACAATCCCACTACGGTGATAGTGTTAATTCATGGACGTCCAGTTATCGAAGCCCAAAACAGCTCCTTGAGGTGAGTTTCCATGGCCACAGTTGATATTGATCTAGGCGGTTACCAGCTCGGCTGGCACGACGAGGTCAAACTTGCTTTCGAGCCCCGCAGGGGATTGGACGAGGACGTTATTCGCGACATGTCGGCCATGAAGGGCGAGCCCGACTGGATGCTCGACTTCAGGCTGAAGTCTTATCAACGATTTCTCAGCAAGCCCATGCCCAAATGGGGTGGGGGTGGTGCCCTGGACGACATCGACTTCGACAACATCTACTACTACGTCAAGCCAGAGGGCGAGCAGCAAAAGGACTGGGACATGGTTCCCGAGTCCATAAAGGAAACCTATGAGAAGCTCGGTATCCCCGAGGCCGAGCGCAAATACCTGGCAGGGGTTACCGCGCAGTATGAGTCCGAAGTTGTGTACCACCGCAACCGTGAGGATCTCGAGGATCTCGGTGTGCTCTTCACAGACATGGACACGGCGTTGCGCGATTACCCGGACATCGTCAAGAAGCACATGGGGACGATCATTCCGCCCAGCGACAACAAGTTCGCCGCACTCAACTCGGCTGTCTGGTCCGGTGGTTCCTTCATCTACGTGCCGCCCGGCGTTGAAGTCGATCAGCCTCTGCAGGCCTACTTCAGGATCAACTCCGAGAACATGGGTCAGTTCGAACGGACGCTGATAATCGTCGACGAGGGTGCCTACGTACATTACGTCGAGGGTTGTTCGGCACCCACATACAGCACCGACTCGTTGCATTCAGCCGTTGTGGAGATCATCGTGAAGGAGGGTGGCCGCTGCCGCTACACGACCATTCAGAACTGGTCGAACAATGTTTTCAACCTGGTCACGAAGCGGGCCGCCGCTTACCGAAACGCCACCATGGAATGGGTCGACGGAAACTTGGGAAGCCGCCTCACTATGAAGTATCCGGCCGTGTGGCTCATGGAGCCCGGCGCACATGGTGAAGTGCTCTCTATCGCTTTTGCGGGCGAAGGTCAGCATCAGGACGCCGGCGCCAAGATGGTTCACGTCGCTCCCGACACCACCTCCACAATTGTTTCCAAGTCGATTTGCAAAGATGGCGGTCGCGCCGGTTATCGCGGTCTTGTCAGGGTGGAGCCCGGCGCGGAGAACGCCAAGAGTTTCGTGCGTTGCGATGCCCTGATCCTCGACGACAAGAGTAGGTCGGACACCTATCCCTACATGGAGATCGAGGAGAACGACGCTGAAATCGGTCACGAGGCGACCGTTTCCAAGGTCGGTGAGGAGCAACTGTTCTATCTGATGTCCCGCGGTCTCACTGAAGAAGAGGCAACGTCGATGGTTGTCGCCGGATTCATAGAGCCGATCATCAAGGAACTGCCGATGGAGTACGCGGTCGAGATGAACCGTCTGATCGAGCTCAACATGGCGAAGGCTGGAGCGGTGGGCTGATTCTCCGCCGTTTAGACGTTGCTGCGGCCCACCACGAAGCCGAGGACGAGACCGCCCACAGCTCCCCAGACCAATGAGAAGTCATCGCCTATGGCGTAGATCGAGGGAGCTCCGGCAATTCGGAAGATCGCCGATAAGGCGATGCTACCGATGACCCCCATGAGAATGGTTCCGAACAGATTGTCGGCGCTGGCCACGAACCCACCGATCAGACCGGCTACCGCACCGACACCCCCAATTATGAGAAGTGCCTCCATTGTTGAAGCGTCTATGAACATGGCTTCAGGCTAGGCCGAAATGACCCTTTCCTCGACAATGTCCGAGATCCGGAACTGAATCGACCTTCCGGAGAGGCCGAAAGGCTCTGTGACTAGGAGGACGATCGTGGTCGGTCCCCGGCTCACGATGTGACCGGTGTAAGTGTGCAAACCGTCCTGGTCTTTGGTGATGAAGGTTACGACCATCTCTTCTTCTCCGACTCCCTCTATCGGCAAAAGGTTGCCAATTCCGTAGGGCGGATGTCCATACTTGTCCGAGACATGTCAGAACCACGGTTTATTCATCCGTTAACACGGCTCGCCTACCTTCCAAGAACGTGCGCTTACTCGTAGTCGAAGACGAACCCGATCTTGCAGATGCGATCGCCCGCGGATTGCGACGCGATGGCCATGCTGTTGACGTTGCCCATACCGCGCTCGAGGCCGATATCAAGCTCCGCTCCGCCGGCTACGACCTTGCCTTGCTCGACTGGAACCTTCCCGACGGGTCGGGCCTGGAACTCTGTCGGGGACTCGTGTCGGGCGAGCTCCCGACCCTGGAAGGTGGTCGTCCCCGCATCCTCATGCTGACGGCGCGAGATGAGATAGAAGACAGAGTGGCCGGTCTGGACTCAGGGGCCGACGACTATCTGGTCAAGCCTTTTGCGTTCGATGAGTTGTCTGCGCGGGTCAGAGCACTGCTGCGCCGCGAGCCCGACGTCGACCCGGTTCTCGAGGTAGGCCCGCTCGTGATGGACCATGCGAGGTTCGCAGCGACACGCCACGACGTCCCACTCGATCTCACGGCCAAGGAGTTCGCTCTTCTTCACTACTTCATGGCCCATGCCGGCATTGTTTTGGGTCAGGAGCGTTTGCTCGAACACGTGTGGGACGAGATGACCGATCCGCTCACCAACGTCGTTCGGGTCACCGTGAGCAATCTCCGCAAGAAACTCGGGGACCCGTCGCTGATCACAACCGTGGCCGGCCGCGGTTACCGACTGGAGGAATAGTGCCAAGCTGGCAGTCGATCCGGTTCCGTCTCTCAGTGCAGTACTCCGCTGTGGTATTCGGTCTTGGCGGAGCGGTCCTCGGTGTGGTGTACCTCGCCTTGCGGCAGTGGCTTCGATCACAAACGATGACGACCGTGATTGTCACCGGTCAAAGGGTGGTCCTGAACGATGGCCGGGTCGTGATCATGCCGCATTTGGAGGAGATCGAGATGAGGGCGATCGAGTCGGTCTACAACGAGCTCATCCTCGATCGTGTGGCGCAATTCTCGATTATCGCTCTGGTAGCCCTCTCCATGCTGAGCATTCTCGTGGGCTGGATCATGTCCGGCCGTGTACTCAAGCCGGTCGAGGAGATCACCACCGTAGCGCGAGAGATCCAGGCCTCCGATCTCTCCCGGAGGATCGACCTCGATGGTCCCGACGACGAACTGACTCGTCTGGCGAATACCTTCGACGGGATGTTGGAGCGCCTCGACCGGGCTTTCACCAGCCAGAGGAGATTTCTGGCGGACACCAGCCACGATCTGCGGACGCCTCTGGCCGTGATTCGCTCCAACGTCGAGATCGTCGCCGGTGATCCCGACGCGCAGATCGCTGATTGGGAGAAAGCCGGCGGGATCATCAAGCGGAATGCCGTCAAGATGTCCCAGATGATTGATGACCTGTTGGCAGCGGCGCGTCTCCAGTCCGGTCGGGCTCAGTCGGTGACCTTGGATCTGGCCGATCTCGTCGAAGCAAAGGCTGCCGAGTTTGAGCCTGTCGCTTCGGAGAAGGAACTGGTGGTGGTCTCTGTGGTCAACCCGACTTTGATCCAGGGTGTCGAGGTGTCCCTCGACCGCGCTCTCTCCAATCTCCTGGACAACGCGCACAGGGCGGCGCCGACCGGCTCGACGATCGTCGTGGGGTGTGGTGTGAGCGAGGGCTGGGCGTGGCTGGGAGTGGAGGACCAAGGGCCCGGATTGCCGAGCGAGGCTGAAGGCGCTCAGGTCGGATTGGGACTATCGATCGTCACTCAGATTGCCGAAGCTCATGGAGGTGCACTCTCCTCGTTTTCCGATAAGGAGGAGGGAGCCACCATGGTGGTATGGATTCCGACCGAGCAAGCGGGAGAAGCTCCACCGAGCGTCTCGCCATTTACAAACGTTTAACGGAAGGTTTAGGGCCCACTTAACGGTTGTCTCATACGTTGGTGACCGCCAGGAGGTCAAAGATTGAGCATTGAATCACCACCGACAGGTGAGTCAAAGAAGAAGAAGAAGGGACGCGGTATCGGGTCGTCACTTCTCTATTTCGCCGGTGTGGCCGCCCTGGTTGCGGGCATCTACTGGATTGATCCTCCAACAGCGGACACAGTTGGTGAGGTCGATGTTGCATCAGCCACCGCCGACACGACTACCACGACGTTTGAACAGGTCCAGGTTGATGTGCCCAGTTATGTCCCCGGTGAGGAGCCAATCGCCGACGCCGCCGACGTGATTCTCCCTTCGGTCGTCCATATCCAAACCTCGTCCGGACTTGGATCAGGTGTCATCTACGACAGCAGCGGTCTGATCATCACGGCTGCCCACGTGGTGGGTGAGGACGAGACCGTGAGCATCCGATTTGCCAACGGCGAGCAGATAACGGGCACGGTGGTCGGTGCTGTTGCCGAAGTCGACATCGCTGTGATTCAGGTCGACAAGACCGGTATTCCGGCTGCCGTGTTCATGCTCGGGAAGCCCCGCGTGGGTCAGCTGGCCGTTGCGATCGGTAGTCCGTGGGGGCTCGAGTCGACGGTGACGGCGGGAATCATCTCGGCTATTGATCAGACGACAAACTGCGGGTTCGGCTCCTGTGTGTCGATGGTGCAGACCGATGCTGCGATAAACCCAGGGAACTCCGGTGGACCCCTTGTGGATCGCCACGGCCATGTGGTGGGCATCAATGTTTCGATCTTTACCGAGTCCGGCGCCAACGACGGTGTCGGGTTCGCCGTCCCCGCCAAGATCGCCATGGACTACGCCGACAGCATCGTTGCTGGAGAGTCCATTGAGACGGCCTTCCTTGGCGTGACGGGGGAATTCGTGTCAGAGGGTCAGGCGGGGGCTTTGATCACCGAGGTGATACCGGGTACTGCCGCTGAGGAGGCGGAGATCGAAGTCGGCGATGTCGTCATCGAAATCGATGGCGTCGAGATCCAGGGCATCGATGATCTCGCCGCGCAGGTCCGCGCACATCGTCCGGGTGAGGTGGTTGATCTGGTCCTGATTCGTGACGGTGAGGAGCTTGTCCTCGTAGTCACCCTTGGAGTTCGCGACGACGACGATCTGAGCTGAGGTCGAACAGCAGTCATCGCCCTCCCTCCGCTAGGGTCACACCCACCTGCCACTACCGGCAGATGCTCTGAGGGCCAGCGAAGTCGGTTAGAACCCGGTGCTGTCCCGCAACTGTGAAGCCCCGAAAGGGGACGAGCCAGGTCGCCTGACCTCGGAGCCACGTGAATGTCTCGGATGAAGACGGCGCCGTGCGCTCAGGGAAGCCACACCTCTTCATCCTCCAGATCGGAGGATGTTTTTTGTGAGAAGGACCGCAATTATCGCAGCACTGCTGCTGACGGCCACGGCGTGCGCCGCGAATGAATCGACCTCGACAACCCCTGAGCCCGCACAGGGGTTTCCGGTCACGGTCGAGGCCGACAACGGATCAGTGACCATCCAGAGGCGGCCCGAGGCCATTATCTCGCTGTCGTCGACGGCGACCGAGATGCTTTTCGACATCGGAGCCGGTCCCCAGGTGATCGCGGTGGACGATCAGTCCAACTATCCGCCG
>JAZFTT010000106.1:0-9137 GCA_036446835.1 Acidimicrobiia bacterium
CTTCGATGCCAACGTGTCGATCAGGACAATGGGTGACGACATTCTTGGAACCAAGGTCGAGGTCAAGAACATGAACTCCTTTCGATCCCTGGAAAGGGCCGTCGACTACGAGATAGAGCGACAGATCGCCGTCGTCGAGGCTGGGGGTGAGCTGACTCAAGAGACTCGTCACTGGGACGAAGAAGCCGGTGTCACCCAGTCCATGAGGGCCAAGGAGGGATCTTCGGATTACCGCTACTTCACCGAGCCCGATCTGGTCCCGATGGTCATGTCTGCGTCATGGGTCGACGAGATCGAGCGAGGTCTTCCGGAGTTGCCCGCAAAACGAAGGGATAGATACTCAAAGGCCGGTCTCGACGCCGAGCTAGCTGGTGTGCTTTCCAGCTCTCCCGCGGAGATTCGAGCGGTATACGAAAGTGCTACGTCAGCAGGTGCGGATCGCCGGCGCGCTGCCAACTGGATGGTCGGTGAGGTGACGGCGTGGTTGCGAAGGAGCGGGACCGATCCAGCAGAGCTTCCCCTCGACGGCAGGCAACTTGCCGAACTGGTGGAGATCGTGGACGAGGGGCACGTCTCATCGTCTGCTGCCAAAGAGGTGCTCGAAGGAGTGCTCAACGGTGAGGGTCGGCCGCGAGACGTGGCAAAAGCTCGGGATCTGATTCAGATCTCGGACATGTCGGTGTTGGACGAGATCGTTGCTGGAGTGCTTGCCGACAATCCTGAGGCAGTCGATAGTTATGCGGGCGGAGAGCAGAAAGTCGTCGGTTTTCTGGTTGGTCAGGTGATGAAGGAGAGTCAGGGCAAGGCAGACCCAAAGCTGGTTAACCAGCTTCTGAGAGAGAAGCTCTCCTCATAGCCAGGAACTGATCGGCCGGGATCAAAGGAGTGTGGCCCCAAGCCGGTTAGCGTCAGACTGAGATGCAACGCCAGACGAAGATCATCGCCACCCTCGGTCCCTCGGTTGCCAGCGAGCAGGGCATACGGGCGCTGATCGATGCCGGGATGGATGTGGCCCGTCTCAATTTCTCCCATGGCGATCACGACCTGCATCGTCAGATGTTCGATTGGGTTCGCTCGGCGTCGGAGGACGCCGGTCGCAGTGTGGCGGTGATGCAAGACATCCAGGGGCCGAAACTGCGGATTGGGACCTTTCCTGGCGGTGAGATCGAGCTTCACAAGGATGCCGAGGTTGCTCTCACGCCGGCGTCCGTGGAAGGGGGAGCAGATGCCATTCAGGTGGGTTACAAAAAGCTGCTTGACGATGTCTTTCCGGGGCACCGGGTCATCCTCGGCGACGGCATGGTGACGCTGGAGGTAGTAGGGAGATCGGACGGCGCCCTGCGTGCTCGCATTCTCGAGGACGGCTCACTCTCCGATCACCAGGGTGTCGCTTTTCCGGACAGCAGTCTGTCGGAGGTGAGCATCACCGAGAAGGACGAGGCCGATCTGGCATTTGGCAAGAAATTGGGCGTCGATTACGTGGCGGCGTCCTTTGTGCGTATGGCCGCAGACGTTGACGCCGTGGCCTCACTCTGTGGGGATGTCCCGGTGATCGCCAAGATCGAGCTGGCTCAGGCATTGGACAATCTCGACGAGATCCTCGCCGTGTCTTTTGGGGTGATGGTCGCCAGGGGTGATTTGGGGGTCCAGGTGCCGTTGGAGCGGTTGCCGCTGATCCAGGCCGACATCCTGGAGAAGGCCAATGCGGCGGGGAGCATCTCGGTCACTGCCACCGAGATGCTCGAATCGATGATCACACACCCCCGGCCGACGCGTGCCGAGGTCACCGATGTCGCCAACGCCGTCATGGAGGGCACCGACGCCGTGATGCTCTCGGGTGAGACGGCGATCGGTGATTACCCGACCCAGGTGGTGGCTGCCATGGCTCGGATCTGTCAGACAGTTGAGGAGGGGACTCTCCCGGGTCGAGGGGAACATCCGGTGTCCTTTGTAGGAGACGAGAACAACATCGCTTCGGCTGTGGCACTGGCGGCGACACACATTGCCGGGAACGTCGGGGCCTCCACAATCGTCGCCTTCACCGAGACCGGGAACACGGCGCGTCTGATTTCCAAGTATCGCCCTGAACAACGTGTGGTTGCCTTCACGCCGAACCATGTCACTCGAAGACGCATGTCTCTCTACTGGGGCGTCATTCCCCACCATTTCGAGCGTCGTGACTACACAGATGACGAGATCGCTTTGGCTGCATCGATACTTCGGTCCGAGGGTGTGTGCGTCCACGGCGAAACCGTGGTGATGGTCGCCGGCGTGCCTCCCCATCTCAAGGCCTCGACGAACCTTGTCAAGGTCCACAGAATCGGCGAGCTCTCCGGTGGGCTCGGCGGCTAGTTACGATCGGGTATCCATGGGTCAGAACGTAGAGATCAAGGACACGGTGGCGATGGGGGAGATCCTCATCATCGATACCGACCGGAGTTTCACCGGTCAGGACGGTCAGACGTTTACCCCCGAATCCGAGGGAGACGGTATTCCGGCTGTGCTTGCCGGGCGGCTGTTTGCCCTCGACTTGGGCATAGACCATGTTTTCATCCTGCAGAACACGGTGACAGTTCGCCGGCCAGGGGGTTGGGATGAGGATTCGGCCGACGCCGTTTCGGACGTGACACACACGTTCCTCAGGTATTACGACGAAGAGGAATGAGCCCCGCTAATCCAGGTCGCCATGTTCCTTGAACCATCGGTAGATGTCGCCCACCGTCTCCTCGGCCGGTCTCGGGGAATAGCCCAGCTCTACCAACGCCTTCTTGCCTGAGACGGCGGACTGTGTTCCAGAGCGTGAAGAGACTCGCTGGTGTACCAGAGAGGACTGCCGGAGCGCCGCCCAAGCACATCTCCCAGCGGACTCCAAAAAATCGAGACCCCGGTCAGCCACTTTGCGAAGAACCGCTTCGCCGGCCGCCTTGGATCGGTCGTCGGCGGGCAGGCCCGGGGCCGTCGCCCTAGCGCTCCTTTCTGACAAGAGATCGGTGGGCGTCTCCAGGTCGTAGGCATGGACGGAACTGCAAGGAATCATGCGTCGGACGCCTGCGTCGAACTCGACATCGAGACCGTCGAGGGTCGGGCCACGGTGCAGGTCAACCGCCCACACCTCCCGATCTCGAGCCGATAGCTCTCTGACGACGGCGCCACCGAGAAACCCGGAGGCGCTGGTTACCACGGTGGTCACGGCTGGGTGGTCGGCGGTGTCGTAGTAGATGGTGTGATGGTCGTCGGCGTGATGATGGTCGTGGTTGTGGAAGGACAGGTTGCCTCCTGACCGGGAACCATGCACGGGTGAACTTCGAAGATCGCGAGTCGAGCCTGATAGCGGACAATCCACTCCTCTTCGGCAATGAGCACGATTCCGCCTCTGAGCTTGCTCCTGGTGACCGTCACGCTCCACCCGTCGCGCTCGGTCTGGATTTGGTCGACATGATCGATCTCCAAGTCGGGATTGGCCACGTATCTCGGCTCGCCAGGGGTGGTCATGGCAAACCGGCTGGAAACGATTCCTTGTATGTGGATCGCGTCGGGACCTCCTCTTGAGGAAACCCAGATCTTGGTCTCGCCGTCGCTCTGCTCACCTTGGACTGTTCGCCCGTCGTTGTCACCGAAAATGCGGACCGTGATCGAGGTGTCGGTGTACAGAGTGTCGATCATGATCGGCTTGGGTGTGTCGTTGCGAAAGATGAGGTTGGGTGTTGTCCAGTTGATTGTCGCCTCGATCCCCTCGGGATAGCGCGAGAAGTAAAATGAGTGAGGCTTGTGTGCAACGTCCTGGTATCCACCCCAGAAGATGGCGTTGTAGGTGGTCGTTGCGAACTGGCTGACACCACCGCCGATGGTGTCCTGGAGTTGACCGGCGACGATGGTCCCTGCCGGAAGGTACCCCTTGGCCTCTGTTCTCTGGCCGACGTGCTCGTTGACACTGAACTCCGATCCGGCCCCAACGATGACCATGTCCATTGCGTCGGCCATCAGTTGGATGTTGGTGACCCTGTCCTGGCAGCAGGAGTGAAAGGTCGTGAAAGATGAGACGAGATGGCGGATACCCAGGTTCTCGAGGGACTCCGTGGTGACGTTGGGTTCGGCATCCTCTACCAGCGGCAACTGTCCAAGTCTTCCGCTGGTCATTCCGGCCTGAAGAAGCTTCTGCGCTGTCTCTGTCTCGTCGATTCTGGTTCCTCGGAGGCCGGGAACGACTCTGATCGAGTCGCCGCTGATGTCGAAGTGGGCGTCCACCGGAGCAGCCTCATACTCGGATCTGACCGGCTGGAGAAGGCCGTCGATGATCTCTGGGTCGAAGGAGTGAACGATCTGAGGTGTGCCCGAAGCGATGGTCTCTGACCGGTAGGCCTCGGCCAATTGACTGGGTGTGAACACGAGCTCGCTGCCGTTGTGGATCATCCGAATCGAGTCGGAGAGAAGTTGGTTTGCTTCCAGGAGCGCATTGTCGATGTCCGAGTCGCTGAGTTTCGGAATGATCGTCTCCGTGGGCAGAGACTCCGTCTCTGGCATCTCGGCTAGAAGGCTCGCCTCGATGATCTCTGTGCTTTCGCCTCGCCTGATGCCTGTGCCGGGTGCCGGGTAGATGGGCTGGGGAACGCCATCGGTCATCTCGATGGCACCGAGACTGGCAGGTCTCGAAATGACCCCCAGGTCCCAATCGTCGAATACCCGCTCGATCGATGCGGGATCTGTGGAGCCGCTCAGGCCCAACTCGACGGTCGAGAAGACATGGCGAAGCCACCAGAGGAATTGATATGAGGCGTTGCCCTCCCGTCCGACGCGCATCGCCGCGTCGACGACCTTCTCCTCGTCGACATCGAAACCACTCTCTGCCGGATTCAACAACACCTGTGTGCTCTCGATCGTGAAGGAAGCGGTCCTTGCCAGATACTGATCCTCGACGGCGAGGATGGCACTGATCGCCTCTTCCTGAGTGAGACCGCCGATGGGTGTTCCGACCACTTCAACATGGCCCATCACCTCATCTTGGGAAACGTTGCGGGTGAGCCCGTAGGCGGCAAACAACACCACAAAGAACCCGGCTACCACGATCACGGCAGTCAGCAAAGGATGTATACGAAAGGAAAGGTGCTTGTTCATGTGAAAGGCCGCCCCAACCGGCCTAAGCCCTGGTCCGGGCATAGTACCGCCGGGACGACCGATACCTGAACCGGAGATATCGGTGTCGCGGTATACCCTCGTCGCTGATGTCGGTGGCTATTCCACATGTGATTCCTGGAGATGAGATACGTCTATCTGCTTCGACGTACGTGACGTGGAAAAAGTGCCCGGATTCGGCAAATGCCCGGCTTCAGGGGATATACGGGCCCGACAGCCGCCCGGCGTTTACGGGCATTCTCGCCCATCGCATTTTCAGCCGTCATCTCAGGGGAGGCTCGATCGAGTCTGATGAATTTGTTCAGGTCTGCCGCGAGGAGATCGGTGGATCGAATCTGAACAACAAGCTTGCGGGCCTCGAGATGAAACCGTCTGATCTCACCGGAGTGATCGAGGAGGTGCGTGGCCTCTACGACCGTTTCACTCGACTTCCCACCGATGGGTTCGAGGGTTCGGAGGTCGATCTGAAGTATGAGACGGACGACGGTCTCCAATTGGTTGGCGTGGTCGACGCGGTTTATCGGGAGGATCTGGGCGGTCATCGTCTTGTCGACTGGAAGACCGGAGAGCTTGGTGAGCCCGAGGATCAGCTCATGTTCTATGCCCTGCTGTGGACACTGGATCACTCCGACATCCCGGCATATGTCGAGGCTGTGTCGGTGCGAACTGGCGAGAGGTATCGGGCAGTTCCGTCAAGCTCGGATGTGCAGGAGGTGGCCACCGAGGTGGCAAGGTTGGCCAACGAGATTCGTACCGCATGGAGCACAGGGTCGAGACTCGTGAAGAGAGCCGGCCCCTGGTGTCGTTTTTGTCCGATCCTGGCCGATTGCGCCGAGGGTCAGGCGGCGGAGGCGCTGCTCTCTTGACCGGCGAATCGGAGCGGCATGCGGATGTGACCTGGAGACCCCGCTCGGACTCTCCCAGCCGACCGTGTCCCACCATCTGAGGATTCTCCGGGAGGCCGGTCTCGTCGAGGGGACCAGGGAAGGCCGATGGGTTCACTACCGGGTAGTCCCCGAGCGACTTTCTGAGATCCGGGAGGCGCTCGCCCCCAGATCGGTCATCTCGGTTTAGGGCTTTTCACCGGGCCCGCGCGGCGCCCGGATCCCGCGAAACTCCCAATCACCCCCGAGGGCCGTGGACAGCACCTCCTCGGAATCACTGGGCTGGGCTCCGATCTCGGGTCGAATCTCGATATCACCCTGGACGATGGTGTTGGTGAGTGCCCCGAGACCCTCGACTTCGACCGTGACCACGTCACCCGGTTCTACCGGTCTCGAGCCCGCCGGCGTGCCGCTGAGTATCACGTCGCCCGGGAGGAGGGTGATGGTCCGGGCAATGTCGGCCACCAGGTAATCCATGTCCCACGCCATGTCTGAGGTGTTGCCCGTCTGGGCTGTCTCTCCGTTGACCGTTGTCTGGATGTCCTTGTCATGGAAATCCCAGTTGTCGACGAGTCCGGGCCCTATCGGGCACAAGGTGTCAGATCCTTTGACCCGGAGCATCGATCCGGCATCGGTGTCACGAAAGTCGTGGAGCCCGTAGTCGTTGGCTATCGAGTAGCCGGCGATGTGATGCGGCGCCTCGTCCTGGGAGATGTTGAAGGCTGTTTCACCGATCACGATGGCGATCTCTCCTTCGAAATTGAGGTATTTGCATCGCTGAGGGCGAAGGACATCACCCATGTGCGAGTTGAGTGCTGTGGTGGGCTTGTGAAAGTAGGTCGGGGCCGGGGGGAGTTTGGTCATGAACTCGTCCACCCTGCTCCCGTAGTTGAGGTGAACGGCGATGATCTTGGACGGCTCCATCGGCGCGAGATGGATGGCCTCGCTGATCGAGATGCGCTCGCCATCGACCGTGACCAACTCGTCGCCCTCGCGACGGGTCGAAACGGGCTCACCATTGAAGAGGATCCTTCGGTATTCAGTCATCGACAGCTCACGGTAACTGGGCTGGGGTGGTGGGGTGTGAGCTAGGTTTCGGTACCTAGCGATCCCATGGCACTCAACGTTCTCCACTCAAACCTCGGTGACCCCGACGCCGACATCACTTCACACGACACTTATCTGTCTGGGTTCCCCCATGCCGCTTTCAAGCGTCTCCGGGCGAAGAGTCCGGTGGCTTGGGTCGACGAGGGCGACGACGGTGCCGGGTTCTGGGCGATAACCAAACACGCCGACATCATCGAGGTGA
This sequence comes from Acidimicrobiia bacterium, assembly GCA_036446835.1. Lineage (GTDB taxonomy): Bacteria > Actinomycetota > Acidimicrobiia > Spongiisociales > ZC4RG35 > SZUA-217. The sequence continues at coordinate 7,324 of JAZFTT010000106.1, forward strand.
GTCGCGACTACAGGCGGTTCACCGCGGCCCGGGGCATCCGCATAGAGGAGATGGCCGATGATGAGCTCGATGCCCGTCGCACCCTGATGGAGTTCGATCCGCCCGACCACACCCGGCTACGCCGCTTGGTTCAACCGGGGTTCACCCCAAAGGTGGTGACGACTTATGAGGCCGCCTTCCGTCAACTCGTCGGGCTGGTGCTGGACGAGGTACTTCCCCTCGGCGACTTCGACTTTGTCACCGAGATTGCAAGGGAGCTGCCCATACGCATGCTCTGTCGGCTCGTAGGTGTCCCCGAGGACGATTCCGCCCAACTCGTGGCCTGGGGCGATCAGATGATATCCAACGCCGACCCTGAGTACACGCCGGTGATCATCGACAAGGTCGATAGCGACGAGTACCGGTTGCTTCCGTTCAGGTCTCCTGCGGCCCTGGAGATCTTCCGCTACGCCGAGGAGATCGCACTCGAGCGGCGACAAGACCCCAAGGACGACATCATCACCACGCTGCTCACTGCCGAGCCGGACGGGGAGCCTCTCACCGATCTCGAATTCAAGAACTTCTTCACTCTGATGATGGTTGCAGGCAACGAGACCACACGGCACACGATTAGCCACGGTCTGATCTATCTGCACGATCACCCCGACCAACTTGCTCAATGGCGTGAGAACTTGAAGACCGGGTCCGAGACAGCCACAGAGGAGATTCTCAGGGCTTCGAGCGTGACCATGCATTTCCGTCGAACTGCCACCGAAGACACCGAGATCAGAGGTGTGCGAATCAGGGCCGGGGACAAGGTTGTCGTTTGGTATACGTCAGCGAACTACGACACCGACCTCTTTGATGATCCCTTCACGTTGGACCTGAGACGCGACCCGAACCCGCACATCGCCTTTGGCACCGGTCGTCATGTCTGCCTGGGCCAATCACTGGCAAGACTCGAGGTGCGGGTGTTCTTTGAGGAGTTCTTGAGCCGGGTCGCCGACTTCGAGGTGGGCGAGCCCGATCGGCTCCGCTCCAATTTCATCTCCGGGGTAAAACATCTCCCGGTGAGTGTGCGCATGCGGGAATCCAAACACCAGCTTTGAGGATTGGCCAGATGTGGCCGTCCGCGACGCGATCGCCTACTGCGCTGCCAAGCCCCCAACCGATTATCCGTGCGCGAGCTGGGTACTCGAGCTTCAAGAAGACACCGAAGGCAGATGTCTGCCCGAAGCCCTGTACATAGTCATCGACGACGCAGCCGAACAAGGTGTCCCGTTCACAATCGAACTAACAGAAGTCTTTGAGTCGTACGGCACCTTCTACTGCGATTTCACCATTCCGGGTTTTTGATTCAACACTGGTTAAGGGCAGAAGAGCCTTGATAAAGGGTCTTGACAGACGGCGGCCTTATCCGTATAGTCGAACATATGTTCGATCATGACACCTCGATCGGACTCTTGGATAATGATCCGCTGGGGGAGAGCCACGATGACGAGCTGATGTGTCAGCTCACCCAGGCCGCCATGGCCGAGGAGTGGGTTGAACCCGTCCGTCATACCTTGCCTGGCGATCTGGAGTCGATCCCTCCTGGCCCATATCTATCCGCCATTGCCGCTTCGGTGGACCGCACCAGATTGAATGGTCATGATGCGGTCCGGTTGATGAAGGCCGAGGCCCGTCTTTCCTCTCATCATGATGCCGGAAAGCTAGCGACGATGGTCGAGGTGGCTTATTCACCCGCAGGAGACGGTGACGCACCGGTGGAGAGAAATGTTGAGGAGGTGGAGTACGCCGCTTTCGAGATCGGCTCGGCGTTGACGCTGACCCGG
>JAZFTT010000107.1:0-4501 GCA_036446835.1 Acidimicrobiia bacterium
TATCGAGAGATACCAGCGAAGACTCACCCATCTTGGTCACCGCTCTTCGGAAGATCTCCTGACCCTCCATGCTGATCCCACACATTGCCGGGTCGGGATGAACTCGATCTCCCATCGTCCCGTCGATGGGCACTTCCAACACGTGTCCGGCCGCTCCGTCCATCCCGAGATCGGAAGCCAGAACACCGACCGCCCCATCGGAGCCTTCGAGCACCACGGCGCCGGCTCCGTCGCCAAACAGAATGCAGGTGGAGCGGTCCGTGAAGTCGAGGAGATGGTGCAGCTTCTCGGTCCCTATGAGAAGAACAGTCTGGTGGGTGCCACCGCGGATCATGTTGGCGCCGATGACCAACCCATAGACAAACCCGGAACATGCCGCGTTCAGATCGATCGCCGCAGCGTTCCACGCCTCCATCCTCTTCTGAACCACAGAGGCGGTGGACGGGATGATGGAGTCACCAGAGCAAGTGGCGACCAGGAGAAGATCTACGTCCTCGACGCTCTTGCCGGCGGCGGCAAGGGCCCTCAAACCGGCTACGGAAGCCAACTCGGAAGCCTCGACATGGCTGATCCGACGCTCCTTGATCCCGGTGCGAGTTGTGATCCAATCGTCAGATGTGTCAACCAATTGCTCTAGATCATGGTTGGAGAGGATGTTGGGGGGCATGCACTTGCCCCAGCCGGTTATCTCGACATTCTTCATGGTCACTCCTGAATCACGCCATAGTACCGATGACTTCGACAGCGGCCGGGATGTCGTCGATCGTGGACACGACAACCACGGTCGAATTCTCCACAGATCTTCGAGCCATCCCCGCCGTCACGTCTCCCGGTCCGACATGAACGAAGGTGTCGATGCCGGTGTCTGCCATCCCGAGGAGGCAATCGCTGAATCGCACCGTTGACACCATCTGACGAATGAGCAGCTCGGAGACCGTGCCAGGATCATGTTGGGTCGCAGTTGTGTTCGACCACACGGGGAAAGCGAGACGATCAACCTCGAGCTCGGCTAGAGCACCGGTCACCTCATCAGCGGCAAGTTTCATGAACGACGAGTGGAATGCTCCGGCCACCTTCAGAGGTATTGCTCTCCTCGCACCCAGATCCCTGGCATTGGCGACGACCCAGTTGATGTCGTCAGCACCTCCGGCCAGGACCACCTGGCCGGGAGCATTGATGTTGGCCACCTCGAGCCGCCCCCCATCCTCCTGACGCCGGGCGGCTATCGACATCGCCAGATCCTCGTCGGCGCCTATCAGAGCGGCCATCCCCGACGGTTCCAGGTCGGCAGCGGCCGCCATCGCTCTTCCTCGCCGAGTGACGACATCGAGCGCCGTCTCATACCCGACTCCACCTGCTGCGGTCAGGGCCGTGTATTCACCCAAGGAATGGCCGGCGGCACCTGCCGGCTGTGACAGAAGGGCTTCGGCGAGGATCTCCCACAGGGCATAGCTGAGTGCGAAGAGTGCAGGCTGGGCATGCTCGGTTCGGGTGAGATCCTGTTCGGGGCCTTCCAGACACATCTCACGGAGTGACCATCCGAGGATCTGATCCGATCGATCACCAAGCAGGCCGGGACGCGCCTCAAACAAGTCTGCGCCCATTCCCACAAACTGACTTCCCTGACCCGGGAAAAGAACTCCGAGACTCACTTGCTATCCGACCGCAATCAAACCAGTTGGGTTACCAGCCGATCGACGTCTGCGGCGTCGACGTCCCGGTGGGTAACGATGCGCCACGCACCTCCGCTGGGGGCGCTGGTCTTGATCCCGGCGCTATCGAGAAGATCGCTGAGCTCGGGCCATGAGAGCCCCACTCTGGAGAAGTCGACTCTCACCATGTTGGTCTCGACCGAAGTGACATCGACACTGCCGGGGAGTCGATCCGCCAGCAAAGTCGCCAGCTTCCGTGCCAGGACATGGTCTTCGACGAGTCGATCCCGCCCGTCGAGGGCCACTCGAGCAGCCGCTGCGATGACGCCGGCCTGTCTCATGCCGCCACCCAGCCGTCTTCGTAGGTATCTGATCTCATCGATGGCCGCTCGCTCTCCACAGACGATCGACCCGACGGGTGCACCCAACCCTTTCGAGAAGCAGAATTGGATCGTGTCGGCCACCCCAGCCCATCGGTCGGCAGGCACGCTGGTTGCCGCTACCGCGTTGAATATGCGCGCACCATCGATGTGGATGGTCAGTCCATGCCCTCGCGCCGTCGACGAGGTTGCCTCCATCGTCTCTATGGGTACAACCCGCCCACCAGAAAGATTATGGGTGTTCTCCCAAACCAGGAGCCCGATTCTCGGATAGAACCCGGCCATCGACATCGCCTGGTCGACGTCCTCCGACGTGATCTGACCACCATCGCCGGACACTGTTCGAAACGCCACACCCGACAAGGCCTGGGGCGCTCCAGCCTCCACCGAGCGCACATGACTCAACTCGTGCGCCAGGATCTCCTCACCGGGGTTGGTGTGGAGCATGATGCTGAGCTGATTGCCCATCGTCCCGGTCGGCACGTATATGGCTGCTTCCTTGCCGGTGACCGTCGCTGACTCCTCTTCCAGGGCGTTCACCGTCGGGTCGTCTCGATAGACGTCATCCCCCAAAGGAGCGGAGGCCATCGCCTCGACCATTTCGGGAGTCGGGCGGGTCACTGTGTCGGAACGAAAGTCGGCTATCCCATCTGCAAAGGCCATTCCCGGATGGTACGCCGCCAAGCTAGAATCGACGGTTCCGGCCCTCTCGGCTTGGGCAAGGTTCAGAGACGATCCAGAGACCCGCCGATTCGATCGGTGGCCTGTTCGATTCGGCCGACGTCCTCAACAAGGGCGAAGCGGACATGCCCCTCCCCTGATTGTCCGAATCCGACACCGGGGCTAACGGCCACACCGGCGTGCTCCAGCAGGTGAATGGAGAAATCCAGGGAGCCCATGTGATCGTACGGGCCGGGTACCTCCGCCCACACGAACATCGTCCCGGCAGGTTTTTCGACCTTCCAACCAATGTCCCCCAATCCATCTACCAGTGCGTCTCGACGCTTCATGTATGTCCTGCTGACTTCGGCGACAAAACCATCACCGGTAGCGAGGGCCTCGGCTGCGGCGATCTGGATCGGCTGGAAGGTTCCGTAGTCGAGATAGGACTTGAGCTTGGCGAGCGCACCCACCACCTCGGCGTTACCAGCGAGAAATCCGACACGCCAACCGGCCATTGAGTGGCCTTTAGTCAGCGAATAGAGCTCGACCGCCACGTCCTTGGCTCCCGGAATCTCGAGGATCGAAGGTGGCCGGTAGCCATCGAAGGCGATGTCCGCATATGCGAAATCATGCACGAGCACGACGTCGTTCCTCTTTGCGAAATCAACAAGTCGGCTGAAGAAGCCGAGGTCCACGGTCTTGGTGGTCGGGTTGTGCGGAAAACTGACGATGATCACCCGGGGACGAGGCCAGGAGTTGGCAAATATCCTGTTGATTATCTCGAAATAGTCCTCCTCCGATCCGATTGGCGCCTTCCGGACTTCGGCGCCGGCGATGATCGGGGCGTAGATGTGGATCGGATACGAAGGCTCCGGAACGATGGCGGCATCACCGGGCTGAACCAGGGTCCACATGAGGTGAGATAGACCCTCCTTGGCGCCGATCGTGGAAATGACCTCCGTCTCCGGATCCAATTCGACTCCGAATCTTCTCGAATAACGACCAGCAAGAGCCTCCCTCAGATCCTGAATCCCCCTCGAAACCGAATAGCGGTGATTGGACGGCTGACGCGCCTCGCGAATCAGGGTCTCAACCGCTTGATCGGGGGATGGGATGTCGGGATTGCCAAATCCGAGGTCGATGACATCGATTCCGCGGAGTCGAACCTCTGCCTTGCGCCGATTCACCTCGGCGAAGGCATAAGGGGGCAGCGATCCGATGCGGCGGAAGCTCATAACTAGCCGGTCAAGCTAAACCGAGACATCCGAGGAGCCCGGCAACCTCGACAGATTCAGCGCCGGACCACCGGTTGTGGTTGTTCAGCCGGAGAGACGGTCGATGATGGCGGTGAGGCGTTTTGGCATGATGGAGCGCGAGAGCCCGACTGCCTCCCGAACAAGACTGAGGAGATCACCCGGACCATCCCAATGCTCGTCGACAATCTCGGGACCGGCTCGCTCGATCAACGAGTCGATGGCGAACAGGACAAGCAGGACATCGTCGGCCCAGCCAATAACGGGAATCACATCGGGGATCAGGTCGATGGGGCTCACCACATAAGCGGCGGCTATCCCGAGAGTGATCTTCGCCCGGCGAGGCACACGCGGGTCGAGCAGTAGCCGCCCGACCAGCTTGAGGATGTTCGGCAGCATCAGGGCTGCGTCCGCCACCAGACGCTTGCTCTGAATGCTCGCTCCCTTGGGAGGGAGAACATCGTCGGGTCGAAGGCTCTTGGGCTCGTCAGTCATTCGATCTCAATCTTCTGTCGGCTGGAGTCTCGATCATGATGGCCATCTTCGTTCCCTA
>JAZFTT010000108.1:0-9716 GCA_036446835.1 Acidimicrobiia bacterium
GGGCAGCTACCACGGCAAATCTCATTCGGCGGTTGCCATAACCGGGAACAAGTCGTGGTCGGCCACCAGTCTCTCGCCGTTCAACGTGACCTATGTTCATGGCGGCTACAAGCTGCGGAGCCCGTTCGGCCATCTTCCCGATGACGAATTCACGCAGGCATGTGTCGACGATCTGCGTGATCTGCTCGATATCGCCACTGCGGGTGAGGTGGCGGCGATGATCGTCGAGCCCATCCAGGGTGTCGGTGGATTCGCCACTCCACCGGACGGGTTCTTCGGTGCGATGAAAGAGGTGCTCGATGAGCAGGGAATCCTGTTCATCACCGATGAGGTCCAGACCGGATGGGGGAGAACCGGTGAGCACTTCTGGGGATATCAGGCTCACGACATCACCCCCGACATTCTCACTTTTGCCAAGGGGCTGGGCAACGGTCTGGCAATGGCCGGCGTGGTGGCCCGTCCTGAGGTCATGGACTGCCTCAAGGCGAATTCGATTTCTACGTTTGGCGGTAATCCATTGGCCACCGCCGGTGCCTTGGCCAACCTCCAGTACGTGTTGGAGAACGATCTTCAGACCAACGCCTACAAGGTGGGCAACCAGTTGAAGAACGGTCTTCACCACATTGCCGGGGACGTTCCCGAGATCGTCGAGGTGAGAGGAAAGGGATTGATGATTGGCGTCGAGTTCGGCGACCCGGTCAGCGGTGACCCCGACGCCGAGCTGACCGCCGACGTGATGGAGGAGGCCAAAGCCGAGGGCCTGCTGGTCGGCAAGGGTGGTCTCTACGGCAATACTCTTCGCATCGCTCCGCCACTTTCCATAACCGAGGAAGAAGCCAACGAGGGTCTCGAAATGCTGCGCAGGGCAATCGACAGGGCGCGCGGCTCCTAGACGCCCAAGACGGTCCATCCCATGCCCCGGGCTGCCTGAGCTTGTCGTCTATCGGCGGTGAGAAAAGGCAGGTTCCCTCGACCCACCCGCTGCGCCGCCGCAAGATGAAGCGCGTCGAGGGTACGCACCCCGCTGATCTCGGCGATGTCACCGGCGAGGTCGCACACCGTGGCGTCGAGTTCGATGATGTGGGTTGCTTCCCAATCGGCGAGAAACTGGCCTTGGGCGTTGGCCAGATCCGATCCATCGAAATGTCGGGCCAGGTTTCGCCTGGTCTCCACCCCAGTGTGTCTTGCCGTCAACCAAACATCGTCGGTGGAGAGGTAGTCGTTGAATACATCACTGTCATCCTCGATGACGTAGCGCTTGAGCAGAGCGCTGGTATCGACGTAGAGACTCATATACCGCGATCTTCACTCACGACGTCCGCGATTGTTCGCTTCGAAGGAGCACCCTTGACACCGGAGGGCGGGGGCGTCGAACTTGGGGTTATCCAACCGTCCCGGATTCCTTCCTTCATCCGATTCAGCCCCGGCAGCGGTCGAAGTTCGGCAACTGGTTGACCACGCAGAGTCACACGCAGGTGCTCACCCTTCGATGCCCTTTCGACGTACTCGGACAGATGCTTCTTGAGTTCTCTGATACCCACGTCCATGTAGTCATTATACTTCCATGAAGTGACTACATTGAGGTTGCTGGTGTGTAAGTCTCCGATAGTGGCGGATTGAGGGAAGGATTGGAAGAGGTCTGGACAACACGACTTGCTCGCAGAAATCCGGTGTAGCTTTGAGTATCTTCGCAACACAAGTCGACCGGGTAAGAGAGGGAATAGGAGATGGCCAAGACATTGATCAAGGGTGGCACCGTTGTCACCGCCACTGAGATGATGAGCGCCGACGTGTTGATCGACGGTCAGAAGGTGGTGGCGTTGCTCCAACCCGGCTCGATCGAGGTCTCCGCCGACATCGAGGTCGACGCCTCGGACAAGCTCGTCATTCCCGGCGGGCTCGACGTCCATACCCACATGGAATTGCCCTTCGGCGGCACCAAAGCCGCCGACACCTTCGAGACCGGAACACGCGCCGCCGCGTTTGGCGGAACCACCACCATTGTCGACTTCGCCGTTCAGACCAAAGGCGAGTCGGCGATGGAGGGTTGGGAGGCGTGGATGGAGAAGGCCCGCGACAACTGCGCCATCGACTACGGCTTTCACATGATCACCGGCGACATCAACGACCAGACCCTCAAAGAGATGGAACTCCTGGTCCGCGAGGGTGTGACCAGCTTCAAGATGTTCATGGCATACCCGGGTGTCTTCTACGCCGACGACGGCCAGATCGTCCAGGCGATGCAGAAGGCCGCTGAGGACGGCGCCACCATCTGCATGCACGCAGAGAACGGGATCGCCATTGACGTTCTTGCCGCACAAGCCCTGGAAAGGGGAGAGACCGACCCGATCTATCACGGGATGGTGCGAAAGTCGATCCTCGAGGGGGAGGCCACCCATCGGGCGATCAAGCTCGCCGAGCTCACCGGCGTCCAGCTCTACATCGTCCATCTCTCGGCCAGAGAGGCGCTCGACGAGGTGATCCAGGCGCGTGACCAGGGTCTCAACGTGTATGCCGAGACCTGCCCCCAGTATCTGTTCCTATCTCTCGACAATCTCGGCAACGGCTTCGACGGCGCCAAGTATGTGTGTTCACCGCCGCTCCGTGACGCTGCCGCCGGTCATCAGGAGCGACTGTGGCAGGGGCTGAAGACCAACGACCTCCAAATCGTCTCCACGGACCACTGCCCGTTCTGCATGGGCGACCATCACACGTTCGGCACCCAGAAACAGCTCGGTCAGGGCGACTTCTCCAAGATTCCCAACGGGATGCCCGGCGTGGAGAATCGGATGGAACTCGTCTACAACGGTGGTGTGGTCGAAGGCCGGATCAGTCTCAACCGGTTTGTCGAGATTACCGCCACCACACCGGCGAAGATGTTCGGGATGTATCCCAAGAAGGGAACCATTGCCGTCGGGTCGGATGCCGACATCGTGATCTACGACCCACATGGCACCCACATCATCACAGCCGATACCCATCATATGGATGTCGACTACTCGGCCTATGAGGGCTGGGAGATGACCGGCAAGGTCGACACCGTGCTCTCCAAGGGCAAGGTGATCATCTCCGACGACACCTATCACGGACAGGCCGGTGACGGTGAGTATCTGGCACGCGAATCCAGCCAGTATCTGATCTGACGTGGATTTCGGCGTAGTCCTTCAGACCGATCCCCCGGCTAGCCGGGTGGTTGAGATGGCGAAGATGGCCGAAGGCCTCGGGTTCAGCCACGCCTGGACCTTCGATAGTCATGTGCTCTGGCAGGAGCCGTTCGTCATCTTCTCCCGTATCCTCGCCGAAACCGAGAACATGGTGGTGGGACCGATGGTCACCAATCCGGGAACCCGGGACTGGACGGTGCTGGCCTCTTTGTTCGCCACCCTCAACGACATGTATGACGGTCGGACCATCTGTGGGATGGGTCGGGGCGATTCGGCTTTGAGGTACATCGGGAAGAAGCCGACGACGCTGGCCACCATGGTCGAGGCTATGGGGACGATCAAGGCCCTGGTTGCGGGGGAGAAGATCACCTACAACGACACCGAGATCTCCATCCCCTGGATCGAAGACGACGGCTGGGATCTCCCGATGTGGGTTGCGGGTTACGGGCCGAAGGCGCTGGCAACCATCGGGACCCACGCCGATGGTTTCATCCTTCAGCTGGCCGATCCCCAGGTGCTGGAGTGGACGATGGGGGCGGTTCGCGCCGCGGCCGCAGAAGCGGGCCGTGACCCCGGCGACGTGAAGATCTGTGTGGTCGCACCTGCGTATGTAGGCGATGACATCGATCACCAACGAGAGCAGCTCCGTTGGTTTGGCGGGATGGTGGGCAACCATGTCGCCGACATCGTGAAGCGCTACGGCGACGACGAGTCGATGGTGCCCAAGGCGCTCAGCGACTACATCAAGACCCGTGAGGGTTACGACTACGACCATCACGGACGGAGCGGCAATCCCTCAACCGACTTCGTCCCCGACGAGATCGTCGACCGTTTCTGTGTGCTTGGCGCCGTCGAGGATCACATCGAGAAGCTGGGACTGCTCCAGGAGATGGGTGTCGACCATTTCGGGGTCTATCTGATGCATGACGACCAGGAGAACACCTTGAGGGCCTACGGGGAGACTGTTATCCCTGCGGTCAACGGGTAGCTGTCTTTGTCACCGGACCGTGGGGCAAAGGGGTAGTCCCGAATTTGACGATCTGGAGTGACGAGTAGTCCGCCGTGTCGCAGAGTCGGCAACCTCTGCTGATCGCTTAGCCGCTTCGGCGCGGGCTCTGATAGCCCTGCAATGCGATGATGTTCTTGGGGCGACCAGCGGCTTCCTTCGATCGTGCGACGTTTTCGAGGTGGGCTGCGGGAACCGACACGCCCCGGTACTGAAGATCCGAAGCGTTGCGAACAAGGTCAGGGTAGCCCACCCTTCATGCGGGCACGATGGTGAGGTCCAGTGGGCCGGCGGTTGTGGTCAGATCGAGAACCATCATCTCCTCGATGTTCTCACCGGTGAATCCGCCGGGGATCCTCACCGACTCGTTGCCGTCGCTGATCTCGGCCTCCAACTCATTCAGGGCCTCGATCAAGTTGTTGGTCCCTCAGGGTCGGATAGCTCCACACGATGGGCACACCCGGTTCCTCACAGACAGGACACCACCTCTTGGCCCTTTCCATCTCACCGAACGTACGAGGCGGCTATGACACTTTCGGCAGGCCGAAACCGGTTAGCTCGCAGGTACGACTTCGATCTCGATCCATGCCACCCAGGACGGTGACGTGGTGGTGAGGATGCGGATGTAGCGAACCGTGATCCCGATGGCTGCTTCGAGCCGGTCGCCGTAGTCGGTGTCACCTTCGATGGTGGTGATGAAACGACCGGGGTCTTCGTGGGCACCCGCATAAATCTCATGCACGGTGAAGCCTGCCGGCGCCTGATCCACCAACAGCCGTATCAGTTCGATATCGGTCGGAGTTCCCAGATCGAACTCGATCCACTGCGGCGCATCCTGGCCGGAGACCCATGAGGTGTCTTCGGAGCCATCCACGGCCCATGACGGCGGTTGGATGGAAGCCGAAGCCTGCACCGCCACGACAACCGGATGGTCGACCGGCTCCCAGACCTCGGGGACGTCGGGTGGTGGCTTGGCCGGTTGTTCCGGCTTTCCGGCGAATCCGAATTGATCACACAACGCACCTTCGCAATAGGCGACCTCGCCATCGATGATGGTGACCAGTGGGCGGTTGGCTGCGATGCCGATTTCGGGATCAGGGTTGAAGGGGTCTTCGGTAAGGATGAGCAAGTCGGCAACCTTGCCAACTTCGAGAGACCCGACCCGCTCTTCGATTCCCATCGCCGCGGCGGCGTTGACGGTCATCATCCGTAGAGCCTCCTCGACGTCGACCGTGGGGACGCCGTCCCACGCCTCCGGATAGCAGGCCTCGCCGGTGTCGATGTCGACGGCGCCGTCGGTGACAAACGAGAACATCAGTTGGAAGGGCTGACCGGGGATCGACGGAGCGTCACCGTGCCACGACAGCCGCATGCCGGGGTTGGCTGCCCGCAATGCGGTCGAGTTCTCGATCACACCCAGCACCGGTGGTGAGAGGATCGACTTCCACGCCTCGCCGACACTCGGGTCGCAGGCACCTGCCCATCGCACCCCATACACCACCGGCACCATTCCGATGTCGCCATAAATAGAGAGCTCTTCGGGGGTCAGCAGAGTGGTGAGACTGTTGTGGTCGATTCGCTGATGTTGGGCAAAAGGCCGGCGCTCGTAGGAGATGGCCAGACCGTTGATGGCTTCTCGCAGTCCCAGGTCACCGATGCCATGGATCACGGTGATTCCGCCGGCGGCGTCGACTTCGGATACAACGGAGGCCACCTCGTCGGCGGTGATATAGAGATCTCCGCTGCCTACCCACCCGACCTCTTTGAGATGATCCGGGGTGGTGTCGAGATACTCATGTGAGATGGCTGGAGCCCTGCAAGCACCGCCATCAGAGAACATCTTGACTCCGGCAACAGCCAGTCTCAGGTCGGGGTCCTGGCTGAATTCGTTCTCCAGATAGAAATCACCGTGATCGCGACCGTCGCAGAAATCGTTGTATGAGAGGTAAAGGTGGGTGCGTACCGGAAGCTCGCCCGCCGCATCGAGCGTCCTGTAGGCCTCGAGCTCTTCGGGGAACACTGTGGGCGCCCCTGAAGTAGTGGTTCCGCCCTTCAGCATGAAGCCGATGCCGTCTCGCATCCCGTCCAGGTCGGGCGCCGGATTCTGCAGGTGGTGGGTGTGGGGGTCGACAAAGCCGGGCATGACGGCTCTGCCCCCGACATCGATCACCAGCGTCTTGGGACCGGCCAGGGCCATCAGATCTTCCGAAGTGCCGACGGCAACTATGTCGCCGTTGGTAATTGCGATGGCCCCGGCGATGGTGAAATCCTGGTCCACGGTGAGGATCTGCCCGTTGTGAAGGATCAGCTCTGGCGTCTCGCCCGAGCCGGGGACATCCGGAGCCGTGGTGGTCGATGTCGGAGCGGCTGTGGTCGTCGACGGTTCTGGATCGGGGTCGCTTGTGGCGGCCGTGCAGGCTGCAACGACGAGAAGCATCGCAACCAGGACCAGGGTATGTGGACCGCCCCGCATTTGCAGATCCTATGCGATCAGAATTGGCCTGAAGCGTTGCATGCCCGAGACGGGAGGGAGGTCGTGATGCTCGACGCCTCCACGGTGATCTGATGTAGCGTGATCAGTGTTCACTGCGTCGCAGATCGCACGCTGCTCAAGAACACCATTGACTGGTGATCCGGGTCGACAGGGCGTCGGACAATCTGATAGACGGCCGTCTGACGGATACCGGTGCCGCGGCCCAGCTCGATCTGGTGGTGGCATCGCTTATCGAGGCGACACATGCCAGGGCTGCCTGAAGGCATGTGCCAATGGAAGAGAAAGCGATCAACACGAGTTGTAGGTCGTGAGTCGTCGAGTAAGGAGGCAACATGAGTGATTGGAACGAAGGGATCATCTCTGAATTCAGAGAGAGCGAAGGAAAGAAAAGGGGGGATGTTCGAGGGCGCTCCCCTTCTTATCCTCCACCACAAAGGCACCAAAACGGACGCTGACCGGGTTACTCCGTTGATGTATCAGTTGGTTGACGGCGGATACGCCGTTTTCGCCTCGAAGGCAGGTGTCGACACCAACCCGGCGACCAAAGATCGAGGTGGGAACAGAAGCGATAGAGGTGAAAGCCGGGGTCGCAGTCGGTGTCGAGCATGACGCGATCTGGAGCATCCAGAAGACGAGGTTCCCCACCTTTGCCGAGTATGAGGAGAAGACTGCCAGGGACCACATCCCGGTGGTGGTACTCGAAGTCGTTTCGCCGATCGGGTCCGGGTAGCAACCAGGAACAGAAGTGCAATTAGGACTGACCAGCTTTGCCGAGACCATCCCCAACCCAACCGGTGGGTCGGTGGGCCATGGGGAACGGCTCCGACAGGTGATCGAGGAGATCGTGCTTGCGGAGAAAGTGGGTCTTGATGTCTACGGATTGGGGGAGCACCACCGACCCGACTTCGCCTCCTCGGCGCCGGCTGTCGTGCTGGCGGCGGCGGCGGGGCGTACCTCGAGGATTCGCCTGTTTCCGGCGGTGTCGATCCTGAGCACCGACGACCCGGTGCGGGTGTTCCAGCAGTTCGCCACGCTCGACCTGGTTTCGTCGGGAAGGGCCGAGCTGCTGGTGGGCCGGGGATCGTTCATCGAGTCGTTTCCTCTGTTCGGGTATTCCCTCGACGACTACAACGAGCTCTTCGCCGAGAAACTCGACCTGCTTCTCCAGATCAGGGACAACGAGAGGGTGAGCTGGTCGGGCCGGTTCAGGAGCCCCATCGAAGACACCGCCATCTTTCCGAGACCGGAGCGCCCTTTGCCGATAAGGGTCGCCGTGGGCGGCACCCCGCAGTCGATCGTCCGGGCGGCAACCCGTGGTCTTCCGGTCGCTTTGGCCATAATCGGAGGCAGCCCGGATCGGTTCAAGGTGCTTGCCGACTTACACCGTAGAACTCTCGTCTCCTCGGGCTACGATCCCGAGGAGGTGCCGTTGTCGGTCCACGGTCACGGGTTTATCGCTGACAGCACCGAGGAGGCCGCGGACGTGTTCTACGCCTCTTATGCAGCGGCGATGACCCGCATTGGTCGGGAGCGGGGATGGGGTCCGATGACCAGGGAGCAGTACGACATGATGATTCAACCCGACGGTTCTCTGGTGCTGGGCGATCCGGAGACAGTGGCGAAGAAGATTCTCCGTTGGAAGGAAGTCCTCGGCATCAACCGGTTCGAGTTGCACGTCAGCGTCGGGACTCTCCCTCACGAGAAAGTGCTGAGAAATATCGAGTTGTTGGGTACTGAGGTGGCTCCACTGGTCCGTGAGGACTGAGGTGAACAGCCGATGACTGCTGGCCACGCCGATACCCTGATCCTGTTTGGCATAACCGGGAACCTGGGTCGAACCCGACTCTTCCCTGCCCTTTACGCCCTGACTGCATCCGACGGTTTGAATATGCCCGTTGTTGGGGTGGGCAGAACCGCCGGTGATGACGCCGATCTGCGTCGCTGGGCCGAGGAGGCTCTGATCGAAGCTGGAATCGAGGTTGATGGGTCGGTGTTCGAGCGTCTTGCCACCCGTCTTTGTTATGTGTCGGGTGACTATCGCGATCCGGCAACCTACGACACCATCAAGCAACGGCTCGGCAGTGCAACGATGGCGGTCTCCTATCTCGCGATCCCACCGGATCTCTTTGATGACGTTGTAGTTGGTCTGGCCCGTGCCGGACTGGCAAGCGATGGCCGTCTCGTCGTGGAGAAGCCATTCGGACGTGACACGGCCAGCGCCACCGAGCTGAACGAGATCATCCACCGTCACTATCCAGAGGCTCGCGTCTTTCGCATCGACCATTTCCTGGGCAAAGATGCGGTGCAGAGCCTGATGGTCTATCGGTTCTCCAACACGATCCTGGAGCCGATCTGGAATCGTCACTACATCCGTGGCGTCCAGATCACCATGGCGGAGGACTTCGGAGTCGAGGGTCGGGGCAGTTTCTATGACTCGGTCGGAGCGTTGCGAGATGTGGTCCAGAACCATCTGATCCAACTGATGTCCCTGCTAGCCATGGAACCCCCGGTCTCCGATGATCCCGACGCTTTGCGTGACGAGCGTGTCAAGGTTCTCAAGACGACAAAGACACTGCGCCCCCGGGATATCGTCCGTGGCCAGTACTCGGGATATCTCGACGAGCCAGGCGTGGCTTCGGAATCAGACACCGAGACTTTCTTTGCGGCAAGACTCGAAATCGACTCGTGGCGATGGGCCGGAGTGCCCTGGATCATCCGAGCGGGTAAGGGGATGACATCAACGGTCACCGAGGCCGTCGTCGAGTTCAACCGGCCGCCCCGGATGTTGTTTGCCGGCGCCGATTCGGTGCCGGGGCCCAATCGGATTGCTTTCAGGAGCAAGCCCGAGCACCGGGTTGTCTTGTCGATGCAGGCGAAACGCCTCGGGCCCGAGATGGTGAGTGAGCCCGTTGACTTCTCCGTCGAGCACGAGAACGACGCCAGGCAGGGAAGAGGCCCGTACTACCGCCTGCTCGGCGATGCCCTCCGGGGCGATTCGTCTTTGTTCGCAAGGGAGGACGGCGTCATGGAATCGTGGCGGATAGTCCAACCG
>JAZFTT010000109.1:0-8381 GCA_036446835.1 Acidimicrobiia bacterium
GGTAAGCAGAGCCACGGGAGTGAAGAAACGAGTGACGGATGCCAGCGCCACTCCGATCCATGCACCAGCCGCCGGTCCGCCCGCACTCGCCATTCGCGGTCCGGCAAAGCCCAGGAACATCGACCCGCCGATCCACGCCGCGGCCGACAAGATGTGAATGATAAGGAGCGTCTCTTCCATTGTTTCCTCTCTCTCTAAAGCTGGGGCGGCTCTGGAGAACCAAAAACCCTCAGGCCCGACACCACTAGAAAGACCAGCGGGACTGAGAGAGCTAGGGGGTCTCACGTTTATCGAGGTGTCAGAGCCGTCCTAAACATGTTCGTATCCCGCGGTGATGTCGCGGTCATGGGCAGTGAGTTCCCAGACCGTAAGCACTAAGAGGGTGCGCCGGGCCCGGTTGAGCCGTTGTCGAGGGCGTTTTCCGTTTCAACCTACGACGGTGTTTGGCACTGGTTGCAGATTAACAACGTGTTTCCATCAGGAGATCCGTTATGGACACGCGAGTGACCTTCATGTCAAACCGGCGTCAAACGAACGGTGCCAAACTGCCGTGCCGGGAGCCGGACGAGCCGTCACATCAGATCCAGAAACCCGCATGCGGCGTAAATGACCAGTGACCAGGACGCCTGGTTGTTTCGGCTTTCGAGGATGTCCACGGCACGGTCGACTATTCCAGGCCCAGCTCTGCTTCAGGTGGGCGGGGGCGCAGATTCCGATCCTTGATCGTGCGCACACATGAGTTCCAGCGGAGGATGGCATCGTTGTTGCCCTCAGGTTGCATCTCGGCGGCCTTCTCAAACTGCTCCATGGCCTCGCGGAACCCGTCATAGGCGAATACGGCGCTCGGGCCCCTGGTCAATAGTGCACGAGCCTGACGCTCGGCGATGAGGCCGTTGTAGTAGTGACGCTGATACTCATCGGTGAGCCGGCTGGCGTAGTCCTTGGCGTCGCTCACAGACGCGGCGCCATCGGTCTTGAACTCGTCTGCGATCGCCAGCACCAGCGCGATCAGGGCACGCTGATTGTCGGGGTCGACAGTTAGGACGTCGTGACAAATGCTTCTGGCCTGGATCGGTTGGTTGAGTAGTCGATAGTGCTCGGCACGACTGATTGCAGCATCGACAGCGTCGAGAGTGATCGTCTTCAGCTCAAACTCGTCAGCCACGCGTCTTCCTTTTCGTTCACACTACAGCCGGAGCGCGGCCAGTCCGGCCACGATCGTCCCAACCAGAGCAGTTCCGTAAAACAACCATGCCCGCTGCCCGATAAGGCCGAGCCCCAGATCGACTAGTGCATATCGGAAGCGGTGTGCCCAGTGGAATAGGAATAGAAACACCAGGCCGACCAGAACAAGTCGTGTCGCCGGGTTCCTGACGAGGGAAACGAGGTCGTGCTCCGAGATCCACCCTGCCGGAACAGCCACCCCAGTGACGAACACCATCGCCGGCAAGAGCATTGCCGATGCTGTTCCTCCGCCGGCGAACAGGAGCCAGAAGAGAGGGGCGGTCCGGTCGGGTTTCGAGCTCATATGAACACCAGCCAGATGACGGCTCCCGAAATCATCAGAAAGAGAACGCTGGTGGCTCCGATGATGAGGTCGGGGTCAACTTGCTCGTCGTTCCTCCACAGGACCGTGACCTTGGGGGTGAGAGCAATCCAGGTGCCGGTGTGATAGAGCGCCAGCGCCAGGATCACGACATGGAGCCACACACTCAGCGAGTTCGAAAGGACCGTGTAGAACGCCGAGAATGCTTCAGCATCGGCGGCCGACCACAGCGCCCAGATCACCAGCAGGGCGTAGGCGAATACCGCCACGCTTGTCAGCTCCCTCATCATGAACCGGAAGTAGACGGCCTTCTTCAGCCACCAGTTCCAGGGGAGTGGTTTGGTGAGTTCCCGGGTCATGGCCCACCGCTTCTCGGCATAACCACGGACCTGGCCCAGTCGAGGGCGTATGACAATTTGAGCATCTGGATCGCTCCAGCGGGATCGACTCCCTTAGGGCAGACCTGAGTGCACTCGCCGACGTAGGTGCATGCCCAGATCCCCTCGTGCGCGGTGACTACTGCGGCTCGTCCCTTCATTCCGTCATCCCGGGAGTCGAGGTTGTATCGCTCGGCCAGGGCCAGAGCCGCGGGTCCGATGAACGACGAGTCGAGTCCATAAACCGGGCAGGCCGAATAGCAGAGCATGCAGTTGATGCACATGCTGAAACGCTTGTAGCGGGCTACCTGGCCGGGTGTTTGCAGATACTCGCCATCCTGGAGTGGCTTGTCCTCTTCGGGGATCAGCCATGGAGAGACCCTGGGGAGCTTCTCCATGAAGTCGTCCATGTTGATGACGAGGTCGCGTATGACCGGGAAGTGAGTTAGAGGCTCGATTCTGATGGTTCTTGTGTGGTAGTCCCGGATGAACGTCTCGCAAGTCAGCTTGGGCTCGCCGTTGACCATCATTCCGCAGCTGCCACAGACCCCCATTCGACACGACCAGCGGAAACTGAGGGTTGAGTCGATCTCGTCCTTGATGTGATTGAGAGCATCGAGCACCACCCAGTTGTCTTGATAGTCGATCTCGTAACTCTGGAATGTCGGCTCGGTCTGATCGTCAGGCAGATAGCGGTGGACGTCTAGAACGGTCCGGTCAGACACTCCCGTACACCCTTTCGCCCGGCGGCCATCTCGTGATGATCACGTCCTTGTACCCGATTGTGGGATCACCCTCGCTTTTGTACGCCAGCGAGTGTTTCAGAAAACCGGCGTCGTCACGGTCGGGGTGGTCGGTGCGCTGATGGGACCCTCGGGACTCCGTTCGGGCCAGGGCGCTGTGGGCGATGGCTTCGCCGATGTTGAGCATCGCTCCGAGTTCGAGAGCATTTACCAACTCGGTGTTGAATGTTTTGCTGGTGTCGGTCAGGCTGAGATTCTCGTATCGCTCTTTCAAGTCGGCGATCGTCGAACAAGCTCGTTTCAGCGTGGCTTCGTCTCGAAAAATGCCCGCACCCTCCTCGAGTGCTTCCTGCAAGCCGGACCGAATACGGGAGGCTGTCTCGCCACCGCCGTTCTTTCGGAGCAGTGTCGCCTGTAGTCGAGCCTGCTCCGATCTCGCTGAGTTCTCCAGCAGTTGATTCGACGGAGGCCCTACCTGGCCGGCGTAGTCCGCTGCCGCCACTGCAGCTCGCGCCCCAAAAACAAGAATCTCGGTGAGTGAGTTGGAACCGAGACGATTGGCTCCATTGACGCTGACGCAGGCACATTCCCCTGCGGCGAAAAGGCCAAGCAGAGACGTCGCCCCATGAGTGTCGGTGTCGATGCCGCCCATCATGTAGTGGACGACGGTTCGCACGGGGATCGGATCGTGAACCGGGTCGATGCCCACATAGCGGACCGCCAACTCTCGAACCATTGGGATCTTGCGGTCGATCTCCCTCTCCCCAAGATGTCGGATGTCGAGCTCTACGTAGTCGCCGTCCGAGCCCTCGAAGGTTCTACCCGCTTCGCGTTCCTTGATGAAGGCTTGGGAGAGACGATCCCGTGGACCCAACTCCATTGTCCGCTTCATCGGGTGGTCGGGATCCTTCAGGTCGAGAGGTTGGCCCAGCCCATAGTCCTGGAGATAGCGTCGGCCCTCATTGTTGATCAGAACCCCGCC
Source organism: Acidimicrobiia bacterium (assembly GCA_036446835.1). Classification (GTDB taxonomy): domain Bacteria; phylum Actinomycetota; class Acidimicrobiia; order Spongiisociales; family ZC4RG35; genus SZUA-217. The sequence goes on from JAZFTT010000109.1 coordinate 3,649, forward strand.
CTCGCTTCGAGCGGCTTCAGTGATGAGGATGCCGGTTCCGGGAAGGCCGGTCGGGTGGTATTGGACGAACTCCATGTCCTTCAGCGGTACTCCGGCTCGGTAAGCCAGGGCCATCCCGTCACCGGTCTTGATATTGCTATTGGTAGTGAACGGATAGACGCGGCCGCCGCCTCCGGTACAGAGGATGACCGACTTAGCTCCTATCGAGAAGAACTCCCCGGTGCGGATATCCATGGCGGTGACCCCCTGACAGCGGCCGTCCGCGACGATGAGACTCGTGACGAACCACTCGTCGTAACGGATGATCGCGTCGTACTTGAGGGTCGTTTGAAAAAGGGTATGAAGGAGGTGAAAGCCGGTTTTGTCGGCGGCGTACCACGTCCGTTCCAGTTTCATGCCACCAAATGGGCGTACCGAAACGTGGCCGTCGGGGTCACGGCTCCATGGACATCCCCAATGTTCCAACTGAAGCATCTCGTTGGTAGCGTTCTCGACAAGAACCTCGACGGCGTCCTGGTCTGCCAGCCAGTCGGATCCGGAGATTGTGTCGTATGCATGGTCGTCGAGCGAGTCGCTGACGGAGATGACGGCCGCAGCACCCCCTTCGGCCGAGACGGTATGACTTCGCATGGGGTAGACCTTTGAAATCACCCCAACACTGGTGTCCGGGTGATCCCGCGCGACAGCGATGGCCGCACGGAGTCCTGCGCCACCGGCTCCGACGACCAGGACGTCATGCTGAAGAGGATCCATTGTCCCGACCATCGATACTGCCACGCAACCTACACCACGGGGTTGGATGCTGACTGCGATTGTGCAGTTGGCGATTGTCGATCGCAGAGCGGCGCCCCGTCACGGCAGATCTATGGGTATCGACTTGGTGCTCTGGTACACGCTTGGGTTTCACCATGTGCCAAGGGCAGAAGATTGGCCGGTGACTCCCACGATCTGGAATGAGTTCGAGCTGAGGCCGTTCGACTTCTTTGATCGGAATCCGGCGCTTGACCTTCCCAACTCCTAGGGCGGCTGACTCACACTTCGTACTGTGGCTAGGTGGACTGAAAGCCGCGAAATCGGCCTAGCGCGGCCAGCGGCCTCAGGACAGCTCGCTGAAGCCTTATAGACATTGGAAACGCAAACCCTTCTCGGAAGGCGTAGGCGATGACCGCCGCCTGAAGCAGGTTCTTAGGCGCGTGAGTTCTGGGGTTGATCTTGCCGTCTCTGGCCAAACCCGCCGCAGTCTCGAGCATCTCGAGTACGTCCGCTTCTGGCCGCAGTCCCAGAGGAGTGAACACAATCTCACCAACCATCACCGCCGGCTCATCAGTCGGATTCCACAGATCGTGGACAACGCCAGGCGATACGACTGCCGTCTGACCCGCCGTCAACTCGCGGCGTTGCCGCCCCACTCGGAGTTCCATCTTCCCCGAGACGACCTCGAAACGCTCCTCCAAGCCCGGGTGCCTGTGGGCAGACGGACCCCTGGCATGAGGGGCAAACGTCGCCCGTGCCACATACCGGTCCCCGGTTTCCTCAGGGGTCTCGAGAATCTCGAACGTCTCCCCTTGGGTGGGCAAGTCGAATACCGCGCCCCGGCGAACCATGATCATCGCCTCGTCAGCGAGCCCTGGAGATCAGGCGCGGTGACCCGGTCTGGCCGGTCTGTCAGGGCAGCCCATGCAAGCAAAACACCTCACACAATGGCGGCCATTCCCCCGACCGTGGCAAGGCTGGAGGCGTAATCCGCGAACACGATCGAGGCAATCCCAAGGAGTGCCACGGCCCGCGACCCGGGCAGCGAGGACGCGCCAAGGATCGCTGCGAGAGTCAAGATCAGCGCCAATGCAGCCATAGCTCCGTGGTGACCCATTTCGACATGGGGGTCTGTCGAGAAACCGGTCAGCTGTGCGTTCAATTCACTGAATGACAGGGCGACCCAGCCGACAGATCCGACCAGCGCAATCGTCTGAAACCACCTAGAGGTCTGGGAACGAGCTCGCGAGAGCCAGCCGCGCCAACCCACAGGGATAAAAGGCTGGCGGAGCTAAGTCGTTGTGGCCGGTACGAAACCCTGTTTCCAAGACGCGGCGACAGGTCCGGTGTTCTCCGGAGATGGGCCTGGGCGTGGAGACGATGATCTCCTGACAAATGAGCCTCCTGGTCAGCCTGAGATCTCCGAGTTGGCGGCGAGGCTCTCGGCCAACCCCTCGGCGATCGCCGCTTCGAACTCCACAGCCTTCCGCGCCTGGGTATCGGTATGAACGGCGACGAGCTCACAGGTCGCGGCGAGATCGCCGCTGGTGTCGTCGACCATGCGGTGCTCGAACCGGATCTTGCGGGGCGCTGCTTCCAACAGCCGTGTGGTCACGTGGATGATGTCGCCGGCTTGCAGTTCCTTGTGATAACGAAGGTTTTGCTCAACCGCAGCCATGCCGCGCCCGCTCTTCCTGAGATATGTTGGCGTCAGCCCGTTCTCGGCGAAGAACACCCAGGTTGCTTCATCAAATCTTCCCACGTACCACATGACGTTCATGTGGCCCATATGGTCGCAGTGCCATGGATAGACCACTCCGCGATAGGTCACGGTCAGCCCGGCCCCGGCTGTCTCTTCAATCATCCAATCCCTCCAGACAGATCATCGACATGGTCGCGGTGGCGACGTGCGTCTCACCACCGTCTTCGAGCCCGTACACGTCGGCCCGACATACGGTCAGAGTTCGTCCCGGTTTGATGACGCGGCCACGTGCCACAAGCTGCTCACCCTCGGCCGGATTGAGCAGATTGACCTTGAACTCGGTTGTGAGCACGCCGCTACCACTGGGATAAAGCGAAAGAGCCGCGTATCCGGCAGCGGTGTCGGCAATGGTGGCGGTGGTCCCGGCATGGAAATAACCATGCTGCTGGGTTAGTTCCGGCCGGAACGGCAACGCCAGATCCACTTCGCCTGGGGCGAGGTGGGCGATCTCGACACCGAGATGTCTCAGGAACGCCTGCCGGGCGAAGCTCGCTCGTACTCGCTCCTCCCAGTGCGGGTCGCGTGGTTCAAATCCGGTCATGTGACACGTTCCCAGCAAGGTAGCGGTTCGATGCCCGGTCTCGCTGCCAAGAGGAAGCCTCGGCGACAGCTTGGGGTTCCGCTTCAGGGGCATGCAGCGTTCAGGTGTGGTCTGGACTACATCTCTGCGAGGCTCTCCAGGACCCGATCGACCTCCTGGCTGGTGTTGTAGTGGGCAAACCCGATGCGTACCAGGCCTCCCTCGTCGAGAACACCCAACCTGGCCATCGCGTTCACCGCGTAGTAGTGACCTGACCACACATAGAGGCCCTTGGCCAGTAGTCGCCGGGCAGCTTCGTCCGGGTGGTAGCCGTCGACGCCGATCGCAAAGGTGGAGACCCGGCGATCACCGGCCTCGGGCACGCCATAGAGCCGCACTTTGTCCAGTCCCTCTATCCCGGTCAGGAATTGCTGTGAAAGACCTGTTTCGTATGCCGAGATGTTCTCGTAGGCCGCCAGAAGGGAGGCTCGCCGCGTGTCTCCGCCTCCGCCAAGAGCGGCGATGTAGTCAACGGCTGCCGTCACGCCGGCGATCGACTCGAAGCTCTGTGTCCCGGTCTCCCACTTTCCCGGCGGATCCGACGGTGCCGGCCGGACCCTGTAGGCGTCGAGGGCAGCCAGATGATCGATCCGCCCGAACAGAACCCCGACATGTGGGCCGAAGAACTTGTAGGCCGACACGGCGAGGAAGTCGCATCCGAGCTTCTCGACGTCGATTGATCGATGCGGGCCTGCGTGAACGGCATCGACGAACACCACGGCATCGATTTCGTGGGCGGCGACGCTGATCGGGGGAATATCGACCAGAGTCCCCAGCGAGTTGGAGGCAAGACAGACTGCGACCAGTCGAACCCGGTCGTCGATCAGATCGATTACCGATCCGGGGTCGAGCACCCCGGTGGTCGAATCGAACTCGGCCACGCGAACTTCGACTTCATGCTCGGAGGCGGCTCGAACCCAGGGTGTGTAGTTGGCATCGTGATCGAGGCTGGTCACGACGATGGCATCGCCAGCGCTCCAGGTGTTGGCCAGGGCCCGGCTCAAGGCGAAGGTCAGGCTGGTCATGTTCTGACCGAAAACGATCTCCCCAGGGGAGGCATTCAGGAAGTCGGCCATCGCCCGGCGACCTGATGCGGTGATCTCGTCTGCTGCAATTGAGGCGCCGTACCCGCCACCAAGGTTGCTCACGCCGGCTTCGAGAACCGACGCCATCGCCTCGATGGCGATCCTCGGCATCTGGGTTCCACCGGGCCCGTCGAGATAGGTCACCTCCCGTCCGTCTTCTCGCCGGCTGAGAGCAGGGAAATGCCGGCGGATCTCCTCAATTGGGGGCATCGGTGAGGGTTTGGTCATCACGTAACTCTAAATCCTCGGGTGGAAAGCCAGTTTTGCGAATTACTTCACGAGCTGGGCCCGTTCTAAGCTCCGAATCGTGACCTTGGCGGACTATCTCCCCATCGGCCTCATGTTCTTCTTGGCCGGCCTATTCGTAGTTGCGTCGCTTGTCATGTCGAAGATGGTCAGCCCGGATCGCCCTACTCCGGAAAAACTCGATCCCTACGAGTGCGGCATTGTCCCTGAGGTCGAGTCGACCCAGCGTTTCCCGGTGAAGTTCTATCTGGTTGCGATGTTGTTTGTCATTTTCGACGTGGAGATCATTTTTCTCTTCGCATGGGCA
>JAZFTT010000110.1:0-4713 GCA_036446835.1 Acidimicrobiia bacterium
CTTTGATTGACTGCGGATGGCACGTTGATTCTGTCGTTGTTGCGGGAGCCGTACTCCAAAGATAGAACTCGTGGAGAGCTGAAGCTCAACCGGAGATGACCAGCGTCCCGGTCATGTTCGCGTGGCCGGGCACCGTGCAGATGATCTGGTAGGTCCCGGCCGGAGCAGAGAATTCGACCCGGCGCGAGGTTGAGGTCGGCACCTCGACCTCCACGTCAAGCTGCTCGATTACGAACGTGTGACGGACCGGATCCCTGTTCTCAATGAACACCCCGACCTGCCCGGCTGGCGCGGTGAGCAAATCCGGTATCCACAAGATTCCCTTGCTCTCGACGAGAAGGTCGCCGCTCTGCGCTACGTCGTCATCTTGGGCGACAGACAGCCCGACGCTGACAAGCGCGAGGACGACGAACACGCCCACCGAGACCCGGACAACGCGTCGCGCAAGATTCGTGTCCCACCGCCGGAGCGCTCCTACAGCGGCGAAGATCACCGTGAGCCTTGCCAGCTCAGGGAGCAGCGCCGGCACGAAGGCGAGTGCAGACTCCGGATGGCCCAGGTCGGACACCACGAACTGCGCCCCACCGGCCAGCGTCACGATTGAAACTACGATGGCCACCCAATACACGACCCTTCCCGGCCATAGGAGAGCCGCTGCCGCCAGCACGCCGTACAACACGCCAAGGCCGACTGCGAACGGGAGTACCTCCCCGGCAAGAAAACTGACCAACACCGCCCACAGAGCGACCGTCGCCGCTGCTGCGGCCAGCACCCTGTCCCAAACTCCGGGACGCTCAGACGGAGAATCGTCGTTCTTCACAGTTCCACGTTTCTCAACACTCATCCCAAAACGCCCGTTTCGCTCAGTCTGTCTCGAGGACGCGTGTGGACTGGCCAACCTCGATGAGGTGCCCGTCGGGATCACGCATGTAACAGCGGATTTCAGGTCCCCGGTCGATGGGAGGCGTCAGGAACGTGGCACCTTTAGCCGACCATTCGTCATACACCTTCTGAATATCAGCGACACGGATGTTCAGGAAAGCGCTCACCTGGTTGGGATCAGGGGGCACATCCAGTGTCACCTCAGGCTTGTCCTCGGTGGGTCCGCCACCTTCATTGATGATGATCCAACTGTTGGCCAGTTTCACGATCGTCGGCCCACCCTCCATCACCGTGACACCCCCAAGGACACCAGCATAAAACTGTTGAGAAGCAGCAACATCAGCCGAAACAACAAAATGAGTGAGAACGATCCCCTCCGAAGGGGCAGGGAACTCCATGTCTGCCACGATCTGATCTCCTGTAGAGCGAAACGGGACCCTACTCCGTCAAACCACCCCCAAACCCCACACTCTGGGCACCCTCTGTTGGGCACCACATCCGATCCGCGCGATACGTGCCTCTCCTAAACACCCGCCCTCGACAGACCCTCGGAGGGATGACACCATCCGACAAACTCGCCGAAACGTTGCAATGACCACCTGAACTCGCAGCCGTTATGTGCGAGTGATATACGCTTTGGACGACGAGGAGTACTATTGGTGTGAAGTAGGGAGAGGAGATTTCCGCATGTTGGACAACGCGATGGTCCAAACTGCCTACACCACGATTTTGGAGCATTTCGTGGCGACTGGGAGAGCCCCGCATTACACCGAACTTGCTACGTCGGTCGGCGTCGATCTCGATGACGCTCGCGAACTTCAGCGTGCTGCGGCAGCTGCAGCTCCTGCAGAGGCCTGCTGGCTGGCTCATGACACCGATTACATCGAGTCGTGGGCACCGTTTAGCAACGTCCCAACTCATTTCTTGATCAGTGTGGACGGCGTTCAGAAATGGTACGGCCAGTGAGGCATGGAGGTGCTGGCCGTGCGCTGGCTATTCCCCGACCAGGAAGTGCTGGTTCAAACTCGCTGTCTTGACTGTGGAAAACCCATTCGGGTTCGGACACGCAATGACGAGATCCTTGAGATCGATCCGGAGACAGCGGTTGGGTATCAGCCTTCACCATTTGCACGTTCGCGGAGTGGTTCAGCCGCTTTCAACTGAAGCCGGATGAATCTCTTCCGGTCGGAAGAGCACGCTAGAGGTTGGTCGCTCTATTCGCGTGCTGGCGACGATTACGTCATGTCAGTTTCGGACTGGGCGACTGTATTCACAGCTTCCTTGTTCAAGAATCGGCTACATAGAGATTATCTGTCGTACTCCGACGCCTACCTCAGGGACTACCGACAGGCGTTGAAGGACATGGGCAAGTCAATACCTGCCCCCGACAGAGTTCTCGCAACGGTCTTGTTCACCGACGTTGTCAACTCGACCGGTTTGTTGAGTTCGATGGGAGACAAAGCTTGGAACCAGCTGTTGGACCGTCACAACGAACTCATACGATCCGAGATCGAGCGTTGGCGTGGGCAGGAAGTCAGCACTGCTGGTGACAGCTTCTTCGCCACATTCGACGGAACCGCACGAGCAGTCCAAGCGGCGCACGCAATGGTCGAGGAGGTCGTCCAGCTTGGGATAGAAATCCGAGCCGGATTGCATACCGGCGAAGTGGAGATCGTCGATGGAAGGGCCGCCGGTGCTGCTGTACATATTGGTGCCCGGATCTCCTCTCTCGCTGGGCCGAGCGAAGTTCTCGTTTCACGGACAGTCAAAGAGACCATCACCGGATCAGGTTTCACGTTCGACGATCGGGGATTCCACCAGCTCAAAGGAGTCCCCGGTGAGTGGCAGCTTTATGCCACAGTGCCGTAGCGAACAAGGACTCCTAGCGACTCCAAAGGCCTGCCCACCACCCGCAATACGCTTCCTCCCCAGGTACGCATAAGTGCCGTTGGGTCGTTGGTGGTCTCAGGAATCGAGTCGGAATCAGGATCAGCCAAGGACACGATTCGCTTGGTCCAAAAGCTCGTCAATATCGGCTCCGGTCTCCTCAACTAGCACCCTCCGAACTCCCGGAGAAACCGAATCAAGGGCAGTTGTCAACCCTCTAAGCGCGGCGCGTTGAGCTTTCATCCGAGCGGCTTCCTCCACAGGAGTCACCAGGTCGTCGATGATCGAACCCTCGGCACGCGACGCGACAAGCGGGTCGGGGAGTCCACGCACCCATACCAAACTGCGTCTACCCGGACCGCGGCCTTTTGTGATCGGCTCGACTGCGACTACCTCCTCAGACCGGACATACTTGCCGTATCCCAATGCCACCAATTGGCCTGACTGAACCCGCATCGCGCCTCTTTCGCCGTGCTTGAGACAGTACCCAAGCGACACGTCTGGCACTCGCTCAGATGGTGACCTTGTTCACGGGTTTAAACCGCCCATAAGTGCCGTTATGTGCGAGGTTGACGGCGGGATTGTGGCACCGGCGAAGCGTTTGGGTCTGGTTAGCTCGGGGTTGAGACGTGAGAACCTAGGCTCTTTTCTCGATGGACGTCTCCACGACGACGGTTCTTTGGCTTGGTGGGATTCTCACTGGAGCTGTCGCCCTGCAGTTTGGAAGGCGCGTGTTTGTAAACCGGGTCTTCAACAGACTTGGCCGAGAGGATCAGGGTCGGGTGATTGCTCTGCGAGAGATCACCCACAGCGCTCTCAGGTGGGCGATTTGGCTTACTGCCATCATCGTGGCGCTGGGCACGCTTGGAGTTGACGTCGGCGCGCTGATCGCACTGCTTGGAATTACAGGCCTCGCTATTTCGTTCGGAGCCCAGTCGTTTATCAAGGACCTCATTTCGTATGTTGTGTTCGTTTTTGCTGACAACTTTCGGATAGATGAAGAAGTCTTGATGGACGGGAAGCGGGGTCGCATCCAGAAGTTCGAGATGGGCAGCGTTGTACTGGTCTGTAGATCAGATGACGGGGCGCCGTATCTGGTCTATGTGCCGTACGGCAAAATCGCCACCGTGGAGAACTACAGCCGCTCACTCGATGAAGCCTGACCAAGGCGATCGGTCCCCACCGCCCATAAGTGCCGTTGTGTGCCGCCGGGTTATCCCTTCGTGGCCATGTGACTTATGGCCCTATCGGCCTCGCTGACATGCGATGCAGGCTTTGTGGAGCACCTATGAAGGGCGACGCCAATGAGTAATGCATCCAAAACTGAACGTTTACGCGGGCCTGGAATGCTCGGCTTTCTCGGGTTGGTTGGCTTCCTAGGGTTCCAAGAGCCAGCGTTTTTCTGGTTCTTCGCGTTCTTCTTGTTCTTCGGTTTCTTCCTGAGGCCCCAACAAGGCTCAACGTAGGGAGGAGATTTCGATGGCAGCCGCCGACGCTCGGTCGATCAGCTATTTGCGGGTTCCTGATGAGGAGGAGTGGCCTACAGAGATTCGAGAGCTTGGTGAATTGTTCCAGTCGAAGATCGGCTTTGTTCCTAACATTATTCGCAGTTTCGCTCTGATCCCTGACCACTTTCTGGGGTGGTGGCGCTACTTCGATGACCTGATGCGGGGTTCGGGTTCGGGTCTGATCAAATCCCAGCGAGAGATGGTCGCCGTGGTCGTCTCAGCAGAGAATCAGTGTCATTACTGAATGCTCTCTCATGGGGCCGCGTGTCGGCTCCGTACCAGGGACCCTGCTCTTGTCGATCAACTCCTCACCAACTACCGCCGTGCCGACCTACCGGCTCCCGAGCGTTCCATGTTGGACTTTGCGGTCAAAGTTGCCAATCAGGCACACGAAATGACCAGTGCAGACATTGAAACGATGAGAGAGGCGGGATGG
>JAZFTT010000111.1:0-4227 GCA_036446835.1 Acidimicrobiia bacterium
TCAAAGCCCCGGACTCCACCGGATCGGGTCTGGGTCTGAGCATCGCCCGCGATCTGGTGAAGGCGCATGAGGGGACCATCACTGCCGCCAACCGCCCCGAAGGCGGAGCCGTGTTTCAGGTCGAGCTCTCCTACCTGAGGACGAGCAGCGATCCTCCTCTGGACCGATGCCCGCCTGTCGCAGTCGTCTTAGCATTGAACAGGTGAAACTCTTCGAGAAGATCCAACCGCGGCAGCTGGGACTCGACGCACTGATTGCAGCCGCAACTTTGAGCCTCGCTTTGGTCAGTCGTTTGGCGATCCCTCCTGAAATTGCTGCTGCGTTCTCCCGTGAGTTCGACGGGCTTCAACTCTTCCTGATCATCCTGATGACCGTCCCGTTGATTTTGCGGAGGGTCTACCCGACACCTGTGTTCTTTGTCATTCTCGCTGCATGGGTGGTCGAGCGGGCCCTCGACTACCCCGACACCCTTGCTTGGACCGGGTTAGTCATTGCCTTTTACACGATTGGTGCGGAACTCTCCAGAAGAAGCTCGCTGCGCATAGGCGGGATAACCGCCCTGTTCATCCTGGGAGGGACGGGAATAGGCGTGGCCACGCTCGAGACGATCAGCGGTGTCAGCCTGGTCACGACGATGATCATCACCGTCACTCCTCTCCTGGTGGGTCGTGAGATTCGCGAGCAACGTCGTCGCGTCGACGATATGCGGGAGCGGGTTGAACGAGCCGAGCGCGATCGGGAGGAGAAAGCCTATCGAGCAGTAGCCGACGAGAGAACCCGGATCGCCCGTGAGCTTCATGACGTGGTCGCCCACCAGATGACGGTGATGACTCTCCAAGCAGAAGGAGCACGACGCATCGCAGATGGAAGCGACCCTCGGGTGGTCAAAGCACTGGAAACTATCAGTGATGCGGGTCATAGCGCCCTCACCGAAATGCGCCGAATGGTGGGGCTGCTTCGAGCACCTGAAGAGGCTTCCCAAACAGAACCACTTCCCCGTCTCGCAGAGGTTGAACAGCTAGTCGAAAAAGTCAGGGCCGCCGGGGTGCCAGTCGACTTGGAGGTCGAAGGAGACGTGCGGCGACTGACAGATGGAACCGAGCTGTCTGCATATCGAATCGTCCAGGAGTCGCTGACCAACTCTGTTCGACATGGAGGGCCTGACGTGACTGCGACGGTCGCGATCGAGTACAAGGAGGACCACCTCAATCTTCTCATCCTCGACAATGGCCGCGGAGCTTCGGCAGAAAGCAGTGACGAGGTCGGGCACGGTATCGTCGGAATGAGAGAGCGAATCACTGTGCTCGGCGGGGAATTCAGCGCCGGTCCCAGAACTGGCGGCGGCTATCAGGTCCACGCCATCATTCCGATCGAATCATGATCACGGTTCTCATCGTTGACGATCAGGCAATGGTCCGTGGTGGTCTGCGGCTGATTCTCGAAGCCGAAGACGACATCAACGTCATCGCCGAGGCAGAAAACGGTGAAGAAGGGGTGCGTCTCGCCCGGCGGGAGACACCGGATGTCGTCCTGATGGATGTGCGCATGCCGGTCATGGACGGGCTGGAAGCCACCCGACAGATCACCGAGCAAACCGAAAGCACCCGTGTCATTGTTCTGACCACCTTCGACCTCGACGAATACGTCTACGGGGCGCTTCGCAATGGTGCCAGCGGGTTCCTTCTCAAGGACGCCGACGGCGACCAACTTGTTGAAGCTGTGAGGGTAATCGCCTCGGGTGATGCTCTCATCGCTCCGTCAGTAACCAGGAGACTCATCTCCGAGTTCGCCGATCGGCCCGAGTTGGCCGAGATCAAAGGCTTTGACGAACTAACTGAGAGAGAAGTCGAAGTGCTTGGTCTCGTAGCCAAAGGCCTCGCCAACTCTGAAATCGGCGAAGCGCTCTTCGTCTCCGAATCAACAGTCAAGACCCACGTCTCACACATCCTCACCAAACTTCAGCTGCGTGACCGTGTCCAGGCAGTGGTAGCCGCCTACGAATCAGGCCTCGCCACTCCAGGTAGCTGACCTCCTACTCAGGTAGGAGAACTCTTAGGTCGGGATCATCCCCGACGACTAGCCGGAACTGTTCCTCTGCCTGATGTGCTTTTCGGCTTCCTCGCTGATGATTTCAACAGAGAGAAGGAAAGGATTTCTCACATGACACTCACAGCAGAGAGAGTGCGAACACAAGTAGCCGCCCGAATGGAGGGTGGCGTAAAGGTCTACGGATCGGGCGGAACCGAGGTCCGTGCGCTGAACGGCGTAGACATCGGATTCGAGCAGGGACGTTTTACCGCCATCATGGGTCCATCCGGATCAGGGAAGTCGACGCTGCTGCACACACTTGCCGGCCTCGACTCCATCGATGGTGGCAGCGTCTACATAGGCGACGTCGAACTCGGGTCGTTGAACGACCGCAAGCTCACGATGCTGAGACGGGAGAAGCTCGGATTCATCTTCCAGGCCTTCAACCTCATACCCACACTGAGCGCCGAAGAGAACATAACTCTTCCCCTCTCCATCGCCGGTATGAAGCCGGATTCGGAGTGGTTCGACACCGTCGTCGACATGCTCGGTCTCGAAGACCGACTCCATCATCGGCCGACTGAGCTGTCCGGTGGTCAGCAGCAAAGAGTGGCAGCGGCTCGGGCCCTCGTGTCCCGCCCAGAGATCATCTTTGCTGATGAGCCGTCGGGCAACCTCGACTCGAAGTCGAGCACCGAACTCCTCGCTTTCATGCGAAGGGCCGTTCGCGAACTGGGCCAGACCATCGTGATGGTCACCCATGACCCTCTCGCGGCCAGTTATGCCGACCGGGTGGTATTCCTGGCCGATGGCAAGGTCGTCGATCAGATGGACGACCCAACACAAGCGTCGGTCATCGACCGAACCAAGATTCTGGGAGGCTGAGCCATGATTCGCACTGCAATCAAAGGCCTTGCGGCCAACCGGGTGAGAATGATCCTCACCGGACTATCCATAGTTCTCGGTGTTGCCTTCGTCGCCGGGTCGTTCGTGTTCACCGACACCATCAACGTCCGTTTCGAAACCCTCTTCACCGACTTCTACTCCGGGGTTGATGCGACTGTTCGCCCGAGCGAGGCCTCATCCAACCTAGGAGACGGCTTCCTGGAGGCTGACCTCCTCGGCGAGGTTCGACAGGTCGAAGCTGTTGAGGTCGCGGCAGGCTCGGTAAGCGGCTTCGCTCAAATGATCGACTCCACAGGTGAGCCGATCGGTGGACAGGGCCCACCCACACTGGGATTCTCCTGGGTGGTTGAGCCTGCTCTCAACAGTCTCACCATTTCAGAGGACAACGGGCGCCCCCCCACATCTGGTGGAGAAGTGGTAATCGACGTCGCCACCGCAGAATCTCAGGGTCTCGCCGTGGGGGACGAGGTCGACATTCAGACGATCGGCGGCGTCGACACTTTCACCATCGTCGGCCTGGCCAGCTTCGGAAGCGAGGACAACCTCGCCGGAGCGACTCTTTCGGCGTTTGAACTTGAGCAGGCTCAGGTGCTCTTCGACCTCGAGGGAAGACTTTCGGCTATCGACGTGCTCGCCGTTGACGGAGTCGACAGTGACGCTCTCGTCGCCGAGATATCGATCGTTTTGCCCGGCACCGCAGAAGTCGTGACCGGAGAACAGCAGACTCAGGAGCAGCTCGACCAGGTGACGGAGGGCCTCAGCTTTCTGAGCACTGCTCTCCTCGCTTTTGCCGGGATCGCTGTCTTCGTTGGTGCCTTCGTGATCCAAAACACTTTCCGGATCACGGTTGCTCAGCGGGTTCGGGAACTGGCCTTGCTGCGGGCTATTGGAGCAACCGGGTCGCAAGTGACCCTTCTGGTCCTGATCGAAGCGGCCATCGTGGCTGTTGTAGCTTCAGCGATGGGTGTCCTTGCCGGTATCGGTGTTGCCCAACTGATCAAAATGGCAATGAATGCGGCAGGAGTGGGGATACCCGATGGCCCACTGACCATCCAACCGCGCACAATCATCATCTCGATGGCCGTTGGCATCAGCGTAACGTTGTTCGCAGCGCTGCTCCCGGCCCGTCGCGCTTCGTCGATCCCCCCGGTAGCCGCGATGTCGGAAACGGGAGCGAGGACAACACCCAAGTCTCTTCGCAACCGGGCCATCGTCGGGTCGGCACTGACAGCCCTTGGCGCGATATCCATGGCGATTGGGCTCATGCTCGAAACCGGTGGTTCGCTGCCTCTT
>JAZFTT010000112.1:0-8014 GCA_036446835.1 Acidimicrobiia bacterium
TCCTGATCGCCACCGGAAATTCCTCGTCGTACTCCTCATGCGTCCAACCGAGCCGGACTATTTCATCTCCGTACTTGGTCATGTAGTCGGTTGAGCCCAGCGGCGTCGACACATCCGGGTCTATTGAAGCTGTTCCCTCCAAGGCGCTGCTTCGCGCCGCCGAGTCATACTGGCGGGCAGGCCACAGTCCATTCGCCGGTTTGGAGACATCGGCCGGCGTGGTGAATCTCAAGGCTCTCGTCGAGCAGAAACGCGTCCTTGTGGAGCAGCTTCGTCAGGAAAAGTACGCCGATCTGGTGGAGCTATACGGCATTGAGCTCATAGAAGGCGACGCCACCTTCGTCGACGAGAACACCCTTGATATCGGGGACCGCCGACTCGAGGCCTTCCGTTTCTTGGTCGCAACCGGTGCCGCACCTTGGGTTCCCCCGATCGACGGTCTCGAGGATGTCGACTACCTGTCCTCCACCCAGGCCCTGGAACTCGAAGAGGCTCCCGAGGAGATGATCGTCGTTGGTGGCAACGCCTCCGGTCTGGAACTCGGTCAACTCTTCACCCACCTCGGGTCAAAGGTGACCTTTGTTGAGGCGCTGGACCGCATCGCTCCGTTCGAGGAACCAGAGGTTTCTGAGATCCTCCACGAGTATCTCGTCTCGCAGGGAGCCTCGATCCATACCGGGGCCACCGCCTCGAAGGCGGGGGTAGATTCGGGGCGGGTCTGGCTCGAAATCGAGAGCAACGAAACCATGATCCGACTGGAAGCCGACCGACTCCTGATGGCCACCGGACGACGTGCCCTCACATCGGGCTTGGGTCTGGAAGCCGCCGGCGTCGAGACGGATACCAGGGGTCATATCGTCGTTGGCAACGATCTTCAGACCAGCAATCCGGCCATTTTTGCCGCCGGGGATGTGACTTCGCACCCGCAGTTCGTCTATGTGGCGGCGCGTGGGGGCAACATTGCGGCAGAAAACGCTCTACGTGGCACCGGCCTCGAGATCGACTTCAAAACGATGCCAAGGGTCACGTTCACCTCTCCAACCATTGCTTCGGTTGGTCTGACCGAGGAGAAGGCCCGCGAGGCCGGTCACCGTGTGATCACATCGGTGCTCCCCCTCGACGCCGTGCCGAGAGCGATTGTCGACCTCGAGGTCCACGGACTCATCAAGCTAGTGGCGGATGAGTCGAATGGACTTCTGCTAGGCACTCACATCCTCGCCGACGGGGCCGGCGACGTCATCCAGGCAGCTGTGATGGCGCTGAAGTACCGGGCGACCATCGACGAGATCGCAGACACCTACCATCCCTACCTCACGATGGCGGAGGGCTTCAAACTCGCTGCCCAGTCGTTTGGCAAGGATGTGAAAACCCTGAGTTGCTGTGCCGCCTGAGTCCGTTGGCCAAAGCTGTAGGCACTCCAGCTATTTGGCGGCAGCAACCGCTCCTTTGGTTTCCGTAGCGGTTGTTTCGGTGAGCAGACCATTTCTCGTAGCCGGCATTCTGCTGGACCCGTCCGGTTCGGCGTTTATCGCCAACACCTGGTGCACCGAGTTCCGACCTGCTTCGAAATTGAGCGCAGACGCAGCCATATAGAGCCTCCAGATGCGAGCGCGGTTCGAGCCGACAAGATCCACGGCTTCGGACCATGACCCCTCCAGATTGGCAACCCAGTGGCGAAGAGTTCTGCCGTAATGCTCCCTGAGTGACTCCACATCTCGGACTTCCAGGCCAAGCTCCTGCATACTCGTGATTGCCCTCCCGACTTCGTGGAGCTCGCCATCAGGGAAGACATAGCGGGCAATGAATGATCGTTTTGGAAGTGCGCCGGTCCCGCTTGGCCGCGATATGCCATGATTGAGAAATCGACCCCCGGGGATCATCAGGTCCTTGATTCTGGTGAAATACTCGGTCAGCTGACTCAGACCAACATGTTCGAACATGCCGATGCTTGACACTGCTTCAAACGGCCCGTCGATGACATCTCGATAATCCTGGCACCTGATCTCGACACTGTCGGTCATGCCGGCCTCTGATACATACTCGCGAGCCAGCTCGGCTTGCTCGCGAGACAGCGTGATTCCGGTGACTTCGACTCCGTAACGGGTGGCGGCGTGAATCGCCATGCCGCCGAAGCCGCATCCAACGTCGAGAAGCCGCATTCCTGGCTCGAGTCCCAGTTTGCGACATATCAGGTCGTACTTGGCGATTTGCGCCTCGTCGAGACCGGAACTCTCCGATTCGAAGTAGGCGCAGGAGTAGGTCATGGTATCGCCCAGGAACAGAGCGTAGAACTCGTTGCCGACGTCGTAGTGGTGGGCAACCGCGGCGGCGTCCCGCTCTTTGGTGTGGACCCCGCCTCGGACACGAACCTCCTCGGGTGGAGGCGTCGGAGGTCGTCCGAGCGCCCCGAGCTTTCCTGCAATCCGTATCAACCCCGGCAGGTCGCCGGCTTTGATTTGCCGACGGATCACTTCTGAGTCGTCGTCCGCCGATTCATATGCGAGGGAAATGATCTCCATGATGTCGCCCTCGAGATCTATGTCTCCCGCGACGTAAGCCCTTCCCAGACCCAATTCCCCGGGGGCCCAGAGGAGTCGGCGGATGGCTTGGGGCGATTTGACGACGATCGTATTGGCGCCTGACGGTCCCAGGGTTGATCCGTCCCAAAAGCGAATCGGAAGACGGTCCGAGTGGCCAATCAGGGCGGTGACCAAGGGAGTGATCTCTCGCGCTACTGATCGAATCATCGTTTTCCAACCTCGCCACTGCCACACTTCATTCTCGCGAAACAGACCTGCTAGGCGAATTAATCCTCGAAGGAGATGTTTTTGGCCGGTTGGGAGGCAGGCGCGGAAAGGCCTGAGACTCGATTCTCTTCGACTGTCTATCCGAGAGCCTGATCGATCTGGAACGGGCAGGGGACGCCAACCTCGGGACCACGCTGCGCAAACCGGTCATAGAACGCATCGATCGCGGCGAGATTCGCGTCGTCGAGTCTGAGCATCCTGGTCCATCCCGTCACCACCACTGGATGGGTCAGATCTGCTCTCGGCGCCACCAGGATGTGGGTGCCCTTATCTCTGGCAAACTCCTGGATCTGAGCCAGGGCAGTATCAGAGACCCCCGCCAGGTACTGGACAGCAACCGTTCCGTGTTCGAGATTGTGAACCTGGACAACATCGGGAATCTCTTCGGTGTAGATGCCACACGCCGTTGAACCCGGGGCGTGGGGGCCGCTCGTTGCAGGCGAGGAGTTGTAGGTCGGCGCGGGATCCGCTTCCTGGAGGTGGCCACCACCGAGGTCGGCAAAAGTCTCCAAACCCTCGAGTTCAACTGGCTCCGGCCTAGTAACGGCGAAACCGATCAGTCCGACAACGACAACTGCAATGCCGCCAAACATGAAATACCGCTTCCTCTTCTCTTTGCGTCTCTTGGCTTCGGTGGCGGCTCGTCGCGCGGCCTTTTTGGATGGCTTTTGCTGACTCATTTGTAAGTGAAATTTAGACGATTCTCGGATTACTTCGGGAATGTCCTTGACCTTCAAGGGGCTTGAAGGTGTACGTTCAACACGTCGGCAGGAAACAGCACTCATCTGAGAATGGAGTTGACCCCTTTGAGAATCGGTGAAGTTGGTAACGCAGTAGGCGTCGACCCGCCGACGATCCGCTACTACGAGTCGGTTGGGGTGCTGCCGGAACCCGAGCGGACTTCGTCCGGGTATCGCGCCTACTCCTCTGCCGATGTGGGACGACTTCGATTCGTGACCTTGGCCAGGTCGCTGGGGATCGGGCTCGACGACATCCGCCAGATTCTCGGTCTGAGAGATCGAGGCGAAGCACCGTGTGCGTACGTCCGCGGGGTGCTCGATAGTCAGGTAGATGCCGTCGATGAGCGAATCGTGCAATTGCAGGCCCTATCGGAAGAGCTTCGGCGCTTGCAGCGCGCTGCGAAGACGTTGCCCGACATCGGCGCCGAAGATCCGTGCGTGTGCCACATACTCGAGCCCATCGCGGCCCATTGAGCCCAACGAATCGAAAGTATCGGAGGCAATACACAAATGCCAAAGGCAACATCGAAGACATTCCCGGTGGGAGGATTTCACTGCTCGGGATGCTCAGACAACCTGGGCTCGGCGCTGACCAACCTCGACGGTGTGATCCGGGCGAGTGCTGATTTCGAAGCGGGGAAAGTCGAGGTCCGCTTTGACCCGAACCGAGTGACCGAGGAAGATGTCAGGACACAGATTCGTGCCTCGGGGTTCGACCCAGACTGACAGTCTGAGCCTGGAATGACTCAGGAACGGACCGGATCCGAGGGCATCGAGAACGGCAACCAAGCCGCCTTCCGAATGAAGATCGGCGGCATGTCGTGCTCATTCTGCACTTCGACAATCGACAAGGCTTACTCACGAATTGACGGCGTGTACGAGGTTGGGGTGTCGTTGGCCCATGAGGAGGGCCTCGTCAAATATGACCCTTCCAAGGTGACCCCCGAGGATTTGCGACGCACCCTGGAACAGATCGGGTACACATATCGTGATCCGGAGAAGGTTCGCAGTTTCGAAGAGGAGGCTTCCGAGCTTCGTCGGGAGCGTGGCCGGCTGATAGTCGCCGCCGGCTTCACCGTGGCCAGCCTCATGTTGATGTTGGTGGGTCAGTGGCTTGATTTGGTCGAGATTCCGTTGATGCCCTGGCTCCTGCTGGCACTGGCCTTGAACACGATGTTTGTCTCCGGCTGGTTCATCAAGAAGATGGCGTGGGCGTCGCTGCGGCGGGGAATCCTCAACCAGCACGTCCTGTTGGAGTTCGCGGCGTTCGCCGGCATCGCCGGTGGGTTTCTCGGTTTGTTCGTGTTGGATGATTTCCCGGTGGGCGACTTCTTCGCCGCAGCCACCCTTGTCACGACCTATCACATCCTGTCGCACTACTCGTCGCTGGTGGTGCGGACCCGCTCCTCCCAGGCAGTGCGGCGTCTAATGGAGCTGCGGCCCGACACCGTCCGTGTGATTCGCGACGGTGAAGGGATCGAGATACCGATCGAGGAAGTGACTGTGGGGGACCATGTTCGGATCCGACCGGGTGAGTCGATCCCTGTAGACGGCAGAGTGGTAGATGGTGTTTCCGCGGTGAACGAGGCTCTGGTGACCGGAGAAGCCATCCCGGCCGAGAAGGTCACCGGCGACGATGTGATCGGTGGCTCTCTCAACCAGACAGGCACCCTGATCGTTGCGGTTACCCGGGTTGGCGACGACTCATTTCTCTCCCAGGTGGCGCGTTCTATCGATGAGGCCCGCAGTCTCCGCCCCGGGGTGCTTCAGCTTGCCGATGCGGTCCTGGGCTATTTCGTGCCGGCCGTTCTCATCTTCGCCGCCGCCGGGTTCCTCATATGGACAGTGATCCCGACCCTGTCTGGAGAGGGGCCGAACTGGAATCGTGCCCTCCTCGCCGGTCTCGCCGCTCTGGTAATGGGGTATCCCTGCGCGTTGGGGATGGCCACACCGCTGGCGACAATTCGCGGTGGAGGTGAGGCCGCCTCGCGTGGAATCCTGATGCGCTCCGGTGAGGCTTTCCAGGTGATGGGCGACATCGCCGTTGTGGCATTCGACAAGACCGGCACCATCACCAGAGGCGAACCCTCCGTGCGAGTCGTCATAGCGACCGACGGGCACACCGATGAATTGGTGCTGGGCATTGCTGCCTCGGTTGAAGTCAATAGCGAACACCCTCTCGCCCGCGCCGTCGAGGATGCTGCCGACGATCTGGGTCTCTCCCTGGTCGAGGCTGACACCTTCGAGTCTCACCCCGGACACGGTGTCGAGGCCACCATCGAGGGGGCACGGATCCTCATCGGCAAGAGGGCCTGGCTGATCGAAGAGGGTGTGGACCTCGTGTCTTTGGAGAATGATCGGGAACATCTGGAAGAGAAGGGCCAAACCGTCATCGCGGTGGCCCGAAACGGCCAGCTTCTCGGGATCATCGGTATCGCCGATACCGTCAAAGACGACGCCCCGGAGGCCATCAGGCGGGTCAAGGACGCCGAAATCATGCCCGTGATGATCACCGGCGACAACCAACGCACTGCGCAAGCGGTCGCCGCCCAGGTCGGCATCGTGGAAGTCCTCTCCGAAGTACTCCCCCACGAGAAAGCCGAGAAGATCCGCGAGCTTCAGAGTGGTGGGAATCGGGTGATGATGGTTGGCGACGGAATCAACGACGCTCCAGCTCTCACCCAAGCAGACATCGGCATAGCGATCGGTGCCGGGACCGACATCGCAATCGAGTCCGCCGACATCGTGATCATGAATGAGCGGCTCAGCTCGGTGATGGACGCCCACGAGATTGGCGTGTCCTCCTACCGTAAGACGAGACAGAACCTTGCACTCGCCTTCAGCTTCAACGGGATCGGAGTCACGGCGGCGGTCACCGGCCTTGTCAGCCCGGTCTGGGCAATGATCGCGATGATCTCTTCGGTTACCGCCGTACTGGCCAACTCATTCGGAGGTCAGCTTTTGGCCGGGGAGAAACCGAAGACCGGATACGAGCTATTGACCGAGGACAGCCATCATCAAGGCCTCGATCGGCCAAGCAGAGCCGATGACGTAGAATTCCTCTCCCCCCAGCGCCCGCTCCTTCTCGACACCAAAGTCGATGGACACACGGTGCGCTTCTGGACAGCCACCGCTGGCTTCATTACCGCCACGACACTCCTCCTCGGCGTCTGGTGGCTCTGAGCGAAACACACGGGAAGATGACGGGTGCGAGATCGCCGGTGAGTCTCTGGCCTAGATTCGCAACATGACAGTTCTGGGAACAGTGGAACTTGGAGGCACCATATCCCTCGCCGCCTTCGGACAGGTTCTCGACAACGTCGAGAACCCATTTCGAATCCACACCGGCGATCCTGAGTCCACACTCGAGGCAATCGGCGACTATCTCGATTCGGGACATGTGACTGCATAGGGTGTGTGGCTTCATTCGGCCCGGTCGAGCTGCGACCGGGTCACGAGCGATTCGGACATATCACCAGAACGCCAAAGCGAGCATGGGCTTCGATGGACATTGTCGGTTTCTTCAAGACACGACTAGGGGTACCGATCAGGTTCGATACGGACGTGAACGCCGCTGCGCTTGGCGAGGGGAAGTGGGGCGCGACAGCAGGCCTGCGACAATCAGTCTACGTCACGGTGGGCACCGGGATTGGCGGAGGACTGGTTATCGACGGACATCCTCTCCATGGAACCTCCCACCCGGAAATGGGGCACACCATCGTCAGGCCTCACCCTGATGACCCCTATGCCGGGAACTGCCCCTACCACGGTGCGTGTCTCGAAGGAATGGCTTCGGGGCCAGCCATCGAGGAGAGGTTCGGCCGCGCGGCCACCGCGTTGACGCATGACCAGGGGAGGAGGCATTGCGTCTTGTTGCGTTCTACCTGGGACAGGGTCTACGCAACATCGTTTACGCGGTCGCGCCCGAGGTGGACCACACCGAGACCGTCACACCCGAGAACCCCCTCGGCGCAAAGGGCATCGGCGAGGCGAGGACCATCGGATCGACTCCCGCCATCGTCAACGCCGTAATCGACGCCCTGGGCACGTTCGGCATACACAGTCTCGACATGCCTTTGACTCCTGGCAAGATCTGGGCGGTCATCGAATCAGCGCGCTGATGCCGCTTTTGGCCTGCTGAGCTGGTCACGTCAGACCAGCAGACTCGCCACCTTCCAGTAATCAACGAACAGCGTCACGCAACTCTCCTGTCCAGAAGCAGCGCCGGACACAATCACTCCGCCGTCTCAGGGCTGAAACGTGCGAGCGGCCTCCAGCGCTCGGGAGATTCGACTCTCGCCGGCCACCAATTCTCGGTACCAGTAGAAGCTCTCCTTGGGTCGTCGCTCCTGGGTCTGATGATCGACCCAAACAAGACCAAAACGTTGCTCGAATCCTTGAGTCCACTCGAGATTGTCGAGAAAGCTCCAGACGAAATAGCCGTCGATTGGGACTCCGGACTCCGCT
>JAZFTT010000113.1:0-10850 GCA_036446835.1 Acidimicrobiia bacterium
GATGCCGACTGCGGCCACCTCAGGATCAGTGAACGTGACCCTCGGTAATGCTTCGAAGTCGGGGATCAGCTGACTCTTCCCCATGATCTGGTTGGCGATGATCGTCGACTGATAGATACCGACATGGGTGAACATCGCCTTACCTGAGATGTCTCCCATTGCCCAGATGCCTTCGGTTGCTCTCATCCGCTCGTCGACTTCGATGAACCGCGCCGATCCATCCAGACCCGCCGTTTCTAGTCCTAGTTGGGACAGGTCGACGGTTCTTCCCGTAGCAACCAAGAGATGAGCGGCAACGATGGAGCTGCCGGCGTCGGTATGCACGTCGATTCCTTCCTGGATTTGTGATACCGATGCGGCGTGTTCCCCCGTTACGACCGTGATCCCTTCCTCTTCGAATACCGTCATGATCACTTCCGAGGCTTCCGGCTCTTCACGCGATAGGAGTCGGTTGCTACCTTCAATGATCGTCACATCGGTGCCGAAGCGGGCAAACAACTGACCCAGTTCACATCCGACGGCGCCGCCACCAAGAATGATCAACGACTCGGGAAGCGAGTCGGCCGCTATCGCCTCGTGCGTGGTCCAATAGTCGACGTCTGCCAGCCCGGGGATCGGTGGGATGAAAGGCGTGGATCCGGTCGCGATCACGATGCCCTTGCGGGCAGTGAAGACTTGGTCGTCGACCGCGACGGCGTTGGGACCGGTGAGACGCCCCCATCCGCGAACAAGGAGGCCACCTTTCCCCTCGAACCGTTCGACGGCGTAGGAGTCATCCCAATTTCCTGTGATCTCGTCCCGCACACGGGCCGCCAGCAGTGACCAGTCGGGTTCAACTTTCGCCGCCCCAGCGATGCCATTCACCCGGCGTGCCTCCTGGAGAAGATTCCCCGATCTGATCATCACCTTCGATGGAATGCACGCCCAGTAAGGACATTCTCCACCGAGAAGCTGAGCCTCGACCCCTGCCACCTCCAAGCCCGCGTCCAGAAGTTGGAGGGCGAGGTCCTCCCCCGAAGTTCCCAGCCCAAGCACCACTACATCTACTTCCCTGGAACCTGTCATGAGCCGCAGGATACGCACTCAAGTCATCGATAGATCCCCCTGCACCCGATAACCAGGCAGGAACACCCCACACCCGGCCCCGCCCATTAGTTGGCAATGAATCGGTGGATCACTCGCTTCCTGGACACAGCAATCGAGATGAAGAACAAGGACGTGTTGGGGTAACGAGGCCTGCGGTTGTAGAGGTTTTGGGATGTGAAGCGGAGGAGTTCAAACCCTGGTCAAACTTCGCACGCCCCCGAGATTGCGACGGGGCAGGACGCTCGGAGCATCGAAGCTGTCACGGCAGAAGCAAGAACGACCTTGCTTGCAACGCCAACGACTCTTGACACCTCAGAAGGATCTCGGCCTGCCAACTGGGGTTGCTTCGACTTCGTACATTCGGCCCACAGCGAAACAGTCGAGTCGGTCACAATGACGCGTCTTCCAAGGTTTAGTCTTCAAAACAAAAGCAAAGGGGTTAACCGTGGACATAGTCGATAGGCATTTCGCAGCGGAGAACGCCCACGATGTTGAAGCCACTCTGGCGACCTACACCGAGGACATCGTTTGGGACGATGTGACACACCCTGACGCTCCCTTCTACGGCAAGGAAGACGTGGGCAAGGTCTACTCGTCGATTCTCGACGCCATCCCCGATGTCCTCCTCGAATCCGTCAAGCGTTTCAGTGGAGAGAATGGGAAGTACGTCGTCGACGAGTCGATTCTCAGCGGTCACGTACATGGAGAGTGGGCGGGAATCCACGGTGGCGGCGCGTGGGTGAAGGTGCGCATCCTTCACATTTTTGAAATTCGCGACGGTCTAATCAGCTACGAAAACGCCTGGTTCGACGCCGCAGAGGTCCGACGTCAGATCGAGGCATGGAAGGAGCCTTCGGAGGGCGGCTGACCGCGCAATCTCTGTAGTGGACTGTCACCACAGGAAATCTGGCGAGTGGAACGTCGGCTACGCGCACACCAGCTATTCGTGGGTTCTGCTGTCGGCGTCACGACCGACCACGAACCAAATGGCGTGGACAGGCTCGTCACCCTTGTTGAACAAGCGGTGAGGTCTCGTTGAATCGAAGGCAATCGAGTCGCCAGGATTGAGTTCATACTCAAGGAACTCGATCTGGATCCCAAGGTTTCCACTTATCACATACCCATATTCTCGGCCGTGATGACGCATCAACGAGCGATCTGGTGTAGAAGCTCCATCGACTTCGTAGATAGCGTGTATGAAGTCGACATTCTCCTCGGACTCGGAGGTCAATTCCTCCCACCGCACTCCCGAGTCGAGATCGATCGCCTGTCTCTCACCCGGATGTACTACGAGGGAGCGAGGCTCGGAGTCATTCCCCAATTGCGTAACGCTGTCCGCAGAGTCGTCTCCTTTGATGATCTTGTCGAGAGAGACACCCAACTCTGTGACAATCGCGTAGAGCGTTCCCACCGACGGTTTGGAGAGCCCGCTTTCGAGCTGTGAGATCAGGCTGGCCGACAACCCAAGCCGACGCGCCAACTCGCGTTGGCTTATACCTGCATTGTTTCGCTCTTCTTTGAGCCTTTCGCCGATCGCGTCGAGGGCTTCTGGGACATTGTGCGCCGAGCTGACGTCACTCACAGCAGCATCCAGCCACCATCGACATAGAGGTCGACTCCATTAACGGCCTGATTCTCCAGGAGAAAGACCGTGGCGTCCGCTACCTGTGCCATCGTC
Organism: Acidimicrobiia bacterium; assembly: GCA_036446835.1. Taxonomy (GTDB): domain Bacteria; phylum Actinomycetota; class Acidimicrobiia; order Spongiisociales; family ZC4RG35; genus SZUA-217. The sequence goes on from JAZFTT010000113.1 coordinate 2,765, forward strand.
GCCAAACGCTTGGTCGGGGTCCGTTCTATCACTGCATCCAGAGGTTTGTCCTCCCAAAACGGACTGTCGCCGACGATCCCGGGATGTATTGCATTAAAGCGGACGGGGGCAAGTTCGATGGCAAGAGTACGAATCAGACTGCTGATTCCTCCATTGACCGTTGTAACTGTCGTCGAGCCTGGGTAAGGGCGATCCTTGGCCCGTCCGCCAAACAGCACAACAGATGTGTCGTCGGAGAACCTGTTGATCAAGGTGTGGACAGTCGTCGTATAGCCGACAAGTTTCATGGTCGTCAGATTGATCGCATCAGCAATCGTGTAATCACGAACGGGGTTGTTGTCACGGGCAATCGCGGCCAGCACCAAACGTAAGATCGGCCCAACCTCATGAAGAGCATCTGCGATTGATTCGGGTTGGCTGAGATCGAAGCCAAGACCCGTGGTTCCCTCTCCTATTTCAGATGCTATCTCTGAGGATCTGCCGGCGTCCCGACCCGTGATGATCACCGGAGATCCCTGCGCCTGATAGTGACGCGCTATCTCGCGTCCCAGTCCACCAGTGCCACCAACTATGAGAACAGATCCATCCGCCATGTCAACTCGCTCCTTACGTGAAGGACAGCAAGGATATACGTCTCGCGACGAAGCGTGCAGTGAGACTGATCATATTCCTTCAAACCAATGAGCACTGACGGTCGATTCGACGTCTGCAACGTCGGTGCCGGCCTGATCGAACTTGGAGTCGGCCGAGCACTCGTGAAGAACCTCTCCGGCCCAACTGGCGGTCGGACCTTCGCGAAACGCTGGGTGACCGTGGGTTTCGCAGACTGGCTAGGAAACACTGATGGTCTGGGGCCCAGGAGATGCTCAATTCACGATCAACGAGGCTTTACTCCAGGCTCGCGCGAAGGTTGGTGCCCGCGGTGCGAAGCGAAGACTTCGTGGTGGGGGGTTCGGGCCCAGGCGGTGAGCGCGGATGGTTCACTCGTCGACGACTTCGTAACGAGCAGGTCGGCTCATCGGTGCACGTGTTGAACGCGCCTTCGCCTGGAGCCACTGCAAGCCTCGCTATCGGACGAGACAACGCCGAGAAAGTACACCCACTGATCCACGGGTAAGGATCCCGTTAGGTGTGTAGTGTCACTGATCAGTGAGTGCCGAGCAGCCAACAGTCGCAGTGATTGGCACCGGGCGTATGGGCGGCGCCATGGCAGCAACGCTTCACCGCGCCGCCTTCGACTTGATCCTATGGAATCGGAATGAAAAGAAGGCCGTCGAACTGGCCAAATCCCTCTCAGCCACAGTCGCATCGTCGGTCGCCGAAGCAGCGTCGAACGCCGAGATAACCCTTACGAGCCTGACCGACGATGCCGCAGTCAGGGCCGTCTATCTAGGTCCGGGCGGAGTCGTGCAGGGGATCAGGTCGGGTTCTGTGGCCCTCGACACCAGCACCGTCGATCCAGAGACAGTCAAGGAAATTGGCATGGCCGTGGACGAAGCCGGGGCGGGGTTCCTCGATTGCCCTGTGTCCGGAAGTGTCGCCACCGTGGAGGCGGGGGCACTAACCATCATGGTCGGGGGCGATTCAGATCTGCTCGAAAGGGCGATGCCTGTTCTCGATGCGCTGGCAAATCGGGTGGTGCACGTCGGCGACAGGGGCTCGGGGGCAGCTACCAAGCTTGCGGTCAACGCGCTAGTCCACGGACTCAACGTGGCGCTGTCCGAGGCATTGGTCCTTGCGGAGAAAGCTGGGGTAGATCGCTCGACAGCATATGAGGTGTTCGCCACCGGAGCCGGGGGAGCCCCGTTCGTTCAGTACAAACGCGATGCGTATGAGAACCCGGAAACGGAGCCTGTCGCCTTCAGTCTCGACCTGGTGGCCAAAGACCTCGAGTTGATAACCGCGCTCGGAAACAGGGTCGGAGCGCCCATGAAGCAGGCGTCGACGGCTCTTGACATCGTGCGCGCAGCGATCGAATCCGGAATGGGCGATAGAGATCTGAGTGCTGTCGCCGTTTACCTTCGAGGGGAAAGCGTCTGATGGCCAACCACATAGTCAGAAAAGCCGGTGATCTCGCCTATGTGACACCTCCGGAGTTTCAGGGTCGGAGCACTGACTACACAGGCGACGCCGTTGTAGACGAGCCCGCAGGATCGACCCAAATGGGCTTTCGCATTGCTCGTCTTGAGCCCGCCGGAGACGTGGATAGTCATGTCCACTCGTTCGAGGAATCGATCTATGTCACTAAAGGGATGCTGACAGTTGACACTGCGGAGGGCAGTTTCGAGCTATCCAATGGTGATTACGAGCTTATCCCCGTCGGTATGACACATGCTTTTCGAAATGTGTCGAAGAACAGGGTTGAGTTCGTCGAAATGAAGGCACCGCTGCCCCGCGAGCGATTCGACTATGACACGTTCTTTCCTACCCCTATTGACAGTCAGGACGCCAGATCGATCGACGTTCGCGACCCGCGAACTCGCTACTTCGGGCACATCGACGCCGAGTCGATGGATCCGGACATGCAGACTCAGGACCGTTTGGCCGTCAGTGCGAGCATGCGCACCGCCCTGCTGGTCTACAGCGGCATCAGCGTCAAAATGATGGTCGACTCCGACCTCGGCGCGGACCTGTCGACGATGTTCATGGTCCAATACGAACAGGGAGGGTTCGCGGGAGCTCACGACCATCCGCTGGAGGAGGCCTACCTGATCCTGGACGGGGAAGTCGAAGCAACGTTGGATGGAGACGTCTACCAACTCGCTCCCGGGGACTTGGCATGGGCCGGCGTCGGGTGCGTGCACGAGTTCCGCAATATCGGTGACGGCTTCGTCAGATGGTTGGAGACCCAGGCGCCCCAGCCGCCTCCTCGACACTCATACCGCTTCGCTCGCGATTGGACATATCTGGAGAACGCCCTAGCCAAAGACATCAAGACCGACACCAATGACCAACCAGGAGCTAACCATGGATGAATTCCCCGTCGCTACAAGTCCCGCTCCCGGAATCATGGGTGTGGATTGGGAAAACCGCGTTGACTTCGAGCGTCTCCGCCAGTACAGACTGAACAGAGTCAAGAAGATGCTCGAGAAGTTCGATCTTGGTGCAGTGCTTCTGTTCGAGACCTCGAATATCCGTTACGCGACCGCGACGCAAATCGGATATTGGGCCTTCAACAAGGGTGAGCGGTGGGCCCTGATAACCCGCGAGGGAAGGCCGCGCATCTGGGACTTCGGCTCAGCGGCGAAAGCGCACCGACTCCAGCTACCTCATATGTACGACACCGAAAACTCGATCGGCGGTAACACTGGCCTCCAGGGGGCGATCGGACCCGAAACCGGGTTGCATGCCAGGGCGGTCAGGGAGATCAAGGGTGCCTTGGAAGACGCTGGAGTGGCAGAGGAGAAGCTAGGTGTCGACCTCGCCGAGACCGCGGTCTTTCTCGCCCTTCAGGCCGGCGGCCTGAATGTTGTCGATGGCCAGCAGGCAATGATGCATGCCCGTGAGATCAAGAACAGCGACGAGATAATTCTGCTCACGCAGGCCTGCGCGATGGTCGACGGCGTTTATCAGAACGTTTTCGAGATGCTCAAGCCGGGTGTGCGGGAGTCGGACGTGGTTGGAATGGTCCACGCTCGACTGTTTGAGATGGGCTCCGAGTTCGTCGAGGCTGTCAATGCAATAGCTGGAGAAAGGTGCAGCCCGCATCCACACGTCTTCTCTGACCGTCTCATCCGTCCCGGTGACCAGGCGTACTTCGACATCATCCACGTCTTCAATGGCTACCGGACGTGTTACTACAGGACGTTCGCAGTGGGGCGTGCCACCCAGGCTCAGCGCGACGCCTTCAAGCAGTCACGCGAATGGATGGACGCTGCCATCGATCTAGTCAAGCCAGGGGCCACCACCGATCAGATAGCGAAAGTGTGGCCGCGGGCTGAAGAATTTGGGTTCGAGGACGAGATGGACGCCTTCGGGCTGCAATTCGGTCATGGCGTCGGGGTCGGGCTCCATGAGCGCCCGATCATCAGCAGGCTCAATTCGCTGGAGACACCAGTCGAGATCAAAGAAGGAATGCTTTTCGCCCTCGAGACATACGCACCAGCCGCCGACGGTCGCTCGGCGGCCCGTATCGAAGAGGAACTTGTCGTCACCGCCGACGGCGCCAAGGTCATCACGCTGTTCCCTTGCGAAGAGTTGATGGTTGCAAATGCATACTGATTCTCGCTACGACTACGCCTTGCGGGAACCACGGCTTCCCGACCCGGTCGACCGCTCTCTCGAGACTGCCCAGATCGGTCAAGACGTCCGTCTCGCCATGTACCGAAGACTTCACGAACTGAGGCAGTTCGGCAAACGCGCCCACGATCTATTTCTCCAAAACCTGGTCAAAGGGACCACACACCTCAGCCTGGGCATGGAAGCGATAGCAACCGGCTTCGGAGTGGCGATGAAGCCGGATGACTACACCTTCGCCACATATCGAGGTCATGCCCATTCGTTGGCCCGTGGAATGGATCTCGGGGCAGCGATGGCGGAGCTGCTTGGTCGAGAGAACGGGATACTCGGCGGCAAGGGCGGATCCATGCATCTCACAGACATCTCCAAAGGAATGATGGGGTCGTATGCAATCATCGGTGCTCACCTCTGCGTCGCCAACGGAGCAGCCTGGTCGGCGCAGATGCGGGGTTCCGACCAGGTTGCAGTCGCGTTCTTTGGGGATGGGACCACCAACATCGGGGCCTTCCACGAGGCTCTCAACATGGCTTCTATATGGGACCTTCCGGTTGTCTTTGTCTGTGAGAACAACCTTTGGATGGAGTACACCCCGAGTGATGTGATCACCGCGGTCCCTAACCCGGCGGCGGACCGAGCTGCATCCTACGGCCTCGAGGCCATCGTCATTGATGGCAACGACCCCGACGCCGTCTACCTGGAAGCGAGCCGTGCTCTAGACAGGGCGCGATCCGGCAGCGGACCATCCATAATCGAAGCCGTTACCTACCGATCTGGGGGCCACTCCCGAGCCGACCCCGGCAAGTATCGGCCCCAAACCGAGGTCGACGCGTGGAACGATCGTGACCCGCTCCCCATGTATCACGATCGACTTCTGGCCTTAGGAGCACCCGAATCCCAGCTCAGCTCAATCGAAAGGCAGGTGGCCGAAGCGATCGACGTAGCCACTGAGTTTGCGAAAGGCGGCAGGGAACCCGGAGAACACAAGTTGATGACCGAGGTCTATGCCGACGGAGGCTCTCGATGGCGGAACTGAGCTATCGAGACGCTGTGGCTCATGGCATCGCTCAGGAGATGCGCCGCGACCCGAAACTGGTCATGCTCGGAGAGGACATCGCCGCCGCAGGAGGCGTCTTCAAGACCACGGTCGGCCTGCTCGATGAGTTTGGGCCCGATCGAGTCCGGGACACGCCGATCTCCGAGCAGGCAATTCTGGGAGCAGCTATGGGGGCGGCGATGACCGGCGTTCCCGTTATCGCCGAGATCATGTTCTCCGACTTCATAGCCGTCTGCTTCGACATGCTCGCCAACGAAATAGCGAAGAGCCGCTACATGACCGACGGCCAGGTCAGTTTTCCACTGGTGGTCCGGACCGCGAATGGAGGGGGCGCCCGGTTCGGCGCTCAACACTCCCAGTCGGTCGAGAACTGGTGCATGATGATTCCCGGGCTGAAAGTCGTCGCTCCGTCCACCCCCGAGGATGTCGTGGGCCTGATGGCCGCTTCCATACGCGATCCGGATCCGGTTGTCTTCTTCGAACACAAGTCGCTCATGGCGTCGAAAGCCGTGGTTCCTGATGGTGAGATCGTGCACGAGCTTGGCAAGGCCAAGATCGTCAAGACAGGTGACGATGTCACGATCGCAGCTCTGGCGTTGATGGTCCCGCGCGCCCAACAAGCCGCCGAACGCCTCCAGGAATACGGCATCTCTGCAGAAGTCATCGACGTCCGCTCCTTGGTTCCACTCGATACAAAGACCCTCCTAGCTTCCGTGGCCAAGACCGGGCGCTTCTTCACCGTCGAGGAAAACCCCAGGCTCTGCGGCTGGGGAGCAGAACTTGTGTCAATAGTTGGTGAAGAGGCGTTCTGGGACCTCGACGGGCCCAATATCAGGATCACCACACCCCACATTCCTTTGCCGGCAGCAGCTCGGCTTGAGGACTTGGCACTCCCATCAGTGGACAGGATCTATGAGACCGTCGTGAAGACGGTCGACGCCGGGAGCCCTAAGTGACCGGGAAGGTCCTTATTCGCGGGGGGTGTGTCCTGACGTTGGGTCGAAGGACGCCCAACTACACCGAGGCTGATGTTCTGGTGGATGGCGACCGCATCGCCGAAGTCGGTGAACGGCTTCGTGCTCGCGGCGCTGAGGTGATCGACGCTACGGATACGATCGTCATGCCGGGGTTCGTCGACAGCCATCGTCACGCCTGGAAGTCGCTCTTCCGGAATCTCGGTGTCCCGGGCCAGAACGGAGCGAACATAGTGGCCTCCGCTGACTTCGGACGTCACTATCAACCTGAGGATGTCTACGCCGCGACCCTCATCGGCCTATTGGGTGCACTCGAGGCGGGGATAACCACGGTGGTGGACTGGGCGGACATTCAGTTCGACGACACTTACACCGAGGCTGCGCTCCAGGCCCATGCCGACTCCGGGTTGCGAACGGTGCTGGCTCGTGCGGTACCGAGTTGGGCCCAAGATCATTTCGACGTTGGTTACGGACTTCGACGCCTCATCGAGGCTCAAGTCGGCCCTTCTGTCACGATCGCATACGGGGCAGAAGACCCAACCATGCGCGATCTCGACGTAGTCGCCGAGGAATGGGCGCTCGCCCGAGAGCTAGGTCTTCGCATCCACACCCACGTTGGATCAGAAAACACCGACAAAGGCGTGGTCTCGAGTCTGGCCGAACGTGGACTCCTCGGGGACGACGTGACTCTCGTGCACTGCTCGAACCTCGGGGATGGAGAGTTCGATGCGATCTCTTCGTCGGGTGCCTCGGTCGTGTCGACGCCTTCAAGCGAGATGGCGACTGGTCGAGGCTCACCTTCGATACAACAGTTGATTGATAGGAACATTCGTCCAGGCCTCGGCGTGGACGACGAGCGGGTTTCTCCGGGAGATATCTTTGCCCAGATGCGGGCGACGATTTCGCTCCAGCACGCAACCCATTTCGATCTGAAACTGGCAGGCAAGGGCGGTCTGCCCAGCCTCCTGAAGACGCGCGACGTAATCCGCTATGCGACTACTGACGGATCGCGGGCCTCGGGCCTGGGGGATGTGACGGGATCACTCGAACCGGGCAAACAGGCCGACATCATCGTTCTCCGCGCCGATAGCCCCAACATCGCGCCGGTCAACGATCCGATCGGAGCGATCGTGTGGGGCATGGACACTTCCAATCTCGACTGGGTCTTCGTTGGTGGGAAGGCTCTCCTGCGAGATGGTGCTCTCGACGCCGATGTCGACCGTGCTCGCAGCCTGGCGTCGGATGCACAAACCCGCGTGACCGCTGCTTCTGGTCTGCTGGTCGAGCCTGGTTCGGTGGAATCGGCCTGATGACCGCCCGTGCACCATCGTCAGCGTTTACCGCCCTCGTGGTGGGTTCCCGTTACATGCCAGTGTATCTGGCGTTGCTTGTCTTGCTGGTCGTGGCCTCGATCTGGGCTCCGGCCGCACTGAGTGGTGTGGCTCTGCGCGCCGTCGCCCCCCTTGGAGCACTACTCGCGATCACCGCCTTGGGCCAGATGTTGGTGATCATGACCAGTGGAATCGACCTCAGTATCCCCGGGACGATGTCGCTGGCAGCGGTGGTCATGGTCGGTGTCGGCCAGCAGTCGGACGACCGTATCGGCATGGCCATCCTCGTTGCCATCGCGGCCGCCGCCGTTGTCGGCTTGGTAAACGGGATCCTGATCGGCGGGCTAAAGCTGAACGCACTCATCGTCACTCTCGCGGTGGGTTCGGTCGTGATCGGAGTGGTGAATCGCTACGGAAGCACCTTCCCGGTCCAAAGCCCGGTGCCGACTGGGTTCTCCGAATGGATCTCGACCCGTATCCTCGGTTTC
>JAZFTT010000114.1:0-4436 GCA_036446835.1 Acidimicrobiia bacterium
CCTGGGGTGGCCCGATGAGCAGAAACTTGGCCTCTGCCCACACTCAGTCTTCGAAGGTCAAGCCTCGATGGGACGGAACCAGAGATACCCATGATTGGCCCGGTGGGACCAGGATGGTCTCGCCGTCGGCGTCGGTGAGTGTGAACCACTCGAGCTCGGAGTCGCGGTCCCAGGTTCCTTCAATGACGCGGCCATCGGCAAAAACGAAGGCCTTGCCGGACCCTGTTGTCCGAGAGGCGGGCAATGATGAGCCGGACACTCCGGCTGGTGGCCTCGCCGTGTACTGCTCTACATAGAGGGCTACTAGAACCGGTACTCCAACCCGCTCCTCGGTGCCGTCCTCGAGGCGATAGGTCGTCTCCCGACCGTATGCCGTCTTGAGCCACAGACCAAGGTCCTCATCCCAGGTCCAAGTGACCGTGTTGCCGGAGAAGTCGATCTCGACCGATGATGCCGGCTCGGTGTCGTCAGAGATGGGCCCGAACTCCCAGATGGGGCCGGTGGGGGGCTCGTCCGGGTATCCGCGACCATCAGAAACCTCCCTGAGAAGCTCGGTGTTGACATAGAGGTTGTGTGGTGCACTCCGGTCCGAACTCCGAAAAGTGGCAGGTGGCCCGGTTTCTCCAACGAGTTTCACGGCTTTGGAGACTATGAGGCTGGTCACCCAGGGCTGGGCCCCGGAGATGACGAAAGTGGGCTCGTTGAACGCAGCCAGAAGAGTGGGGTCCGTGGGCCGGCCTGAACGCATTGGGCCGAGGAAGTCGGAATCGCTCTGGTGCCAGACCGCGATGTAACGCGTGATCCCTTCGACCCTGAGCTCGATGATCATGTCGGCCCGGTCGATGCCTGACTGAGGGTTGGCCCGGGGGTGGTTGTCGATCTTGACCGCGAGAACTCTGCGATCGAGAAGCTCCGGATCGTCGACCGGTAGACCGTTGATGAACGATGTCTCGCGGATGTCGCTTGTTGTTGTGGTCTGCGGAAGAGTGGATGTCGTGGTGGTCGATGTGGTCGTCGACGGCTCGGTTGTCGTTGAGGTGTCAGGCGACTCGGCCGCTCCTGACGCGCAGGCCGAGAGAATCAATCCGAACGCGACCAAACTGGCAATAGTGGTGCGCATTTAGTAAAAGTCTAGAAAGTGGGGGCGGCTAACCGGGTTCTCTGGTCAGTCAACGAGCGAACTCCCCCGAACCTCCAAATGAGGGAGGGCGGTTTCGGGTTGGTCGACGGATAGGGCGAACTCGATGCCGTCGGCGTTGGCGCGAAGCACGTAGATGGCCTCGATGTTGACACCGGCATCGGCCAGAGAGCGGGTCAGTCTCGCCAGTTCACCCGGACGGTGTGGCATGTGTGCCATCAGCACCGTGTTCTCCGCGTGTTGAAGGGCCGCCTCGTCGAGGACCCGGCGCGTGGTCGCAGCGTCGTCCACGATCAGCCGAACGGTTCCATCGCCGTCGTGGCCATACGCGGCCAGTGCATCGATGTTGACCCCAACGGCCGCGAGCGCCTCGGCGAGCGAGGCCAGTCGACCGGGTTGGTTCTCCATCTGGATGATGAACTCGGTCATCATGCCTTTGAGTCTACGCCCTGCCAACCGACCCGTGTTCCAGAGTTGGGTCGGGAGGCTCCGTTCGCCCTCGTTTCGACAAATAGGCGTGCCAGACAATTCGGGCTGCCACTGCCCGAATCGGTTTCCAGGGCTCCGATACCAACTCCAGCTCGGCCTCGTTCGGAGTGTGGGTCATCCCGAGAACTTCTCCGACCCCAACCTGCAATGCACGGTCACCCAACGGGTAGACGTCCGGGTGTGCCAGCACGGAGAGCAGATAGGCGTCGGCGGTCCAGGGGCCGATGCCTCTGACGGAAAGGAGCCGGGATCTGGCGTCGTCGGCGGAGAGCAAAGCCAGGGACTCGATGTCGAGCGTCCCATCGGTCACCAGGTGGGCAAGCGAGTAGAGGTAGTCAGCCTTCTGACGGGTGATCCCGATCGATCGTATCCCATCAACCCCAACTCCGATGATGCTGGCGGCTGTCACACCCATTGCCGTCTCGTCGAGTCGTCGATACATGGCTGCCCCCGACTCCAGAGAGACCTGCTGCTCGAGGATGAGTAGTACCAGGCAGCGGAGTCCTGGTTGACGGTTCCAGAACCCGGGCCGGCCAAACTCCTCGATCGCTTCGGCAATCGAGCTGTCCTCGTTGGACAGGAGGTCGGTCGCCTGGTCGAACGTCATGGCGTCGAGCCGGTCCACCACGACCAACGCAGTGCGAATATCTATCGGCCCCAGCGCCCTGCTGTCGGCCCTTGTTGATTTGGCATTGTCCGACATGACCCAGATGTGGTCTTGGCCTATCGGTTCCGGTGGCTCTGCCACTCTTTTGACCATCCAGAAGTCTTCACGTTCGGGATGAGGAAAGACGACCAGATCTCCGACCGACGGCCTCGATGCATCTGTGGCGACGATCTCCTGGCCAGGTTCAAGGGCAGGCCGCATGGAGTCCTCGGCCACCCGGAAGCGTTTCATCGACATGTCGGCTCGTGAGTATGGTCAGAGTGACGAGCGAGAGACAAAGGAGACTCCATGCGCCACGTGACTATCGCCCATGCCCACTGTGACCTCTACTGCGGTGTTTACGACCCCGCCCAGGCCAAGATCGAAGCCCTTTCGGTCATGAAGATCGCCCAGAAGTACCAGGACTCAGACGACGAGGTTTTCAGGGCCCGCGCTCTCCAACTCAAAGAGGAGCGTGCCGAAGAGGTGAAGCATCATCTGATGGTGCTCTGGGCAGACTTCTTCACCGCAGAACATCGTCAGGAGTTCTCAAATCTCGATGACCTTTTCTGGCGTGCGATTCACCAGGCAGGTGAGGCCAAGAAGTCGGCAGATCCAGCGGATGGTCAGAAGCTCATCGGGTTGATCGACGAGATCGGCGATATCTTCTGGCAGACGGAGAAGGCCAAAGGGATGGGGGTCTATCCGCCCAGCTAGACGGGATCTGTGCTGCTCCCAAACCTGTCTTTGACGCGGTCGGCGAGCCGACCGGCCCAGGCCACATCTCTGGAGAGCAGCGCGAGACCGCCCAAAATCGACAAGATGCCGGGTCCGGGCAGGACCAACATGAAGATCCCGGCGACGATTGCCAGGATCCCGGCAGTGATTCGTGCGATGCGAGCCATGGTCAACAACCTAGTGGACTTTCGGCCATCCCGTAATTGGGGATGACCCTGAGTTGACCCCGAGAAACCGGCTGTGGTTTCCAGATTGGGGTTTCAGTCGAAGACGTCCGACTCCAGCTTGGTGAAGACTGGTGTGACCTCGCCGAGTGTCGTTCCGCCAGCCACCGCTGGTGCTGCCCATTCGTTGACCCGGGGGTCGAGACCGAGCAGATCTCCAATCGTCTCCGACGAGAACGGGAGGTAGGGCGTCAGCGCAACCCGGATTGCCGAAATCGCCTGGATCGCAGTCCAGAGAATCGTCCCCCCACGCACCAGGTCTTCTTTGAGAACCCTCCACGGCTCGGTCGCGTTGAGGTAGGCGTTGACCTCTGCGGCAGCGTCCAGGGCGCTCCGCAGACCGGCACGCAATTCCACTTTCTCGATGTGATCAGCGACCGCATCGAGTGTTGCCGGTCCGAGATCGAGGATGGCCTGATCGACTTTGGTCAGATCGCCTGGGTCGGGAACCGTTCCGTCGAAATTGTTGGCGCTCATCGAGAGGACCCGATTGACCAGGTTGCCCCAGGTGGCTACCAGCTCATCGTTGACACGCCGGATGATTTGATCGTCACTCAGGTCGCTGTCGTTCTGCTCGGGAAGTATGGCGGCGATCGCGTAGCGGAGAGCGTCGGGCTGGAGACGTTCGGCGTACCACCCGATCGAGTTCCCCACCCCTTTGGACTTGGAGGCCTTCTCTCCTTTGAACGTTATGTACTGGTTGGCCGGGACGTTGGTGGGCAGGTTGAGCTCGCCATGACCCATGAGCATCGCCGGCCATATCACCGCGTGAAACGGGATGTTGTCCTTGCCCACTATGTAGTAGGACTCGGCCTCAGGGTCCTTCCACCACTTTTCCCAAGCATCCGGATCATCGGTCATCGAGGCCCACTCGATCGACGCCGACAGATAGCCGATGACCGCGTCGAACCAGACGTAGATCTTCTTCCCGGGCCCCAGGTCATCGACCGGAACGTCGACACCCCAGTCGATATCTCTGGTCATTGCTCTGACCGGCATGTCTTCGACCATTCCCAGGGCCCAGTTCTTGACGTGCTTGCGCCAGGTGTCCTTGGTGCTTAGCCAGTCCCTCAGGCGACCGGCGAAGGCCGGCAGGTCCATGAAGTAGTGCTCGGTCTCACGCAGTTCGGGTGTCGCTCCGGTCAGCTTTGACCGCGGGTTGATCAGATCGGTGGCGTCGAGAGTGCGACCGCAGTTCTCG
>JAZFTT010000115.1:0-7451 GCA_036446835.1 Acidimicrobiia bacterium
CCCGTTTCTGTTGACCTCGAGCGCTGCCAGCATCGTCTCGATGTTGTTGATCCCTGTGGGATTGCCATAGACACCGTGCACGGTTGGAAACGGCGGTTTCTGCCTGGGTTCTCCCCGATAGCCTTCTATCGATGCAAAAAAAGCCGTATCCTCGCCACAGATGTAGGCGCCGGCGCCTCTTCTCACTTCGAGATCGAAATCAAAACCGGCTCCGGCCACGTCCGTGCCGAGCAGACCGGTCTTCGTTGCCATGACGATGGCATCTCGAAGACGCTTCTCGGCGGTTGGATACTCGCCTCTAACGTAGATGTAGCCCCTGGTTGAGCCGGTGGCGAAGCCATACATCGTCATTGCCTCAACGACAGCGAAGGGGTCGCCCTCCATCAGAAGACGGTCCTTGAAGGTACCCGGCTCAGACTCGTCACCGTTTGCTATCACGTACTTGACCGGTCCTGGCGCATCTGCCACGCCCCGCCACTTGACGCCAATCGGAAAAGCCGCCCCACCCCGGCCCTGCAGGCCGGATTCGTCCAAAGCTGAGATCACACGGCCGGGACCCATCTCGATTGCCCGGGTCAGAGTCTGATAACCGCCGGACTCTCGATAGGCCTCGAGGCTGGTCGGGTCGACACGGCCGATCCGTCTCAGCAGTCGCAGCTGAGATGGATCCTGATGAACCACACCGGGTGGAAGCTCATCGAAGATGACATTGCCGACCGTGTCGGAGTCGACTGGTGCGGCGTTCCCATAACCCTGACCGGGACGTTGAAACATCACCGCCGGAGCACGCTCACACTGGCCGAGGCAGGGGCTGGCTTCCCAGGAACGCCCGGAACCCTCCAGTGTCTGTATCAGATCCTCTGCCCCATATTGGGAGCAGACAATGTCATCACAGACGTGGATGGTTGTCCCTCCTGGCTGGTCGACGTTGAACAGGGAGTAGAAGGTGGCAACGCCGTAAACCTCGGCGGGTGGAACGGTGAGCCGTTCCGAGATGTAGCCGAGTGCCCCCCGGCTCACCGACCCGGTGGCGTCCTGGCAGGCGTGCAGGGCCGGGAGGAGCATCTGTCTCTGGGCCCGTGCCTGGTGGCCTCCGTAGGCGACGCGACCATTGAATCCCTCAGCCGGACCGAGAAGGTCATCGACGGCCTTGCGCTCCGCATCCGTGGGACGATCCAGAAGGGCGCGAAGGTCCATCAGACAGATACCAGAGGTTCGACCCTGATTGCTGTGGCCTTGAACTCGGCCGTCCCTGACTTTGGATCCCAGGCGTCGAGGGTGAGGACGTTGACATCAACGTCGTCGGGGAAATGGACCGATATGAAAGCCAAACCCGGACGTAACGAACGGTCGAAGCGAACCGGAGCCTCGAGGCTTCCCCGGCGAGAAGTGACGATCACTCGGTCACCCTCAACGACACCGAGAGAGTCTCCGTCCTCCGGTGACAGGTCGAGTACGCCTGGAATTCTCCGGGGTGACGAATAACGACCACTCTGAACCCCTGTGTTGAAGGAGTCGAGACGGCGTCCCGTCGTGAGCCGAATCGGAAACTCCTCCGTCAGGGTGTCCACCGGTGGGTCGTCCTCAACCACGTGAAATGGCGCCCGGCGACCGGAGATGGGTCTCTCCCAGAGACGTCCGTGAAGGAATAGCGAGCCAGGATGGTCAAGGTCGGGACAAGGCCACTGAAGCCCTCCGGACTCATCCAGTCGCTCATAGCTCATCCCCCCGTGAAGCGGTGAGAGCTGACGCATCTCGTCCCAGGCCTCCTCGGCGGTCGGGGTGACCCAGTGATGACCCATCGCACGTGCCACTGCCGAGAGAATGGTGATGTCGTCTTGAGCCTCACCGGGCGGGTCGACGGCCTTACGAACCCTTTGAACACGGCGTTCGCTCGACGTGAAGGTTCCTTCCGTCTCTCCCCATCCGGCGGCGGGAAGCACCACATCGGCCAGTTCTGCCGTAGCCGTGAGAAAGATGTCCTGTACCACCAGGAAGTCGAGGTTGGTGAGCCGCCGTAGCATCTCGGTGCTGTCGGCTTCGGATTGGAGAGGATTCTCACCGATGATGTAGAGGGCGGTGAGGTCCCCTTCATCCATCGCCTCATGCATGAGGCTGATGTGCTTGCCGGCCTTTGCCGGGATCTTCGCGCCCCACGCAGCCTCGAATCTCGCCCTTTTCTGACGATCCTCCACGTCTTGAAAACCGGGAAGCTTGTTGGGCAGGGCACCCATGTCACCGCCACCCTGCACGTTGTTCTGACCCCTCACCGGAACCAACCCGGAGCCATATCGGCCGACATGGCCAGTGAGCAGTGCAAGGTTGATGAGGGCCAGGACATTGTCGGTGGCGTTATGATGCTCGGTGATCCCCAGCGTCCAACAGAGCTGGGCGGTCTCGGCCTGTCCGTACTCGCGAGCAAGTTGGCCAATTGCCTCGGCAGGTACGCCGGTGATCTCCTCGGCCTTCTCGAGCGTGTATTCTTCAACAGACGCGGCGTAGTCGTCAAACCCCTCGGTGGCCTCGTCGATGAACTCCTGATTCACCAGGCCACGGTGGATGATCTCCCTGCCCACGGCGTTGGCCAAGGCGATGTCGGATCCCACGTCGATACCCAGCCAAACATCGGCCCACGCGGCCGAGGAAGTGCGACGTGGGTCGATGGCAAACATGCGGGCGCCGTTGCGCACTCCCTTGAGGACGTGGTGAAAGAAAATAGGGTGCGCCTCGCGCGCGTTGGAACCCCACATGATGATGAGATCGGTCTCCTCGATCTCCCGGTAGGAGCTGGTACCCCCACCTGCTCCAAACACTGCCGCCAGACCGACGACGGATGGAGCATGTCAAGTACGGTTGCAGCTATCGACGTTATTGCTGCCCATCACGAGCCTGGCAAACTTCTGGGCGATGTAGTTCGTCTCGTTGGTCGCCTTGGAGCAGCTGAACAAGCCAAAGGAGTCGCCCTGATGCGGGCTCAAACCGGCGGCGGTCTTCTCAATCGCCTCCTCGAAGCTGGCAGGCCGGAGAGCGCCGTTCTCTCTCACAAGTGGCTGTTCGAGACGGGAGTAGCTTCTTCTCATCTTCACCTCCTCTCGCATTTGATCGATTCTGAGAGTACCCGCGAGAGCTCACTGTGACCACGCAGCCACCCCAAACCGATACCGGCCACATCCACGGTTCGTCCGTGCCCTCGATGCAACACTGCACCTGCTGTCGATTATGCAATCTCGGCGAGCAGGGCAGGGAGGAAACTGCGGGTGGTCACGACCACGGCGCGGCCATGAGTGTCGCAACGGCCGAGATCGCCAGCAACACCCACGCCGGCCATGACGGTGATGTCCAAGAACACGACCACGGTCAGACGGTGGCCGAGGGTGGGCATCATGACCACACGGACCACGAGACAATTTTTCGTCAGCGGTTCTGGGTCAGTCTGATCCTGAGTTTTCCGGTTCTCTTCTGGAGTGAGGCGATTCAAGGTTGGTTCGGATACACCGCACCCGAGTTCTTTGGAAGTTGGCTGATCGTCCCTGTCCTCGCCAGTGCCGTGTTCTTCTACGGAGGCTGGCCGTTCGTGCAGATGGCGGGATGGGAGTTGAGGGATCGGAGTCCAGCGATGATGACACTGATCGCGCTGGCTATCGCTGTGGCGTACGTCTTCTCGATGGCAACTCTCGTTTGGGATCTCGGGGACGACTTCTTCTGGGAGTTGGTAACGCTGGTGGACATCATGTTGTTGGGCCATTGGATGGAGATGCGTGCCGTCCGCCAGGCTTCGGGGGCGCTGGATGCCCTCGCCAAACTGATGCCAGATACCGCAGAGGTGGTACTCGCCGATGGGACCGTCGAGGAGAGAGCGCCCGAATTGTTGGTGGTGGGCGACGTGGTGCTGGTCCGGCCTGGCGCCAGCGCGCCGGCCGACGGCGTTGTGGTCTCGGGGTCATCCGATGTCGACGAAGCCATGATCACCGGCGAGTCCAAGGCTGTGAAAAAGGCCGAGGGTGATTCGATCATCGCCGGCACCGTGAACAGCGGAAGTGGCAGCTTGAGGGTGAAGGTCACTGCCGTGGGCGACGACACCGCCCTGTCGGGAATCATGAAACTGGTAGCCGAGGCCCAGGCCTCCAAGTCGAAAACCCAACTACTCGCCGACCGGGCCGCATCTCTCCTGTTTTGGACAGCGCTCGCCGCCGCCGCCATTGCAGCCGTCGGCTGGACCATCTTCTTCGGAGGTTTTGATCCGCGCACGATCGCCATCGTGGTGACGGTGCTAGTGATCGCCTGTCCCCACGCCCTGGGTCTCGCCATTCCCCTGGTGATAGCGAACACAACCGAAATCGCAGCCAAGAACGGAACCCTGATCAGGAATCGGGAGGCGATCGACACCGCCAAAGATCTCGACATCATCATGTTCGACAAGACCGGCACACTCACCGAAGGCAGAATCGGAGTAGTCGAATTCTCAGCCGTCGAAGGGACCTCTCCAGAGGAGGCACTCGGAATGGCCGCTGCCGTCGAGGGCGATTCGGAGCATCCACTGGCCCGGGCTATTCGCCAGGCTGCCGAAGAGGGTTCGGTCACCATACCGGAGGTGACCGACTTCGAGACCCTGAAAGGGCGTGGAGTGAAGGGGGTGATTGACGAAAACACGGTTCACGTGGGTGGGCCGCGTTTGATCGAGTTTCTCGAACTAGCCCCAGCGGATACTCTGACCGAGTTTGCTTCCCGCGCCGGGGATCGCGGCGAGTCGGTCGTCTATGTGGTCAAGGACAGCACCGTCATCGCAGCGATAGCCCTTTCAGACGTGATCCGCCCAGAGAGCAGGGTGGCGGTCGATGCGCTCCAGGCAATGAATGTGCAGGTAGCGATGCTGACCGGTGACAGCAAAGACGTGGCCAGGGCCGTGTCGAGCGATCTCGGTCTTGACACCTATTTCGCCGAGGTGCTGCCTGCGGACAAAGACCGCCATGTCATCGAACTCCAGGATGGAGGACGTCGAGTGGGGATGGTTGGTGACGGGGTCAACGATGCCCCCGCACTGACCAGGGCCGACATCGGAATTGCCATCGGCAGCGGCACCGATGTTGCGGTGCAGTCGGCCGACCTGGTCCTCGTCAAGAGCAACCCGATCGACGTGGTGAGGATCCTCAAGCTCAGCTCGGCGAGTTACCGAAAACAGCTCCAGAACGTCTGGTGGGGGGCCGGTTACAACATCGTCATGATCCCACTCGCCATGGGGGTCCTGGCACCCGTGGGATTCGTGATGCCACCGGCGCTGGGAGCCGTCTTCATGTCACTCAGCACCATCATCGTCGCAGTAAACGCCCAACTCCTGCGTCGGGTCGACCTCTCCGTCTAGTGCCCTGGGGTACCAGGCACAGCGGTGATGGTGCGCCAGACCCCCGACCGCTTGACGGCGGTGACAACCAAACCTGCGGCACTCACCTTCTCCTCAGTTCTTCGATTGACATCGAATCCGAAGATCCGCTTTGTCAGAATCGTGACGATGTCAGAGATCCATCCACCAACACGATTGCGTGGCCTGACGTGCTCCAGGAAAAGGATCTGTCCGTCCTGCTTGGTGACCCTGCCCAACTCCCTCAGACCCGCCAGCGGGTCGGCGACCGAACAGAAGACTGAGGTGGCAACCACCGTGTGGAAAGAACTATCCGGCAATGGAAGATCCGTGACATCGGCCAACCCGAGCCTCACCTCCCGGCCCGAAGCCCGAACTCGCTCCTTCGCCCTGGCCAGCATTTTGGCCGAAACGTCGATCCCGACAACTTCAACATCCTCGGTGTAATACGGGATGTTCTTTCCGGTGCCGACGCCTGCCTCCAGAACTAGACCCTTGGCCCGGGCGACCAGCGGACGCCGACGACGACGGGTCCCCATCCAGTCCATGGGCGCGTCATAGAAGTCATAGAAACGAGCCATCCGTTCATAACGACGGGTTACTTTTCTCTGCTCATCGTGAAGGTCGTTCACGATACCCCGGAGATCCGGGTCAACCGTCGGGCGACCCCACGCCACGAGTGCATGCTCCGCCAGGCTCGGGGGCGTTGTGGCTGCCGGCGAACTCGACCACGAACTGGTCGAGCCGGGGGTCGTCGGCGCTGTCCAGCTCGAGTTGGGTCCCCCACGCGGTGGCCATGATCGGTGAATCCTGGTTATGGACCGGGCTTGCCAGCACTTTCTCGACCGGTCGGGCCAGACCACGGAGGATGTCGATCTGATCGGAAGGCAGGTCCGGTCGGTAGGTGATCCAGACTGCTCCATGCTCCAATGAGTGGATGGCGTTCTCGGCGGCCACGGGTTCGGCATAGAACCCGCAGTTGGCCCAGATCGGTGAGTGCTCGCCTCCCGCCGGGACTTCGTCTTCGGCGTAGATCACCCCGTCCACATGCTGAGGGGCTCCGACTGCGACCTCCTCGGTTCCCTCGGGCACGCCACCTAGCGGCTCGTTCAGCGTGCCGTCCAGCACGAATGCAACCAGCAAGACAAAGGCGACAAAACCACCAAGGATCATCAGTCGCTTCGGCCACGGACTGGTGGGATCTTGGACCGGGATTTTCCCGGAGCTGCTCTTTTGCGTCTTTGCCATATTCCTGGTTTTGAATCGAGTAAGCGCCAGATTACGGCAGCAGTCGGGCTATTCGGACTTCATCAAGATCTCGAACTCACGATGGGTGCCCGCGATTTGGATCCGCAGACTTACGGGGCCGAGAAGGACTGGAGGTATTCCGCCAGGTCGCCGAGGTCGTCCTCGGTCATCACCCAGCGGGGCATGTCCTCGCTCAATGACCGGCCGTCCGGATGCATTCCTGCCGTCACCGCCAACCTGAAGGTCTCGATATCGTAGGTTGCGTCGTCGTCGTGAGCCTCGTCGGTCTCACCGTTGCCTTCGTCATGTTCACCGCCGTGCTCGGACAGTGCCACCCAACGGATGTTCGGGGCATCCATCACATCCATGTGCATGACGTGTACGCCGCCACGGGCGTCAACTCCATGACAGGACCCACAAGAGAGACGCCCGCGCATCATCATCCCTCTCGGATCAGGGCCACCCGAGTAGTCGATGTCGCTGCCACGGTCACTCGTGCTCGTGAAGTAGATCCGCTCGCCGTTGGAGCCAAACGCCCCGTCGCCCCAAGCGGTGCCAAAACGATCACCACTCCCACAGGCTGTCACCAAAACGGGCGCCAGCAATGCAAGCGCAACCGACCGTCTTCCAAACCCCATGAACTCCCGCCTCATCTTCGCGAGTATCCGCTGGACCCACGGTCGTCACCAACGTCGAAGTCCGCTAATGAGGTATTGCCCTCCGCTTCTTTCCCCATGGGATGGGACCGTTCCGCTTGGTCGTCTTCGTCAGGTGAGGATGGGGCGCCCGTTGGAGTCAGTGGCCACACACGGAAGGCGACGGCGAGGCCGCCCAGGAGCACTACTAG
>JAZFTT010000116.1:0-3884 GCA_036446835.1 Acidimicrobiia bacterium
GACACCTTCGATGACGGCGATCCCGCCACCGTCCGGCATGTGGACGTCGACAAGGACCACATCCGGATTGAGCCCCCTGATCTCGACAATGGCCGTGTCGACGTCGAAGGCCGACCCAACGATCCGGAAGTCCTCGGCCAGCTCTGCTTTGACGCCGGAGAGAAACAGACGGTGATCGTCCACGAGATAAACAGTGATGCTCATCCCGACTCCACCGGCATTCTAAGGACGACCTCTGTTCCCTCTCCCGGCTCACTGTTTATCTCGACGGCACCGCCCGCCTTCTCCACTCGAGATCGGATCGACTTGGCTATCCCCTTCCGATCGGATGCCACCGAATCGGGGTCAAAGCCCTCACCTTGATCGGTTACGTAGACCATCAGTTCTCCATTTTCCGCCTCGAGATAGAGGGACAGCCGATCGGCGCCTGAGTGTTTGGCAGCGTTGACCATTGCCTCTGAAGCAGCACCGACAAGAAGCGTGGTGCGCTTGTCGATTGGGTGGTCCCCAACGGTTACAACGTCGACACGCACATGATGATCCTTCTCCACCCTGGCTGCGGCGTTTTTCAGGGCAGTGGAGACGAGATCCACTCCGTCGAGCGGCGCTGAGCCAAACAGCCAATCACGCAATTCGGACTCCTGATGCCGGGCCAGAATCATCATTTGGGCCGGATCGTCTGTCCTCTGAATCAAGGCGAGGGTTTGAAGGACAGAATCGTGGAGATGGGCTGCCATCTCGGCTCTCTCCTCCTGGCGGATCCTCTCGTTCCGTTCTGTGGCAAGGTCGGCAGCGAGCCGACGCACCCAAGGTCCGAAGGCCACCACGATCCCCAACCCCGTCAGAACGATGGCGAGAATGACCACACCGAGTTCGAAGACCGCCCCGATCGACGTGAAGAATATCGACAGACCTCCGATGAGCAGCACCACACCGAGCACCAGGCGGGTACGACTCGGACGATCGACATTCGGATCCATCAACGCCGCCAGCGGACCGGGTTTCGAATTGTCGGTCAGAGCGGCGGTTCCAAAGGCAAGGGCGCCGGATGTCAAGACGAGAGCGGGATTCGGCCACCAACCGATGGTCTCCAGAAGCAGCATGAGCCCGAGAAACGCCAGGCCAAGGCCGAGTCCACGACCGGTGTCCACCGCCACCACCTCCCGGTCTTCCACCTTGTCGTATGCCATGAGCCAGAAACCCAGATAGAGCACCCCTCCAAGGCCCCATATCGCGAGAAGGGTCAAGAACGCGGCCCTCACATATGCATCGGGTACGCCAAGAGTGTCGGCTAGTCCGCCGGCAACACCACCCATGACACGGTTGGTCTTGCGGCGGGTGAATTCGAGCGATCTGACAACAGCCACACCCAGATGATGCCCGCTATGTCCGTCTTCCTCAATCGGGGATACCCCTTAGTGGTCTCAGGGGAGTCTCAGGGGAGTCCCCAATACAAACCAGGGAAGGCCTATGGCCCAATAGGGGCATGGAACAAAACAAACAAACCACTACGGCCGAACCACCCGAGCAGACGATAAGTGGCTCGGAGTTGGTGCGACCTCAGAAAGGACGCGTTCTTGCCGGTGTCTCCCAAGGCCTCGCAGACCGTTACCAGCTCCCGGTCTGGGTACCGAGGGCATTCTTTGTCGTCTGTGCCTTTTTCGGAGGACTCGGAGTCGCCCTTTATGCGGCGGCCTGGGCGCTCATCAGATCAGAAGACGAGACCGAGTCTCCAGCCGATCGCTTCTTCTCAGGCGGAGCATCATCTCGATCATGGATCGGCATCGCGCTGATCTTCGTTGCGGGGCTGATCCTCCTCGACAACGTCACTTTCCTCGATGGAGGAGTGGTCTGGGCGGTCGCCTTTCTTGTCCTGGGCGTCCTGGTCTACACCGGAAAGATCCCGGTCCGGGTCGGATCTGGCGATAAGTCAAAGGAGGGAGTTCAACAAGTGACACAAACCGATACCACAGGCTCTGATACGAAGACCGACACTCCTGCCGGGGACTCCCCCTCCGGAGGAGGCGCCCCGCCAACTCCCACTCCGACACCACCGATACTTCCCCCCTCGGCCTCAAAGCCAAAGGAGCGATCAATCCTGGGACGGTTGACCATGGGGTTCATGCTCCTGGGACTGGGAATCCTCGCCGTCCTCGACAACGTGCCGGCCATACCGATCGATCCAGCGCCTCGTCACTACATGGCCCTGGCCGTGACCATCGTCGGTATCGGGCTTCTGGTCGGCGCTTTAGCCGGACGGGCGCGCTGGCTGATACTCGTCGGAGCGATCCTCATCCCCACTCTGTTCCTCTCCCCTGTCTTCGAGTGGGATTGGAACTCAGAGACGTTCGACGTGTTTGTCCAACCGGCCACATTCGCTGAGGTGGAGGACTTCTACAGCATCGACGTGGGCAATCTGGTGATCGACCTGACGGAACTCCCCTGGGATGGCGAGACGATCAGCGTCACAGCACGCGTCGACGCCGGCAACATCGAGATTCGGGTCCCCGAAGACGTCGGGGTCGTCGGCGAAGCCACCGTCGATGTCGGCCGCGTAGGTGCGCCCGGTCGGGAATCCGCAGGTCTGGGTAATCCGGGTCTGGACTTCAACGAGATAGGCGCCACGGGCACTTTGGTCCTCGACGCTCACGTTGACGTCGGCAACATCGATATCAGGCGCTGAGGAAAGGAAACATCATGAAGACACACAAGTTCGACGGAGTCTCCCTGATCTCGGGACTCATCATCACCGGAATTGGGCTGATATTTCTCATCGCCAACGACCCCAGTGACATCGTGGGGACCATCACCAAGTTGGGTGCCTGGTTCTGGCCGGTCCTCTTTGTCGTCATCGGAATAGCGATCTTGATCCCGGTTCTGATGCCAAAGAAGGAGCCAGAAGCGATCGAATCGGAGACCGACCAGGCCCCCTAGGTCTGTGAGCGAAACGCCCTGTAGAAAATGCGGAGAGCGACGAACAGCACCACGAAGCCGAAAACGAGAGAGAGGGTGCGACCCTCGATTCCCAGAGCAAGTCGCGAACCGATCACAGAACCGACCACCCCACCCGCACCGACAACGAGTCCGTCCTCGAGACGGACTCGTTTGTTTCGGAGGTTCACGATTGTCCCGGCGATAGCAGTGAAGACGATCGCCACCAGCGACGTTCCCTGAGCCTCGTGCTGAGAGAGGCCCAGCAACAGCACGGTCGACGGCACTATTACCACTCCCCCGCCGATCCCCGCTAAACCGGCGAAGAAGCCGGCTACGACGCCAATCCCCAACGCAACAAACACCTGGGTGATGTCACCGAACGCAGTTGCACCCGGCAGCGGATCGGCACCACTGATCATGCGAAGCGCCGCCACCAGGAGGACGACCCCAAAGACGATCGTCAGAGTCCGTGCGCTGCTGCGATGCATGACCGACGCCCCGACCACCGATCCAGCAATCCCTCCAATGCCGACGGTGACAGCGATGCCGAGAGCCAGTTCCCCTGACATCCCGAACGAGACTGCACCGGCCGCGGCAATGAAGACGATGGCTGCAAGAGATGTCGCGTGGGACCGGTGTTGATCAAAACCAACCGCTACCAGAAGCGGCACCATGACAATGCCGCCGCCGACTCCCAGTCCTCCTCCTACAAACCCGGCCACCAATCCAATCAGGATTAGCCTCCAGAGATCTGTTGCCGTGAACCGGTTCACGGCAAATCAGCCTAGAACTGTCGCTAGATTCAACCTCGATGCCCACAAACACACTTGACCAAACTCCTCGCGAGATGGTCGCCCTGAACGCCGACATCGTCGGCTATAGCAAGCTTCTAGCCGATGATCTCGAGGCCACAACAGCGGCCATGGAGGAGTATCACCACCTCGTCGAGA
>JAZFTT010000117.1:0-12894 GCA_036446835.1 Acidimicrobiia bacterium
GGAATCTAGAACGAGCCGCCAACCATCTACTTCGCCTTGCTCGAACATTATCGAATGAACTCATGGGGTCTGCCAAGAAAGTTGCCCGCAGACGGTGGCCGCGAGCTGATCACTAGAGAACGCGTGCGAGCCCCTGTCCTAAGACGACTCTGATGAATGACTCCTCAGGATGGGAATCGGGGTGAGTCGGGAGACAGGATTGCGACCACACAGATGTCGATCCTTTGTTCGGCCGAACTCGCTGCCGCCGAGACGCTCATCGAGGAGGCCCACTCGAGAGGCATGCGGGTGATCCTCGACTACCTGATCAATCACACATCGATCGAACACCCATGGTTCATCGAATCCCGCTCATCGAAGAACAATCCGAGGCGCGATTGGTACGTGTGGCGAGATCCAAAGAACGGGTCTCCCCCAACCAATTGGGTGAGCGTGTTCAGTGGCCCGGCATGGTCCCTCGACGAAACAACCGGCCAGTACTACCGGCACACCTTCTTGCCGAACCAGCCTGATCTCAACTGGCGCAACCCCGAAGTGGTAGAAGCGATGCTCGATGTCGCCAGGTTCTGGCTGGATCGTGGGGTGGACGGATTCAGGGTCGACGCTGCCCACCAGATCATGAAGGACCCTCAGGAACGTGACAACCCTCCGGTCCCACCGGACTATGAAAGACCGTGGAAGGACATGGGGGAATATGACAACTATGTCCACCTCTACGACTTTGGGCACGCCGACGTCCACCAAGCGCATCGGCGGTTGCGAGAGATCGTCGACGGCTACCCACAAGAGCCGGTCCTCGTCGGGGAGATCCACATCTTCGATCTTCCGGAGTGGGCCTCCTACTACGGGGAAGACCTCGACCAGTTTCAGATGCCTTTCAACTTCCACCTGATGGCCTATGACTGGGACGCCGGCCCGCTGCGAGTCGCCATCGAGGCGATTCTCTGGAACGTGCCGGTCGGTGGCTGGACCAACTGGCTGCTCGGCAACCACGACGAAAGGCGTCTGGCCACTCGACTCGGTCCGGAGCACGCCCGTCTGGCAGCCGTGTTGCTCCTTTCGCTCCGGGGCACCCCATTCCTCTACTACGGCGACGAATTGGGTATGACCGAAGCAACCAATCCCGCCGGACGAAGCCATGGATCCCTGGGGCAAGAATGTCGATTATCTGAGTCGGGACGGTGCCCGAACTCCAATGCAATGGCCCCCGCTGTGAATGCGGGCTTCACGACAGCAACGCCGTGGTTGCCAGTGGCAGCCCATTCGGAGTCGATCAATGTCGAGGTCGAGTTGGAGGATCCTAAATCGATGCTGAATCTCTACAGGAGGCTCCTCGCTGCCCGACGCGATTCAGAGGCTTTGCGTGTCGGCTCATACCTCACCCACCCAGCCTCGAACGACCAGGTACTCGTCTATCGGCGCGAGTCAAACGGGGACATGGCCACGGTCGCCCTGAATCTCAGCGACGAGGAAACCCAGGTCGAGATCAGATCAGGAACGGTCATCGTCTCCACGGTTCATCCCGACCGCACCGAAACCATCAGCAAGAAGCTCCTGTTGGAACCGTATGAAGGGGTTTTGGTGACCCACCAATGACCTGCAACAGCGGTCTGAGCGATCGGCAGACGTGTCACTGGTTCCCGATGGAGAAGCCGGGAAACCCGCTAGAGGCCCAGGAATCGAACGAATCATCGTTCTGGACATCGGCGCCTTGTTCGGCCGCCAACTCGATTCGATGGTTGAGAAAGTCGCAATAACCCTGAATCGGGTCTTCCCCGGGCCATTCACTCGAGATCCTTTCCATCACCGGCTCGAATGATTGAGTGAACCACTGATAGCCGGCGACTCTCTTTCCTGTAGCAGATGTGATCCCCCTCTTCGCGACAAAGTAGTTGAGATCGCTGAGGATTGTCCGAGCCTGATTCTCCGAGGCCTCGATACCGGTCATCTCCTTCAGCCGATCGGAGTTGAATGTCCGGCCACCGACGTGAACTCCCATCGTGACGAGATCACCCGATTCCGTAGGTTCCAGGTCAACGTCATGGACGCTGAAACCGAGGTCGTTGAGCCGGGAGATCCGCTCACGGACCCGATAGCCTTCCTCACGGGAGATAACGAGCTCAGCGTTCAGCTCGGCCCAAAGCGTTTCGTACCGAGAGGCAATATCCTCGCCCAGCCCAAGATCGGCGTCTTCGACACTGCCCTCCTTGATCGCGGCGATGTCGGACATCTCGCCTGCAAGGTTCTCCTTCATGATCTCGATGTCCTCCATGCGCTGTCCGTTGCTCAGGGTCTGGTGCAACTCCGAAGTCTCGGCATCGATCATTATCGCCTCGATGGCACCGGCGTCGTATCGATAGAGGACGTTGGATAGCGAGCAATCACCCCAATAACAGCCAGCGAGATGAAGGTCCACAAGGAGACCAGCGAACGCATCCAGCATCTGGCTTCTGCGAGGGCCGAAACTCGCGCCGATCAGCAGGTGCCGATAGGGAAAGGCGTACTTCACGTAACGGGTGATCACGGCGGAAGCTTGTTCCTGGTCGGAATCGAGCCATGTGCGCGTCACCAATCCGGCAGGCTTGGCTGACCGGCCGTTGACTTGTTCGAGACCCCGCAACACGCCGAACTCATTAGATGCAAGACGAGTCGGCATCTCCTTGATCGCATAGACATCCTCTTCATATGCGACAAACACCACCGGGTGCCGGTGAACACCGACCGGCATCTTCACCAATCGCCCGCCGGTCCAGTCATCGATCGCCAGGTCCCATGGAAGATCCAGGAAGTCAGGGTTGCCCGGACGGATGGTCAGTCGTGGCGTACCCATTCCCGGATGATATGACAAGGAGCGCTCGATCGCCCCGTTTCAGTCTTGACCCAGTCCCCGGCTTGGGCTACTTCAGTGTCCGCAGATAGGCGACCACGTCCATGAGGTCGTCATCGTCGAGGGATGGGTTGCCACCCTTGGGGGGCATGGCGACACCGGTTTCGTTGTCCGGATGATCGGCCCCGCGTCCTTCGTTGATGAAGTCGACGAGCTCGGCGTCGCTGAGACCGTTTACGAAAGCGTTGTTGTACAGGTCTTTGCCCAGGCCTTCGATACCGGTGGCGTCGGCGCCATGACAGGCCGCGCACGTCGAGGTGTAGATCTCCTCCCCGGCGGCCGCGTCACCGGCGGACGGTAGATTGTTGCCGTTGGCTCCGTCACCACCGGAGTCTTCCCCTCCACCGCAGGCGGCCAGCACCAGAACCAGAACTCCCAGGAGTGCGACTATTCGTTTCATTCGTTCCTCTCATTCCGGGGCTTCATCGAAACCCTATTATCGAACTCATACCCATTAGTCAAAACCGACCTCCCGGCTAGCCGTCGTGTTCCCCGTGCTCGTCGTGGTGACCACCGACCAGCCCGTCAATCACGGGGAGATCGACAACGGTGTCCCATCTGATGACCTCCCCGTCGAGGTCCGTCGCCGTCGCCTCGGCTCTCGACCGATCGGAGTAGGCAAGAATTCCGTGACCCATAGGGGAAACGACACCGAGCGTCGGTACAAAGTACGCAGAATTCGCCTCAATTAGAACCTGATTGTCGAAATCGCTGACCCAAACGTGGGCGTCGCTCAGATCCCCACTCTCCCTGCCATCCAAGATCAATCCGCCGAGATCATCGAATATCTTCTCGATTCCGTCATCGAGACGGTAGGCAGCGGCGAAACGAGGGTCGTCGACGATCATCCCGCACTCGATGCAGATATCGCGTCCGTAATTGATCTCGGGTAACCCCCCAACCTGTCCGGAGTCGCATGCAGCCAAGACGAGACCCCCCATGACAAGAACATTCAAGAGCCGGAACTGCATCAGAGATCACTCCTTCCTCTGAATCGAGCCCACGCGACGGCAGCGGGTGCAGAAACCCAAAGCAACAGGACCGTGAACAGGGCCGGCAAAAGCATGTCGCCCAAAGTGTCAACCGCATATGTCCCGGCCGGTCCGAGGACATCGAGTGATCCGGAGAACGTCATCAGCGCAGTGAGCCGGAACACCTCGACCGGGTTGAGAAGCGCCCCGATGAACAGCACTCCGACAGGCATGCCGGTGGCGACCGATGTCCCCATCAGGCCCAGATCGCCGATAAAGACCATCACGAGCCAAACGAAGATCGCCACACCCAGGGCCGAACCCGAACTGGTGGTGAGCGTGCTGATGAGCATGCCCACACCGAGCATCCCCAGGGCAAGCAGCCAGGAGAGAACGGCGATCCAGACGAATGTCCCTGCACCCGCGGAGACTCCGCGCATCGCGGTGAGCACACCGGCGATCCCGAAACCGCCCGCAGCCGCTATCCCCAAGGCGCCGGCAAGGCCCAGATAGGTTCCCCAGAAGGCCTCGGTTCGGCTGACGGGGTGACTCATCAGGAAGCGGAGTGCACCGCTCTCCTTCTGGCCCGCAATGCTCATCGCACCCAGGGTGAGGCCCATGAGTGGCACGATGATCTGGACCAAGGTCACCAGGGATGCAGCCGCCCGGCCAAAACCGACCTCAGCACCTAGCCGGCTACCGGGGAGGGCAACCATGACGAGAAGCGCTGCCAGGCCCACGAAGGCAACACTCCACATCCAGAACCACCTGCTGGTGACAGTGGTCCGCAACTCCTTGCGGGCAATGGTGCCGACTATGTGGACCTCGGGTCGCTCGGTCACGGTAGTAGTCAGGCCTGTCATCGCCACACCTCCAGATCCTCGACGGTTATCCCCGCCTCATGAAGTGTGGCCATGGCCAGACCCTTCTGCTGAGCCGAAACCTCGACCAGCACACCGCGAGAGTTCTTCCGGACATCGAAACCGGCCTCTCTCAACACGGTCAGAGCCCGCTCGGTTCCACCACGGGCCGTGATGAGATGGAGCCATGCGCGAAGTCCAAGCTTCTCGGCGAGATCCATTGGAGCGCACTCAATGGTCTTCTTCCCGTCCTCCATGGCAATGACCCGGTCGACGAGCATCCCGACCTCTTCCATATGATGTGATGTGACCACCAGGGTCCGACCCTCACGACGGAGGTTCTCCAACAAGCGCACGGCGGCGTCCCTCGCCGCGGCATCGAGGTTCGATGTCGGCTCGTCGAGTAGCAGAATCTCGGGATCGGGCAGAAGGGCGGTGCCCAGGCCCAGCCGCTGCTTGAGGCCTCCTGAAAGCTCGCGCACCAGCTT
Source organism: Acidimicrobiia bacterium (assembly GCA_036446835.1). Classification (GTDB taxonomy): domain Bacteria; phylum Actinomycetota; class Acidimicrobiia; order Spongiisociales; family ZC4RG35; genus SZUA-217. The sequence continues at coordinate 5,207 of JAZFTT010000117.1, forward strand.
TTCGGTATGAGAGCCCAGCTCGATCAGGTCAACCACTTCATCAACCCGAGCACTGGGGAGGCCCCGCAGTGCGGCCGAATAGTCGAGGAGGTCGAGAACCTTCATGTCGTCGTAGAAGGACAGTTCCTGGGGCACATACCCAATGAGACTCCGCACCGCCTTTCCCTGCTTTCGGGCATCGAGCCCGGAGACTTCAATCGCGCCCTCGTAGGACACCAGGCCGAGAATGCAGCGAATGACCGTCGTTTTGCCTGCGCCATTCGGGCCCCAGAGAGCCACTGCGTCGCCGGGAGCGACTGAAATCGAGAAGTCATCGACCACGACTGTGTGGCCATATCGCTTCGTGAGTCCTGAGACGCGAATCATGTTCGCACCCGCCTTCTGGGACGGCGGCCGGCCATCAGTACGGCAACTGACCCGCCCAACATCGCCAGGGCGGCTCCCAACGTGCTCGCAACAGATGCATCCGGGATGCTGATGATCCCGACCGGAATCTCGGGCATCTCGATGAGAGGGGCGGTGTCCTCCACCTTGGGACGCGGCCGAAAGGTAGGAAACATCTGCGCCGCCAGGTCGATTGCCCTAGATGCCGGTGTCTGATCGAAAAAGTGAAGCTCGGGGTGGTTGTCCGTGAGAGTGGAGAAGAGATCGGTCAGACGATAGGGGACATCTCCGACACCATCGCCGTCGGCGTCGTAGCCGGCAAAGTCACTCCAGTGGTTGCCGATCCCACCGACGGTCCAAATGTTGCCCTCGAAATCGCCCTTGCCCTGAACGCCGACCTGTTCGCCGTTGTCGATGAAGGCGTTGGAGGTGAAGATGTTTCCCTCGACGGAAGGCAGGAATGTTGCGCCGGTCCCGTTGTAGGCAAACAGGTTGTTGGTGAAGTGGTGCTCGACACCCCTGGTAGCGGGTGAGTTGTCGAGGTAGATGCCGACCCGATTGCCGATGAACCGATTACCCGTGGCTTCTACGCCGTCGACATCCTTGAGACCGATGCCGTATCCGGACGGACCAAAGTTCTGGGTGATGAGATTGTCTCGAAGGGTCAGGTTGTAGCTGTACATGAGGAAGCCACCGACGCTGTTGCCGCTGAGTTCGTTGCGCTCCACCAACGCGTTGTCTGAGTACATGAAATGGATGCCATAGCGGCCGTTGGACAGCACGTTCTCCCGAACCACGATGTCGTCGGAGAACCACAAGACCGTATCGCGGCCGCCGTCGACGACGTTGCCCTCGACGAGAATACGGTCGCTCTCCCAAACTCGGATGCCATCGCCACGCCGAGCAACGTCGGCCTCTATTGCGCCGATTTCGTTGTACGACACGACGGAATCGTCCGCATGCCTCAAGAAGATCCCGAACAGCACATTCTCCAAGCGGTTCCCCGTGATCGTCACACGCGGGGTGTTTGCGGAGATACCGGCGTTCTCCCGATCGAGCGAGTCACCGGTGTTCCGGATGACGAGACCGGTGATCGTCACATCGGGGGCCTCGATCTCGATAGCAGTGCCGTCGCCGCCACCGTCGATGATGGGCCAGTCCTCACCTCTGATCTCGAGCGGCTTGTCAATGATCACTCCTCCCCGGTAGGTACCCGGAGGAAGAACGAGAACAGATCCAGGCTCCGCATCATCTATCAGTGTCTGCAGATCGATCAAGGCTTCGGCCGAGTCGGAACCAACCAGTGAGGCGGCCAATGCAAGGACAGCCAGCAAGAGGGTTCGACGGAACACCTAGCTGCCCTCCAACATCGCCTCTATGAGGGGTTTGTAGGCGCGCCGGTGAAGGACCATCGCGTAAGCAATCAGAGCTGAAGCAACGAAAGCGAGTATCAGACCCGGACCGGGAAGCGCCAGTGTGTTGAACTGCGCTATCTCGGCTGGCCCGAAAAATGGAGGCGTGAATTCGTCCAGGTTGAATGGGGCCGCCGGGTTGAGGTCATGTCCGAATCGGTATAGGTGATATTGAAGATTCATCAGGAAGATGAGCGGAAAAACCATTGCCGGGACCGTGAGTACCAGAACCCAGCGACTGTGGATCAGAAGGCCCGCCAGAAGCAGGGCGACCAGACCGACGATGGCGTAGACCGCAATGGACCGCTCGAAAACGGCGACGTCCTCGAAGGACCCGAGACCCACGTAGTGGTTCAGGCCTTCGAGTTCATCGACATCGCCTTCGAGATGGTTCACATATGCCGAGACAGTCAGTCCGTCCGGGTACTGGGGCGCCTTCAAATTGAGGACCCAGTAAGGAAGGAGGAGGGACACCAGAAGCAGAACCGCTGCACCCGTCAACAGACGGAGAGGCACGCGATAAACACCCCCGTAGACCTTCATCTCTTCCTTGGAAATCCTGGGCCCCAGTACCCGGTCGAGGACTGACATTTCTGTCGGTTTCTCCTTTGCCTACTCGCTCGGTTCGACCAGGAAGTACCCGGCCATCTCGAGGTGGAGCGCCGAGCAGAACTCGGAGCAGTAGAACGGGAAGACCCCGCTGTCCTCTGCGACGAACTCGACCGTTGCGGTCTCGCCCGGCTCCAGGCTGACACTTATGTCGTACCCGGGAATGGCGAAGCCGTGAGTCGCATCAAGCGCCGCGTCGATGTTGGTGAGGTGCCAGGTGACATGGTCACCAGCCTTCACCTCCACTCGGTCAGGTGTGTAATGCGAACGCACCAATGTCATCCAGATCTCGACTTCATTGCCATTTCTCTCGATTCGCTCGTTGCCTGCCACCGGAGCGTTGGGATCAACGGCCATCGTGGCCGGATCCCACCCGATCTCGGGGTAGATCTCAAACGGCGAGAGCTTGTCGACCTTGATCATCTGTGCGTAATGAGGCTCTCCGAAGCCAATAGGCATGTCGTAGAGCAACTGCATCCCGCCTTCTTCGTTGGTATCCGCCTCCTGACTGATGTCGATCAGTTGGAAATTCTGCGGAAGCAACGGACCCGGCGGGAAGAAGCGATCGATCGACCACTTGTTGAGGGCGACCAGCCAGTCGCCGTCGGGACTCACCGTGTCGCCTTCAGCCGTCACCAGATGACCGATGTTGTAATGGATACCTATGGTGCCATCGAGTTGCCAGGCGTCCCGGTAGGGGGGGCCCATGCTCCAGCGAGCAACCTCGCTGTCCAGGAACAACGATGTGTAGGCATAGCCCTTGTCGTCGAACTGCGTGTGCAGTGGACCAAGGCCCACCTCGACCCGCGCCTCCATCGTCGCATCGAAGTCGAGAACCGGAACCCCGTATTCTTCGAGCACCCAGTTCTGATCAGCAATCGCCTTCTGGATCTTCTCGAACGAGTAGACCGTGACATGGGGATCGAGCTTCCCGGATACCACCAGGTAGTCGCCCCTCGGCGCGACGTCGACTCCGTGCGGGCTTTTTGGCTCCGGTACGAAGTACAGCAGTCCCTCATCGATGGAAGTCTGCAATGGGATCACCGTGAACCCGTTGACTTCGACGGTTGCGCTCGAAGTGGCGACTTCCGCCGCCTTTTCGAGGTTGATCACGTGCAAGTAGTCGTTGTCCCGAGCCGAGGCTCCAGCCTCGAACGGATCGCCACTGCCGTCTGTGCCCGAACCGGTGGCCAACTCGGTGTTGAACGAGTTGCAGAACACCCATCCCTCGGAAACGAGTTTCCCCGCGTCACAGATATCCTGCCAGTACGGAGGCAGTTCCATGGCAAAGGATTGGTCTTCGAGAATTCGACCGCTGTCGCGATCGAACTTCCAGAAGGTGACCATTCCCCGATATGTGTCGTTGTACTCGCTGATCGGCGCGTACTCCCATCCCAGAGGAGTGGCGTACTGACCGCCCTCGACTATCCACTCGGTGTCTGGCGTCACCATGGTGCCACCGTGATCCACAATGGAAACGGGGTTCTTCACGATTTGCTTGGTTTCGAAGTCCCGCAAATCGATGACGGCGACTCTTGCATTCGCCTTGTCATTGATGAAGAGCCACTCACCGTCATAGTCACCTTCGGTCTCCGAAAGTGCGGGGTGGTGGGTATCTGCCCATCTGATCTCACGGTCACCCACATTGCCCTGTGCAAGTACCTCATCGGTGGCCTTGTTGCCGTAACCCCAGCCCTGCCAGGGCTCGGGAGTGAAGACCCCAATGGTCTTCAGCAGTCGCATAGAAGGCACCCCGATCACGTGGACCTGGCCGGAGTGACCTCCGGAGGCGAAAATCATGTAGTCGTCATGCTCGCCTGACGGCAAGTAAGTCATCAACGCCGCTGTGACGTCGTCGTCGGTGAATCCTCTGTCCTCGATGATGCCGCTGTACGTGACATCGTTGCTGCCCGAACAGGCAGTGAGGATCAGGGAAAGGGCCGCGACGAGCGCGACTCCGACCATGACGGCTCGGTTTTGCCACCAGGGCGCTACCGAATCCCTTTTCATCTCTATTCTCCCTTCGTAGGAGCTGACGCCAACGCCGCCTCGAGCGACGTGGAATCCAGCTCTGCCAAAAGGGCACCCTGAGCACGGATCCAGGAAGTGTGTAACGCGCACTGTTCCTGGGCCGGGCAAGGGGTGCCCCTCAATACACATCTGTCGTTGGTGGTTTCTCCCTCCACCGTCTCGATCACGTTGAGGACCGATAGGTCGCCGAGACGAGCAGTGAGCCGGTATCCGCCACCGGGACCCGGTGTTGCGGCTATCCAGTCGGCGAGGACGAGCGGCCTGAGAATCTGGGGTAGGTAACTGATGGTGGTGTCGATAGCAATCGCTATCTCCGGCCCGGACGAGACTCGGCCGACCTGATGGAGATGGGTCATGGCCCGGAGGGCGAGATCCGTCTTCTTAGACACTTCGAGGTGCATTCCCTCAGCTCCTACAATGCCCTAGTTCGAATTCCTGACCTGTGAACTAAGGGTCTAGAGAACGATCGCGCATCCATGCACAAGCAGATAGGGACTTTGGGCCCTTTAGAAGGGTCCAACGCGTAATGGGGGACGTTTCGTGATGCGACCCGCCCTAGGACGGAATCCGCACCTGTACGAGGGTTCCGGTATCGAAACTCGACTGGATCTGAAGTGATCCTCCGACCAACTGAGCTCGCTCATGCATCCCCATCAAGCCGAGACGTCCGGAACGCAGGTACTCACCCGGGGACCTGGGTACTTGAAATCCCTTGCCGTTGTCGCTGATTGTCATGTCGATGCGATCCTCCCCGAATCTGATCCTGATCTCGATCCTGTTGGCCCCGGCGTGCTCCTGGGCATTGCGAAGAGCTTCCTGGGCGATTCGATAGAAGACGACCTCCGTCTCCGGACCCAGTCTTCTCGCATCACCGTCGACCACGAGGTTGATCACAACATCCGATAGACCCTCACTGTCGGAGATGAGCCATTCGAGAGCGGCGACGATCCCCAGGTCATCGAGCAACGTCGGTCTTTGATCGCGGGCCACACGCCGCAAGTCGCCAAGGATCCCCGATGCGCTCTCATGGAGGTCATCTATCCATCCAGACTCTTCTCCAGCATGACCCTCCAAGCTCCGCACGAGGATGGCGAGATTCTGCGCCGGTCCGTCATGCAGGTCGCGGGCGAGTCGTCTTCGTTCCTCCTCCTGTGCCTCGGTGACCAGCTTGACGTATGTCGAGAGCATGACCTGCTCCTGTTCCAGCAGCATCACGTTCTCCACCCGAGCAGCAAGCTGATTGCCCACCGCGGCCACGAACTCGGCAGTTTCCGCATCTTCGAGGTCGTCACGACTCCCTACGACGATCAGGAAGCCGGCCAGATCATCGGTAACGGCCGGCACCTCGATCGAAGTGAGATCTCCATCATGATGGATCGTTGTCGTTCGGCTACGGAACGCCGCTCGATCCGCGACTAATCGTGAGAGTTCGGACACGGTCTTGTGCACGACGCTGACGACGGGTTCGGATTGCTCCTCTCGCCACAGCACAAAACCGGCGTCATCGAGATCCATCAAATCCACCAGTCCATCCAGGACTGCGGTTGCGGCTTGGGAAGGTGTCCTTGCTGTCACAGCTGCTCCTACGAGTTCGTTCAGCGCCTCTAGACGTCGGGCAGCCGCCTCGGCTCGCCGGCGCTGTTTTCGCTCGCTCTCGACTGGAAACGCCATCACCACACCCATGCCAATCACCACGACAACGAAAACGATCTCGAGCACCCACTCGAAGTCCTCCACATGCCATATTGGGATATTGATCGACGCAAGCACTCCGGCCCACAAACCGGTTAGGACTCCACCCTCCCACCCGTAGACCAGGCCGGCATAGGCAACAGGGGCGAGATAGAGGATCACAGGTAGGTGGTGTGCGGATGGCAGGGCCTCCCATACTCCGAGACGGATCGCTTCAGCCTCGACCGCTATGTGAATAGCGGTGATCAGGAGCACCGAAGCCTGAATGATCCAGAACGTCGGCTCCCTGAGTCGACGCCCCATTCCCCGTCTGAGGCGGGTCAGGGCAGGATCTGAGGCATCAACGGCAGCGCTCACAGTTCGTCTAGAAGCAGCCAGCCCTGTCGGAGCCCACGGATGACCGCCTCGGTTCGAGACGCCACACCGAGCTTGTCGAAGATGTGACCCAGATGCGTCTGCACCGTTCGCGGGCTCACCTCGAGATGAGAGGCGATCTGCTTGTTTGACTGGCCCTGAGCTGCAAGTCTGAGAACCTCATCCTCCCGGTCGGTCAGTGGCGACTCGTCTTCGGTTTTCGTCCCATCGGCTCCGGCGATGAGACTCTCGAACAGGGTGCGGGTGACCTTGGGATGGAGCACCGACTCCCCCGAATGAACTGCCCGGATTGACCGAACCAGCTCCGCCTCACCTATATCCTTGAGGAGATACCCGGCAGCCCCGGCCTCGAGCAGGGCGCGCACATATCCATCCTCGTCATGAACCGTGAGAATCAGGACGGCAACCTCGGGAAAAGCCGACTTGACCTCACGTGTCACTTCTATGCCGGTGAGTCCCGGCATAGAGATATCAACCAGGGCAACATCGGGTCGGAGCTCGTTGATCAGTTCGACCGCAGAAATCCCGTCTTCAGCGGTGGCGACCACGTCGATATCCGAGTGCTTGGCGAGGAGTTCGCTGGTCCCCTCTCGAACGAGGGCGTGGTCATCGGCGATAATCACCCGAATCGGATCGGTCATCCGGTGATCCTAGAGAGCCGGCTGTCGGAGCACTCGGCCGGCGCATCGGGCGGATGGGCCGATACGCCAAATAGCGTACCCCGAGGATGCCTTTCGACCCTGTCCTCGGCACCGTTCCAGCGGTTGCATGAGTGGTAGGAAGCCGCAGCCAAAGAGTGACGCGGCAACATCCAGCTAATTGTCAGGAGAAGAAATGACACTCAGGAAGACACGATCCCTGGTTCTGCTTTTTGCCGCCTTCGCATTCGCCCTCGCGGCTTGTGGCGGGACCGCCGCCGTGAGCTTCGACGACGAGGTGGAGGACCACGTCGAGGCGGACACAGCACACGATGACGCCGAAGACCATGTCGAATCGGAAGCAGACCACGACGAGGCCGAGGAAGGTCACGATGAGGAAGCCGGACATGACGCCGAAGAGTTCTCATTCGGATCACCCGCCGACGCATCAGATGCAGACCGCGTCATCGAGGTAGATGCCAACGACAACTTCACATTCGGTCCGGCGGACCTAGTGGTGTCGGAAGGCGAGACCATCACCTTCGTC
>JAZFTT010000118.1:0-10825 GCA_036446835.1 Acidimicrobiia bacterium
CGGGCCATGCGTATACTCGCCGCCGGTCCCAACACAGCGAGTCATAGAGGCATGAGCACGTACTTCGAGAGTTATCTGACTGTGGGCGCCTTTGCTGCGCTTGGTGCTGTCCTGGTTCTCGGGATGCTGGGTGTCGCCTCGATTCTGCGACCCAACAATCCCACCAAAGCCAAACGACTCACCTACGAGTGTGGGGTTGATGCCGTGGGGTCAGGATGGAGCCAGACTCACATTCGGTACTACGTTTTCGGTCTCCTCTTCCTCATCTTCGACGTGGAGGCGGTGTTCCTCTTTCCCTGGGCGATCAGGCTCGAGGAGCTGGGCATGTTTGGCCTTGTGGAGATGCTCGTCTTCATCGGCGTGCTGTTGCTCGGGCTGATTTATGCCATCCGGAAGGGAGTCCTGGAGTGGGAGTAGTCCAGAAATTCGGAGTTCCCAAGCCTGTTTCCTGGCTGCTCAATTGGTCCCGTAAATACTCGCTCTGGATGTTCCAGTTCGGTCTCGCCTGCTGCGCGATCGAAATGATGGCCGCTTCCGGCCCACGCTATGACTTCATGCGTTTCGGGATCATCCCCCTCCCGGCTTCACCCCGGCAAGCGGACCTGATGGTGGTGGCGGGCACTGTCACCGACAAGATGGCTCCATCGATCCGGCGTCTCTACGACCAGATGCCGGAGCCCAAGTACGTCATCTCCATGGGCTCCTGTGCCAACTGTGGCGGCCCCTACTGGGACTCCTATTCGGTCACCAAAGGAGTTGACCAGCTTTTGCCCGTCGATGTGTACGTCCCCGGTTGCCCTCCCCGGCCGGAGGCGCTGATGGACGGAATTGTTCTCTTGCAGCAGATCATTCAGGGCGAGAACATCAAAGAGAAGTGGAATCAGCGTGACCTCGAGCCCGTCTGACACCGAAGCAGCGGTTCACCGGCTCCAGGAGTTCGCTGACTCCGCTGCAGAGGCGGTCGGCGGCGAGGCCGAGGTCCAATTCGACACCATCAAGTTGCGGGTGTCCGCCGACAAATGGGTTGACGCACTCACCACGGCTCGAGACGACCTCGATCTGGTGTTCTTCTCCTGGCTCTCCGCAATCGACTGGGCCAATGATGTAGAGGCTGGAGATCCTCTCAAGGAGGAGATTGAGGAGCGGATCGAGCTCCTTTGCACGGTGTGCGACCTGACGGAGGGGCGTCGTGTCACGTTTTCGACCGACCTACCGACCGAAAAGCCATCGGTGGCCAGCATCGTCGAGGTCTATGTGGGGGCCAACTGGCACGAGAGGGAAGCGGCCGAGATGTTTGGCATCACCTTCGAGGGTCATCCCGATCCAGGGCCTCTCTATCTACCGGAGTCGTTCCTGGGCAACCCTCTCAAGAAGAGCTATCCGCTGTTGAGTCGCGAGGTGAAACCGTGGCCCGGCACCGTCGACGTCGAGGCCATGCCAGAAAAGGCATCGACCGAAAACCCGGAAGCGTGATGGTCACAGATAACGATCTGGTCAAGCATCTGAGCGAGGCACAGGTCTCGGTCGAGCTTCAGACCGAGGACATGACCCTCAACATCGGCCCTCAGCACCCTTCAACTCATGGAGTGCTTCGACTCGTCGCTCGTGTGAGCGGTGAGCGATGCTTCGACGTCAAGCCGGTGATCGGATACATGCATCGTGGGTATGAGAAGCTGTCCGAGGTACGAACATATCCCCAGATCACGGCTCTCATCAATCGGATCGATTGGGTCTCCGGATACGCCAACGAGATTCCGTTCATCGTCGCTGCCGAGAAATTGATGGATGTCGAGGTGCCTGAGCGTGCTCAATACATCCGGGTAATTCTCACCGAAATGGCACGTGTCTCTTCCCACCTCGTATTCATGGCCTCGTACCCCCTCGAACTTGGTGCTGCAACGCCTCTGTTCTTCGCCCTACGTGACCGAGAGCGGGTTCTCGACCTCATCGAGGGTGTTACCGGTGGTCGATTCCACCCCAACTTCAACCGTATCGGCGGGGTCAAGCCCAACGCCGGATCGGGACCGATTACCAAGAAGACTCCTCAGGATCTTCCAGCGGGCTTTCTTGGCGAGACTCGTGATGCCATGAGCGTGGTCCTGGATACCTGTGAGGAGATCGAAGACTTGGTGGCAGGAAACGAGATCTTCCGGGCTCGGACCAAGGGGATCGGCGTCCTTCCCCCCGAGGTAGGTGCCGCCTTTGGCGTCTCCGGACCAAATCTTCGGGCATCAGGTGTGAAATTCGACCTGCGCAAAGTCGAGGATTACCTGCCTTATAACAAGTTCGACTTCGATGTCGTGGTTGGCGAGAACGGTGACTGCTGGGACCGTTGGTGGGTGCGTCTCGAGGAGATTCGAGAGTCCGCCAAGATCATCCAGCAGGCCGTCGATGGGATTCCTCCATCCGGGCCGCTTCAGGCAAAGGTCCCCAAGGTCATCAAGGTTCCCAAAGGCGAGACTTACGTGCGAGCCGAGAATCCAAAGGGGGAAATGGGCTACTACATCGTCTCGGACGGCGGGCCCGGGCCATATCGGTTGAAGATCCGCTCCGCGAGCTTCTCCAACATCTCGATATTGTCCTGGATCCTCGAGGGTGTCTTGGTACCCGACATCATCGCGATCATGGGAAGTCTCGACTTCGTCTTGGGAGACGTGGATCGGTGACCCAGTTCATTACCGACCTGTTCTCGAATTTCTGGGTTTCGTTGGCCGGCAAGCTGTTGCTTGTAGCGACGATGGTGCCTGTCATCGGGATGCTGTTGGGATTCGCCGAGATGAAGCTCTCAGCCAAAATGCAGTCCCGCGTCGGCCCCTACTTCGCAGGGGGGCGCTGGGGGTGGGCCCAGCTGATTGCCGATGGTGTCAAGTTCTTTCAAAAGGAGGACTTGATCCCCGAGGATGCCGACAGACCTGTTTTCAAGGCAGCCCCGATTCTCGTGTTGGTTGGGACAGTTTCGCTGTTCCTGGTGATCCCTTTCGGGCCTGGCCTCATCTTCCAGGATCTCTCGGTTGGCATCTTCTACGCCCTCGCCATCTCTTCGATAGGCACTATCGGTGTTCTGATGGCCGGGTGGTCTTCGGCAAACAAGTACTCGCTGATGGGTGGTCTGCGGGCCGCAGGCCAGCTCATTGCCTATGAGCTTCCACTGGTGCTGGCGGTTGTCGGGTCGGTGATCATGGCCGGAACGATGAGCATGACCGGGATCGTCGAGGCGCAAATAAGTGCCGGCTTCCCGTTTGTGCTGGTCCAGTTCATCGGTTTCGGGATATTCATGATCGCTGCGTTGGCTGAGCTGTCCAGAATTCCGTTCGACATGCCCATCGCCGAGTCCGAACTGGTGATGGGGTACGTGACCGAGTACTCGGGCTTTAGATTCCTGTTCTTCTTCCTTGCTGAATTCGCCAACATGTTCACGATGTCGGCTATCGCCGCGACGCTGTTTCTCGGCGGCTACTGGCTTCCTTTCGTGCCTGAGTCCACTCTGGAGTTCACCGGTCCGCTCATCCTCATAGGAAAGGTGTTTCTGCTGACTTTCACCATGATCTGGTTCCGGTGGACCTTCCCCCGCTTCCGCGAGGACCAGTTGCAGACTCTTGCGTGGAAAGTGCTGATTCCGTTGGCTCTGGCCAACATCGCCATCACCGCGACCCTGAAAGTGGTGCTCTGATGACAACCAGCGCCCAACGCACGATCCCCGGCTCCGGATTGATCAAGGGTCTTGGGGTGACCATCACCACTATGTTCAAGACGATCTTTCTTCCGAAGAAGTACCTGGCAACGGTCAACTACCCGAAGGTCAAAGAGACTCTTGTGCCCCGGGCGAGAGGGGTCATCGCTCTCGATCAGGATGCCTGCACCGTCTGCATGCTTTGTGCCAGACAGTGCCCTGACTGGTGCATCTATATCGAGGGTCACAAGGAGTCCCAGCCACCCTCGAAACCCGGCGGACGTATCAGAGTCAGGGCAGAACTCGACCGATTCGACATCGACTATGCCCTCTGCATGTACTGCGGTATCTGCGTGGAGGTCTGTCCGTTTGACGCTCTCTTCTGGACTCCCGAATACGAGTACTCCGAGTCGAAGATGGGCAACATGTTGCATGACATGGATCGTCTGCAGGACTGGATGACGACCGTTCCCGAACCACCCGCGCTGGAGAAATGACCTTTCTCGACTGGATCTCTGCACCTGTGAACTGGGTATTCGCCATTCTCGGAGTTGTCGTGCTCTTCTCTGGTTTCCGCGTCGTCACCTCGAGAAACATCGTTCATGCCGCTCTGTATCTGGTTGGTGCACTGGCAGGCACCGCTGCCCTCTTCTTGATGCTGTCGGCTGAGTTTGTTGCTTGGGTCTTGGTCCTCGTCTACATCGGCGCCGTGATAGTCCTCTTCCTCTTCGGGATCATGATCACCCGGGCACCGACCGGACTCGACGAAGGTCTCAGCTCCGATCAGAAGGCTCTACCCGCTCTGCTGGCGTCGGGCGTTTTCGTGATGATGTCGTGGGCATCGATCGACGCGTTCGGGGGCCAGCTCATCGGCTCCTCCGGGGAGCCTGTCCCGACTGAGGTCATCGGGGATTCGTTGTTCGGTCGATTTGTGATCCCCTTCGAAGTGGTGTCCTTCGTCCTGCTCGCGGCGCTCATCGGTGGGATCACCCTTGCCCGACGTGACCTGTCTCCGGCAGAAGAGGAAGAGAGGTCGGCGGTCTGATGCTTCTCAGCCAGTTCCTCGTACTTGGAGCGGCGTTGTTCGCCTTTGGCATCTACGGCCTGTTGGTGCGACGCAACATCGTGCTGATCCTGCTCTCGGTGGAGTTGATGCTCAATGCCGTGAACATCAACCTGATCGCCTTCGAGTCGGTACTCGTCAGCCCCGAAGCGATCGGCCACATATTCGCCATCTTCGTGATCACGGTGGCCGCCGCGGAGGTCGGTATCGGACTGGCCATCGTCTTGATGATCTTCAGGAACCGTAAGTCCGCCAACGTCGACGATCTCAATCTGATGCGCTGGTAGAGATGATGAGCCGACTTCTTTTCGCAGCCGAGGAGATCCACGCCGGTGACGGCGGATGGTGGGCCGACACCGCCGGAGTCATGCTGGTCCTGCCATTCGTGGCCTTCCTTCTCATCCTGGCGTTCGGGAAGAAGCTGAAGTACAAGGGTGGCGAGATCGCGGTAGCCGCTCTGGCCATCAACCTCGTCTGGGCGACGGTCCTGCTTTTGATGAACGCCAATAGTGGAGTTCTCGACCAGATCACGTTCGAGATAGGACACATCGGAAGCGGGCTCGTGTTCGAGTTGGGCTGGGTGGTCGACGGTCTCTCCATCCTGATGTTCTTCCTGGTCAACTTTGTCGGCCTGGTCGTTTTCGTTTACGCCCTCGGCTACATGAAGGACGATGTCAGGGTCGACTGGTTCTTTGCCGCTTTCTCTCTGTTTGCGGGGGCGATGTTGGTCCTGGTTGGCGCTCCCAACCTGATTCAGTTGATAATCGGCTGGGAGGGCGTTGGTCTGGCTTCGTATCTCCTGATCGGCTTCTACTGGGAAGATCTCGACAACGTGAGGGCGGGCAACAAGGCGTTTCTGACCAACAAGGTCGCCGACGTCGGACTCATCCTCGGTGCCATCCTTGTCGGGGTTTCCATCGGCAGTTGGGACTTCGGAGCCATCGATTTTGCCGCCTTCGAGGGTGCCCCCGAACTGGCCGCTGTGGCCACTGTGGGCGGTCTACTCCTGTTTTTCGGGGCGATGGGCAAGAGCGCTCAGTTTCCGTTCCATATCTGGCTGCCCGACGCGATGGCTGGACCGACGCCGGTCTCGGCGCTCATGCACGCGGCCACGATGGTTACGGCCGGGATCTACCTGATGGCCCGCATGTTCCCGCTCTTCGAATACATGGCCCAGAACGTACGGATCGTGATGATCGTCATCGGGACGGTCACGCTGTTCGGAGTGGGCCTGCTCGCCATCGTGGCCGACGACATCAAGAGAGTTCTCGCCTATTCGACGGTCAGCCAACTCGGTTACATGATGACCGCCATTGCCGCGGGGGGATATACCGCAGGAATGTTTCACCTGTTCACTCACGCCTCCTTCAAGGCCCTGCTGTTTCTGGGTGCCGGATCGGTCATCCATGCGGTTCATTCCAACAACATGAGTGACATGGGAGGTCTGCGGAAGTTCATGCCCACCACCTTCTGGACCTGGGTCGTTGGCGCCCTGGCCCTATCCGGAATCGGTCTGTCAGGTTTCTGGTCCAAGGACGAGATCCTCGCCACGATGGGTGAACAGGGGCTCACTGTCGTCCTCTGGATCTCCATCGCCGGCGCCTTTGTGACCGCCTTCTACATGGCGCGTGCCACGTTCTTGACCTTTTTTGGGACCTATGAGGGTGATGGCAAGCCGCATGAATCGCCGCGGATCATGACGGTGCCCCTTGTCATACTGGCGGTGCCGGCCGCTATTGCCGGAGTCCTCAACATTCCCGGCCTCTCCTTGCCACGATTGGGTAATTTCACCGAGTGGCTCGCGGTCCGCCTGGTGCCCATGGGTGACCACCATGCCGAGGCCATCAACTTCGGTCTTGCCGCGATAGGCCTGGTCGCCGCGGTGCTGGGAGTCGTGATCGGCTGGCTGATCTACTACCCGGACAAAGAGACACAGCTTCAACGTGATTCCTTTGAGATCCCCGTCCTCTTCCCGCTCCTCCGCAAGAAGTACTACATCGACGACCTCGCCCTCGGAATCGTTGCGCTGATCAAAGGCCCCCTCGCCCGTCTTGTCGACTGGACCAGCACCTATGTCATCGATGGCTTTGTCAACGGTGTCGCAAGACTGGTGAAGGGACTCGGCGTGTTTGTCTACGACACCCTCGATCAGCGTGGAGTCGATGGTGTTTTCAACGGTTTGTCGGCTGCGGCCGACGGTGCCGGATCGGTTGTCCGCAAGTGGCAGTCCGGTCGGGTGCAGCAGTATGCGGCTTCCTTCGTGGCGGGCGTATTGATCCTTGTAGCCCTGTTCGTGTTTGTGATCTAGGAGAGGCTGAAAGCAATGGAATGGTTTGAAACCTGGGGCCTGACGTTGACCGTCTTCCTGCCCCTCGTTGGCGTCGTTCTCCTTGGGTTGATACCCAAAGAGAACGAGAGCGCTCTAAAGACAACCGGGTTGGTGGCGTCGATCATGACCTTCGCCGCCTCGCTGATCCTGATAGCCCGCTTCGACTTCTCGAGCAATACCTACAACACCTACCAGTTCGAGGTCAGTGAGACCTGGATCGGGGCGATCAACGCCAACTATCACGTGGGCATCGATGGGATAAGCCTCCCAATGCTGGTCCTATCCACGTTCGTGATGGTCCTCGCAGTGATCTACTCCTGGAACCACTGGGATGAGCCCAAGAATCCCAAGGCCTTTCTGATCCTGATGATGATCCTGGCAACCGGCATGAACGGGACGTTCGTGGCACTCGACCTGGTTCTGTTCTTCCTCTTCTTCGAGATAGTCCTTCTCCCGATGTACTTCATGATCGGCATATGGGGTGACAAGACTCCGAGAAAAATCCCCGGGTTTGCCAAGGAGTTCGAGACCAGGTTGTACGCAGCGATCAAGTTCTTCCTGTTCACGCTGTTCGGGTCGGCGTTCTTGCTCCTGGGCTTCCTGGCCCTCTACTTCGAGTCCGGCAAGTCCCAGTTTGGACGCACTTTCGACATCCCGCAGCTGACCGAGTTGGGCGCAAGCGGTGCCTTCTCCGGCACTTTCGCCTTCCTGGTCTTCGGGGCCATCTTCCTCGGCTTCGCTGTCAAGGTGCCGATGTTTCCCTTCCACACCTGGCTGCCTGACGCCCACACCGCTGCTCCAACTGTGGGTTCGGTGTTGCTGGCCGCCATTCTCCTGAAGCTGGGCTCCTACGGGTTCATCCGGATATCGCTGCCGATTCTTCCGGAAGAGGCCGTGTCATGGGCGCCGTTCATTGCCATCCTGGCGGTGATCGGGATCATCTACGGATCGCTCGCCTGTCTTGCCCAAAGCGACATGAAACGGTTGATCGCATTCTCCTCGGTGGGCCATATGGGCTTCATCATGCTGGGAATCTCCACCATGACCGACATCGGCATCAATGCCGCCATCATCGGCATGGTCGCCCACGGTCTGATCACCGGTCTCCTCTTTTTCATCGCCGGCTCGATGCATCACCGGTATCACACAAGGGAGATGGCCCGACTCGGAGGAAACATCAAGCTGATGCCGGTGATGGGTGGGATACTCGCCTTCACGGCAATGGCTTCGCTGGGGCTGCCCGGCCTCGCCGGTTTCTGGGGCGAGTTCATGTCCCTGGTCGCCTCCTTCAATCCACTTCCTGGTTTGTCGCTGGGCGTCTTTCGTTCGGCGATGGTCATCGGGGCGATCGGGACGATTCTCACCGCCGGCTACATGCTGTGGATGCTCCAGAAGGTGAACCTGGGCGAGCCCGGCGACGAGTGGGAGGGGAAGGAATTCCACGATGTCGACCGATTCGAACTCGCTGCCTGGGTGCCCCTCATCGTGCTGATCGTGGTTATCGGGTTCTTCCCGAAGTTCATCTTCAGCTCGACCACCGATGTCGTCACCTCGCTCGTGGACATGGCGTTCAACTCTGAAACGACGGCCGCGATCTCGTCTCAGATTGGGGGATAAGGACCTCTTGGTTTTCCAGATCGACTACCTCGCTCTAGCACCGGAGCTGATCGTCGTGACCACGATGATCATTGTGCTGGCCCTCGATCTGATCCTCCCGCGGCCCAAGAAGTACTGGACCGCGACGGTCGCTGTCGCCGGAACGGCCCTCGCACTGGTGCCGCTGGCGTTTCTGGTGCTCGAAGACGAGGTTCGCTCGATGTTCGATGGCTCCTATGTGGTCGACGAGTTCGCCCTCGTCCTCAAGGGCCTCTTTCTCGTGGCCGCCTACATCGTATTTCTGATGTCTCACAGCTACATCGAGTCGGAGCGTTACTACCAGGGCGAGTACTACTTTCTCCTGCTGGCTTCACTGCTTGGTTCGCTGGTGATGGCCTCGTCGCGGGACCTGATAGTCCTCTTCATCGGCATCGAACTCGTGACCGGACCTCTATACATGCTTTCTGGCTGGAGAAAGGGCGATGTCAAGTCGAACGAGGCCTCGATGAAGTACTTCCTCCTCGGGATCCTTTCCACCGCCATCCTTCTCTACGGCATGTCTTTCCTCTATGGCTTGACAGGAGAGATAACTTTCGCGGGGCTGGCCGAGGCAACAGCCGGCATGGCCGACGAACCGGCGTTGATCATGGCGGTTCTCTTGATGATCGTCGGCTTCGCCTTCAAGATCTCAGCTGTGCCTTTTCACTTCTGGGCTCCTGACACCTACGAGGGGGCACCTACCCCGATCACCGCATATCTGTCGGTGAACTCGAAGGCTGCGGGCTTCGTCGCGATGCTGCTGGTGATGTACCTGGCGCTTCCCGGCGTGGCGGAGGTCTGGGCGCCCGCACTCTGGTTGCTCGCTGCTCTGTCCATGACCATCGCCAACCTCACTGCTCTGCGGCAGACCAACATCGTCAGGCTTCTGGCCTACTCCTCGGTGGCTCAAGCAGGCTTCATGTTGGTGCCTTTTGCCGCCGCGGGTGTAGCAGGCGCCGATCTTCAGGAGGCCTTCGCGGCGACTGTCATCTATCTCGTGATCTACGCGGTGATGAACCTCGGTGCCTTCGCAGTGGTCATCGCTGCCACCCGGAGCGGACGATCGGGCGAGCTGTCGGCTTGGTCCGGTCTCGCGCGGGTGGATCCGAAACTCGGGGTCCTGGTGGCGGTCTTCTTCTTCAGTCTGGCCGGCATTCCTCCGCTGGCCGGTTGGTTTGCCAAGTTCGCCATGTTTCGCTCGGTGATGATCGCCGGCGGTGCCGCAACCGTCGCCTTGGCTGTGATCGCCGCGATCAATGCGGTGATCGCCCTCTATTACTACGCCAAGGTGGTCAAGAGTGTTTGGCTGGACGACCCGGTTGCAGAGTTCGCCGATGACGAACGACCGGCGGGCTCGCTGCGCCTCGCTCTCGGAATCACGGTGGTTCTGACTGTGATGATCGGATTCTTCCCTGCCCTGGCCACGTTTGCCGGTGAGGCCGCGCGGGTTATCGCCAGCGGCTAGGAGCCCGCTGAATAATGCATGTCACCCATCTTGACGACCAGGACATCACCACTCGCTGTGGTCTCGTTTTCGCCACTCCGACACGAGGAGTGGCGAATCCTCGCCCTGGCGGCTGGCGCGCCTGGCCGCCAATCTGAGCAACGGCATTAATCAGCAGACTCCAAGCGGCGCTTCGTACTGCTTTGCCTCAGGGCCCTGTACTCCCTGTCGAGAAGTGACCAGAGTGAGTGGTCAACCCAGTTGCCCCTGATCAACAACTCCTCACGAAGCACCCCTTCCCTGGTGAACCCGAGTTTGTCGGCGACTCGATCCGAGTTGTCATTGCCGACCGCAATCCTGAGAACGGCCTTGTGATAACCGAGGGCGGCGAATCCTTCCTCCAAGACCCGATCGACGGCCTCAGTGCAAACTCCCCTACCCGTCTCATCACTCCGTATCCAATAGCCGATCTCGGAGATCTTTCCGAGTTTGGACACGGTCCAAAGCGAGATGTTTCCGATATGTCGTCCCGGATCTGTCTTCAGTCGGATGGAGTAGTCCCAGGCGCGATTCTCCTTCCACGCCTGGACAGATTCGCGGATGAAAGCAGTGGTGTCACTGCTCGTGTAATCCATGCGAGCCCATGGCAACCACTGGTTCAGGTCCCCGAGCGACGCCCGGATG
>JAZFTT010000119.1:0-23026 GCA_036446835.1 Acidimicrobiia bacterium
CGGGAGCGACTCGTCGTGACCCTTTACTACTACGAGGGGATGACCCTCGCTGAGATCGGTGGTGTGCTCGGAGTAACCGAGTCCCGGGTCTGTCAGATACACGCCAAGACGATGATGTCTCTCCGCAACCGTCTCGGCGACCCCGCCTGGGGATAACTCAAAGCCTTTTGTGAAGATCTACGCGGGTATAGCCCGCGCGAATCTTCACAAAGCGATCGTTGTGGTGGCGGATAGCTCGTCGAGGGCGAGGAGGGCCTCGTAATCCTTGGGGTGGTCGATCATGACCAATGCGAGGGCCATTTCGATCCGGGTCTCCGGCGCCCTTTCCTGATCCAAGATCTCGATCAGCCGTTGCCGAGCCCCCTTGCCGGTCGCACGCGCCAGGGCCCAGGCGGCGTGACTTCTGATCATGGAAGAGCGGTGCGAGAGATGGCGCTCAATGGTTTCGAGGACCGAGGACTCTCTCGAATTGCCGGCAGCCACGAGAAGATTGCGTCTGATGAATCGGCCGTCCCTGCGTGGCACATACCACCAGGAGAATCGGTCCAGCAGTTGCTCGTCTTTCATCTCGAGCAACTCTGTAAAGGGCAGCCAGAGTGGCTTGTTTCCAACGTTATCGAGAACCTTTCCACCCGGCGGACATGAAGTGAGACAGTCGTCACAGCCGTAGATACGCCGGCCAAGTGTTGGCCGGATCCAGTGGGGGAGCGACCCCGCTGCCTGCAACCAAGCGGAGAGACAGCGGCGGGCGTCGATACCGTCAGGTGTGATGGCATCGGTGGGACAGGCCGGGATACAGGCAACACATGTGCCGCACCCTCGACTCGTCGGACTGGTCGGTTCTAACTTGATGTCGGTGACCACCGAACCAATCAGCGTCCAGGGGCCGTGGCCCGGTGCCAGCAGCATTGTGCTCTTTCCGATCCAACCCACGCCAGATCGGGCAGCGGCGGTGCGATCGACTAGACGGTTGTCATCGATCAGCACTTCCGCCCTGCCGTCCAACATCTTGAGTTGGTCGGCTATCCGACCGGTCACCAAGCGGACAGGCTCGTAGTGGTCGGCTGTGGCAAAACGGGCGACGAGGGCACCTGTCGAGGCGGGGCCGGATGCGCGGGTTGCGTAGTTGACGCCGACCACTATCAGGCTCTGAGCCCAGGGGAAACTCGTGCGAATGTCGGTCGCGACATCGGGGTCGTCATAAGTAAACCTGAGTGCACCGGACAATCCCGTGGCCTTGTGCTCGCGCAAGGTAGCCAGCGCCCCGGCGAATGGCTCGGCCACGGTAACCCCGAAAGTAGATGCGCCATGACTCGCGGCGAGATCACGGAGTTGGGTCGTCGTGGCGACAGGGGTGTCGATTACCCAAGAGTACGGGGGTTCCTTACAATTCGTCCCATCACGCACGCCCGTCAACCCCTCACTGGTCGATGGAGTCATCGAGACTCCTTGATAGAGGGCATTTGGAAACAGATGGGGCCAGGCCCTGCGGGCGGAGGAACCTAACCAGAAAGGAGCTACTTGTGACTGAAGTCACAATGAAGCAACTCTTGGAGGCCGGCGTCCATTTCGGTCACCAAACCAGACGTTGGAACCCAAAGATGCGCCCCTATATCTACGGGGAGCGCAATGGCATCCACATCATCGATCTTCGCCAAACGGTCACTCAGGTAGCCGAAGCGGTCGGCTTCGCTCGCGACGTTGCAGTCGAAGGCGGTTCGGTGCTCTTCGTAGGTACAAAGAAGCAAGCCCAAATGGCGGTGGCCGAGCACGCGACTCGATCCGGCCAGCCCTATGTGAACTATCGATGGCTTGGAGGGATGCTCACCAACTTCACGACGATCCAGAAGCGCATCTTCTACATGAGAGAGTTGACTCGGATGGAGGAGACCGGCGACATGAATGCTCTCCCCAAAAAGGAGGGTCTCAAGTTGCGTCGCGAGCTCACCAAGCTCGAACTCAACCTTGGTGGTGTGGTCAACATGGCGCGACTTCCACAGGCCGTGCTCATCATCGACGTGAACACCGAGGCTACCGCGGTCAAGGAAGCCGATCGTCTTGGTATTCCCATCATCGCCCTTGTCGACTCGAACTCGGATCCCGATGCGGTCGACTACCTGATTCCTGGCAATGACGACGCTATCCGTGCCGCCGACCTGATCGCCGGTGCCATCGCCGATGCGGTGATCGAAGGCAAGGAAATTGCCTCCAAGAAGAAGCCGCCGAAGGCCGAGTCCGAGACGAAAGAGTCCTGATTCGGATGCCAGATATCACGGCCAAAGCCATACAGAAGCTTCGCCACGACGCAGGCGTCGGGATGATGGATGCCAAGAAGGCCCTCACAGACTCTGGGGGCGATCTGGATCAGGCCTTCGATCTGTTGCGCGAGCGTGGTCAGGCCAAGATGGAAAAACGTGCCGACCGTGAAGCCGGAGAAGGGGTCATTGGCACCTACGTGCACATTCAGACTGATCGCCCCGTGCTTGGGGTGCTGATCGAGCTTGTCTGCGAGACGGACTTCGTGGCCAAGAGTGACGAGTTCAAACGGGTGGCTGACGACATCGCCATGCATGTTGGTTGGACCAACCCACAGTGGGTTTCCCGAGATGACGTCGACGAGGACGCACTTGCCAAGGAGCGTGAAATGATCGCTCGTCAGGCCAAGAATGAGGGCAAGCCGGCGGAAATCGTTGAGAGGATCGTCGACGGCAAGATCGAGTCGTGGTACGCCGAGAATGTTCTCTACGACCAGCGCTTCGTCAACAGCGAGAGGTTTGAGGGAACCGTGGGTGACATGGTGGGTGCCGTGGGCGCGAGGATGGGCGAGAACATCTCGGTACGTAAGGTCGCTCGTGTGGCTGTTGGAGGCTAATGGTGTCTGATACCCCAAATAGACGAGTGCTCCTCAAGCTCTCCGGTGAGGCTTTCGCCGATCCTTCCGTCGGCTACGGGATCGATCCGCTCACTGTTCACAGGGTGGCGGGCGAGATCTCCGAGGCGGTGGCAACCGGAGTCGAGGTTGCGATCGTCGTCGGGGGAGGAAACATCTTCCGCGGCGTTTCCCAAGCCGCCAAAGGGATGGATGCAGCCACGGCCGACTACATGGGGATGCTCGCCACTGTGATCAATGCCCTCGCTTTGAGGGATGCGCTGGAGAACCAAGGTGTCATCACCCGAGTGCAGAGTGCCATCACCATGCAGGAGTTGGCCGAGCCGTACATCAGGCTGAGGGCCATTCGACACCTCGAAAAAGGGCGGGTCGTGATCTTTGCCGCCGGCACGGGGAACCCCTTCTTCACCACCGACACAACCGCCGCTCTCCGTGCCATAGAGATTGGTGCTGACGCGCTGCTCAAGGCTTCGATGGTCGATGGCATCTATGACTCGGATCCGACAACCAACGAGGATGCCAGCAGAATCAGCGAGCTTTCCTACATGGAGTTCATTGCTCGCGAACTCCGGGTGATGGACACCACCGCCGTTACGATGTGCAAAGAGCACAACGTGCCGATTCATGTATTCGGTATGAGCACTCCGGGCAACATTGTCAGGGCCGTTCACGGCGATCAGATCGGGACAGTGGTCTCCTGACTAGTGTCAACGAGATGATCAGCGACCATCTGAAGGAAGCCAAACAGAAGATGGAGATGGCGGCTGATCACGTGGGCGACGAGTTTTCGACCATCAGAACAGGTCGGGCAAATCCTCAGCTGCTGCATCGGATAACAGTGGATTACTACGGGACTCCGACACCGCTCCAGCAGCTCGCTTCGATCTCCGTGCCCGAACCACGGCTGCTGATGGTGCAGCCATTCGACGCTTCAACCCTCGGGGACATTGAGAGGTCACTTCAGCAAGCCGACCTCGGGCTCAACCCTTCCAATGACGGGACCGTCATCCGGATCGCTTTTCCACCTCTCACCGAAGAGCGTCGTCAGGAGTTGATCAAGGTCGTCAGACACATGGCGGAGGAGGGTCGCATCGCCGTTCGCAACGTGCGCCGGCACTCGAAGTCCGACATGGAGGCATTGCATGGGGAGATTTCCGACGACGACATTCGACGTGGAGAGGAAGATCTTCAGGATCTGACCGACAAGAACATCGGGAAGATCGAGTCCCTTCTTTCCAACAAAGAAGAAGAGCTTCTCGAGGTCTGATTTGGCCGATCAAGATCCCACAGACCAGAACGGACAGGATTTCATCCGCCCCTGGGAAGACGACGACGATGCTGCTGCCGAAGTAGTTCCTCTTCCCGGGCTCGATGCCTCCGAGCCCGATGACTCAACCGATCAGGACGTCTTCGCTCTATCCGAAGAGTTCGCCGAGGTGCCCGATGAGTCAGGCGAGACAACGTCAGATGAGACCTCCGAATCTGATTCGGACGAAGTCGATTGGGGTGCGATGGCCGAGACCCCGAGCGGGATTGACGACTTCACGTCGGACGATTACGTCTCCGCCACCACCGAGGAATACAAGGAGCTCGCGGAAGACGTGAGTCGTGCCGCCGAAGAGGAGTGGAAGATGCAGGCGGTCGCTGCGACCGTGCCCGGAGTCGAGAGTGGTCTGGTCGGGTTCGAGGACGTTTCCGGAAAGGCGACCGACTCCGAAGAGTCCTATGAGGCTGTCGAGCAGGCTGCGGCATCTGATCTGACGATGCGCATCGCGTCTGGACTGGCCATCTTCGGCCTCTTCTTGGGAAGTCTGATACTTGGTGGCTGGTGGTTCAGCACTTTTGTGATCCTGATCATGATCGTGGCCGTTGGAGAGTTGTACGCCAATCTCCGAACAAAGGGTTATCGCCCGATTGCCTTGTTTGGCATCGTTGGCGTGATACTGATGGGTGTGGGGGCACACAACTGGGGGGCCGCGGCGATCGGAGGATGGGCCGGCTTTACTGTCTTGGCCACGGTTCTCTTCTTCTCACTGACCCCGAGAAAGAACCCACTCGAGAGCGTATCGGTGACGGTGCTGGGTGTCGCCTGGGTGGGGATGCTCTCGTTCGCGATCCTGGTGGCAAAGGGACCAAATCCAGTTGCCCTCATCCTGTTTGTGGTGCTTCTGATAGCTCTCAACGACATCGGGGCCTTCTTCGTGGGCCGTGCCTTCGGCCGGCGAAAGCTGGCTCCCAAGGTTTCGCCAAACAAGACAGTTGAAGGTGTTCTGGGGGGTTTGATCGTCGTTGGGGTGGTGGCGTCGATCTTGGTCACCTTCCCGCCTTGGGAGTCGATCGGTCTGGCAAAGGGTCTGAGTGCGGCCGCTGTGGTCGGCTTGTTCGCTCCCATCGGTGATCTGGTCGAGTCCATGGTGAAGAGAAGTATCGGCATCAAGGACATGGGCTCGGTGCTACCCGGTCACGGCGGGATGCTCGACCGGATAGACGGCTTCTTGTTTGCCGTTCCTGCCATCTATTTCCTGTTCAGAGCGTTCGAACTGCTGTGAGTCGTCCGGTTGTCGTCCTCGGAGCGACCGGTTCAATTGGATCCCAGACCCTTGAAGTGGCAGATG
Organism: Acidimicrobiia bacterium; assembly: GCA_036446835.1. Lineage (GTDB taxonomy): Bacteria > Actinomycetota > Acidimicrobiia > Spongiisociales > ZC4RG35 > SZUA-217. Next base: position 5,506 of record JAZFTT010000119.1, read on the forward strand.
CTCTCGGTATGGAGGTGGCTGCCGTAGCCGCCCTGAGGCCCTCCCGGATGTTTGCTGAGTTGGCCATTTCCCGCCCGGACGCGAGGGTGATAGTGGTCGGGGGCTCATCAGAGGAGAGGGCCGACTTCGAGTTCGCCGTCGGCAGGGCGGTCGAATTCGACTCTCCCGCAGTTCTGGATGCCGTGGCGACGCCGGGAGCCGTTGTTGTCAACGGAATCGTTGGAGCCGCGGGGCTCCGGGCGACCTTGGCCACTCTCGAAGCGGGGAATCGTCTTGCATTGGCAAACAAGGAGAGTTTGGTGGCTGGAGGTCCGGTCGTTGAGCAGGCACTTGCGCACGGTGGTGAGATGATCCCGGTGGACAGCGAGCACTCCGCTCTTTTCCAGTGTCTTCAAGGTGAGCCGCCGGAAGCTGTCGCCAAACTGGTGCTCACTGCCTCCGGAGGCCCGTTTCGCGGCGCTAGCCGGGAGTCGCTCCAGGAGGTGACACCAGAAGAAGCCTTGAAACATCCAACCTGGGACATGGGTCGACGGGTGACGATCGACTCGGCAACGCTCTTCAACAAAGGTCTCGAAGTCATCGAGGCGCACTATCTGTTTGATGTTCCCTACGACCGGATAGACGTTGTTATCCACCCACAATCGGTTCTTCACTCTGCGGTGGAGTTCGTGGATGGCTCCTGGAAGGGACACTTCGGACAACCCGACATGCGTATCCCGATTCAATATGCCCTCACCGCTCCGGCGCGATCAAACTCACCGGCGGATCCCTTCTCGCTCGCGGGGCGGGAACTGACGTTTGAGGATGTTGACCGAGAGACCTTTCCTGCGCTCGACTTGGCTTACACTGCCGGTCGGAACGGAGGCTCCGCTCCCGCCGTCCTCAACGCTGCTGACGAGGTGGCCGTTGAGGCGTTTCTTCAGCGTCGACTTGGCTTTCTCGAGATTGCCGATGTCGTTGGCCAGACTCTCGACCAAGTTGAATGGCGAGAACTCCGAAATGTTGACGATGTGCTTGCAGTCGACGCCGAGGCGAGGGCGATGGCCTCCTCGGTTATCGCAGGTGTACGCTGAGTAGGTGCGGCGCAGGGGTACCGTGACCTCATGATTGGGGGCATAGCCGCCGCGGTAGCCATCGTTTTCTTTGTCACTGCCCATGAGGCGGGCCACTTTTTCGCGGCCAAGGCGGTGGGGATGAAAGCGACCCAATTCTTCTTCGGGTTCGGTCCCAAGATCTGGTCGGTCCAAAGAGGCGAGACCGAGTACGGCTTCAAGTGGATTCCCCTTGGTGGTTATGTGCGGATCGTCGGGATGAACCCGCTCGAAGAGGTGGACCCCGCGGATATGGGGCGCACGTACCGGGAGAAGAAGTTCTGGGAGAAGAGCGTTGTCGTCCTCGCCGGGGTGGGGATGAACTTCCTGATTGGCTTCGTCATGTTTTACGGGATCATTCTGGCGATAGGAGTGCCGGGTGGACCCACACTCGAGGTAGGGCTTGTGGTCGAAGAATCCCCCGCGGCTGAGGCGGGGCTCGCCGAGGGTGACGTCATCGTGGCGATCGGTCCCAACGAGGTCACGGAGTGGGAGGAGCTCGTCATGGCCCTCGAGTCCGAGGGGCCAGGCGCGACGTCGGTCACGGTTGATCGGGATGGCGAGTTGATCAGTCTTCAGGCTGATCTGGACGAGAGCGAGGAGATAGCCGGGGCCGGTTTTCTCGGGGTGGCCCCGACACCGGAGCAGATCGATGTTGGTCCGATCGAGTCGATTGGACTGGCGGGGCGACTGGTCTGGGGTGCCATAACACGTACGTTCGCTGCTCTGTTCCAGATGATGCGTCCGTCTTCGCTAGCCCAGTATTTTGGAGTCTTCCTGGGTGATACCGACGTGCCAAACGAAATCCGACCGGTGAGTCCCATAGGGATCGTGGCGATAGGCAGCCAGGCAGAGAACGCAGCGGCCTTTCTCGGGATTCTTGCCTATGTCAACGTGATCCTTGGCACCATCAATCTTCTGCCCATATTTCCACTCGACGGAGGCCACTTCGCGGTGGCTCTTTACGAGAAGCTGACCGGAAGAGCAGCGAACATCCGCCGACTCGCTCCGGTTGCGGCGGCGGTCATCGGGCTCTTCTTGTTTCTGGGGTTCGTGGCCATCATCCTCGACGTGACCAACCCGATCAGCCTGTAATTGGGCGCCGCTTGCGTCGACCCCTTCGGCAAGCGGAACCATCGGTCTACCGTTGGACCGTGACCTTTGAAAGACGTCTGACACGACAGCTCCACGTTGGTGATGTCCCTGTGGGCGGCGGATCGCCGATAACCGTCCAGTCGATGACCACTACGAAAACAGCAGACGTCGATGGCACACTCGCCCAGGTCTACGCCCTCGCTGGGGCCGGTGCCGACATCGTTCGCATCACCTGCAACGACGTGGAAGCCGCCCAGGGTCTCGCCGAGATCATGCCCCGAAGCCCGGTTCCGATCATCGCCGACATCCACTATCAGTATCGGTTGGCCCTCGCCGCCATCGAAGCCGGTGTCCAGGGTCTCCGCCTCAACCCTGGGAACATTCGCAAAGAGGATCAGATCAAGATCGTGGCCCGGGAGGCCAAGGACCGCGGGCTACCCATCCGGGTAGGTGTCAACGCCGGATCTCTCGACAAGGAACTGCTGAAGAAGTATGGCTCAGCTGTTCCCGAGGCTCTTGTCGAATCGGCTCAGAAGGAGATCCGATATCTCGAGGAGGTCGACTTTTTCGACATAAAGATCTCCGTCAAACACTCCAACGTTCCCTCAATGGTCGAGTCGTATCGTTTGCTCGCCGACGCAATCGACTACCCGCTTCATCTCGGCGTGACGGAGGCGGGCCCACCACCGGCAGGCCTCATCAAGGGGGTCGCCGGAATAGGAACCCTCCTGAACGAGGGAATCGGAGACACGATTCGGTTCTCGCTCACGGCGGATCCGGTCGAAGAGGCCAAAGCCGGGCGCCAACTCCTCGAGTTCCTCGGGTTTCGGGAGCGGAAAGGCTTGGACCTGATTGCATGTCCATCCTGCGGTCGCGCCGAGGTCGATGTCATCAAGGTAGCCACGGCGGCGCAGAAGGCCCTGGAGGAAGCCAATCTGCCGATCCAGGTTGCTGTCATGGGCTGTGTCGTCAATGGCCCTGGCGAGGCGCGAGAGGCCGATATCGGCATCGCGGCGGGGCGGGGGAGAGGCCATCTCTTCATCAAAGGGCAGGTGGTTCGTGTCGTCCCCGAGGATGAGATGGTCGATGCACTTCTCGACGAGGCCAAAAAGCTGGTGGACGAGGGTGTGGAGGCCCGACTCGCCCACGCCGACGCCAAGGCCGCTGAAACAGCAGAGGCGGATCGCCGACAACTCGTGGAGATTCAAGGCGACGCCAACCGGGCCGTAGAGCGTCGCGCTCAGGTCGCCGAGGTTGCCAAAGGTCATTGATCGTTCGGGCCATCGAGGAGAAAGCAGAGCAATGACCGATTACCGGATCAAGACGGTTGAGGAGTATCGGGAGCTTCGTGGAGATAGCCACCAGATGATCTATGACAAGTCGATGATGGTGATCGATGAGCACATTCGTGATTTTCTGGCTCTCTCTACTTTTTTGACGGTGGCCTCCATCGACGCCGAGGGTCGGATGGATGTCTCACCAAAGGGTGATCCGCCCGGGTTCGTCAAGGTCGTCGACGAGCGCACCATCGCCATCCCCGAACGTGAGGGCAATCGGCGTGCCGACACCTTCACGAATGTTCTTCAAATACCTTCGGTTGGACTGATCTTTTTCGTTCCGGGCATGGACGAGACCATGCGCATCAACGGCACAGCCACGTTGACCACTGATCCCGAGCTTCTGGCGAGGATGGAGCACAACGGCCACATTCCGGTTCTCGCCATGTTGGTTCATGTCGAAGAGGCGTTCATTCACTGCGGCAAGGCGCCGAAACGTGGGCGATTGTGGGATGCCGACGCTCAGATCGACCGATCGATCTACCCGAAGATCGGCGAGGTCATGTTCGACCATGGCAAGTACGAAAAATACGACATCACCCGCGAGCGCATCACCGAGATCGCCCAGGAGGACTACCAAGACAACGTGTACCCAACCGAAGTCGAATGAGTGTGTAGAGGCGATGAGACTGGCATGGTTAGCGGCTTTTGAAAGAGATCTGCGGGGCCGTGGACTTGGATGTGGGTAGCCTCCGAATCGTGAATCTTCCTCAGCCTGACATTCGGTTCACAAATACCGAAGATGGTGTGGCCATCGCCTATTGGGAGATCGGCTCCGGACCACCGCTCGTTCTTGCCCAGCCGCTCATCATGAGCCACGCCGAGTCGGAATGGGCGGTGCACTCAATGGAGGCTCTCTATCTCGAACTTGCCAAGTACCTTCGGCTGGTCAGATTCGACCCTCGTGGCGCCGGGATGTCAGACGAACACCCAACCGAAAATCCTTCTTCGATTGCCGATTTCTGCCACGACATCGACGCGGTCGTCCACGCACTTGACCTCGATGAGTTCAACCTTGCCGGAGTGGGATCCATGGGACCGGTGGTGATCCAGTACGCGGCAGAGCACCCTAGGCGTGTGTCACGGCTGGTCCTGTGCGACACGGGTCCGGTGTTTTCCGATCTGCCGGCTGACAAATTCTCCAGAGCAGGAGAAGCCTTGATCGAACTCGATGTCCTGCCCAGTTTCAGCGAGTTGCTTCCATCTGCGGTTACCGATGACGTGCATGCGTTAGAGGCGTTGATGAGAGCTTCGATATACTCCCGCCCCTCTTCGAGGTCATGGAGTGACGCCAACTTCTACGAATTCGACGTCGACCATTTGATGGGCAGCGTTGTGGCAAAAACATTGGTGATCAGGTCTCGAGATAGTGAGGTCGGCAATCAGGAACAGTCACGTCGTCTTGTGACCGGCATCACCGACGCCCAAATGCGCATCGTCCCTGGCACTTTGGCACCGTTCATTGCCGACCTCGATCCGGTCGTCGAGGCGTTTGTGTCGTTTCTCACTTCGGAAAAGCACATGTCCAGTGTGCAGACCGACGACGAGTTGCGAACGGTCGTGTTCACCGATCTGGTGTCATCAACCGAGGTTCTCATGAGACTTGGAGATGATGAGGGTCGTTCTGCTTTCCGAGACGTCGAGTCTGTTACTTCGGAGCTGTGCGCCACGCACCACGGACGTCTGGTTAAGAACCTCGGAGACGGCTCCTTGATCTCGTTCAAGTCCACTCAACGAGCATTGGCGTTTTCCATGGAACTGCAAGAGCGAATGGACTCCAGTCCGTTTGGCATGCGGATCGGAATGGCTGCGGGCGAACCCATTCAGGAAGACGACGACATCCACGGCGCGGTCGTTGTCCAAGCAAGCCGCATCGCCGACCTCGGGCGGTCAGGCGAGATCATCGCGGCTGACACCGTCCACCAACTAGCAATAGGCAAAGGGTTCAGTTTCGAACATGTCGACGACGTTTCGCTAAAAGGATTCGATCAACTGACCCGCATCTGGAGAGTCACCGCCAACACCCCCACATGACTCGCATTGCCGGTGGTGTACGGCTCCCAATTTATTTTTCAGATTTTTCTCCGTTTTGGGGGTCAAACCTCTTGAATCTATCCTAGGTCGAACGTATGTTCGATGTTATAGATTGGTCTCTTGCCACTGCGGATGAGATCGACCGGGGTTTCGAGCATTTCGGCGGGTTGCGCGGCGCCACCGACGCCCAGTTGTGTTCTTTGATTCAGGCTGCCGACGTTGGCCAGTCGTGGATGACCGACGGTGCTCGCAGTTTGACGGATTGGGTGGCAGCCAGGCTTCGGCTGCGTCTTTTCGCGGCGCGTCAACTGGTTTCAGTGGCGAGGCGGCTTTCTGATCTTCCTGTTCTTACGAAGCGCTTTGCTGCTGGTGACCTTTCTCTTGATCAGACCGACGCGATTTCCCGGATGGCTACTGCTGACACCGAGGAAGGGTTGATCGAAGAGGCTCTTGGGTTGTCGAATGCTGTCTTGGATCGGAAGGCGCGGAGAGCGAACCCTCCTACCGCGGAGGATGAAAGAGAGGCTCATCGGGTGCGTGCCTTGTGGATCCAACGAACTCTCGACGGTTCCTCGGGAAGATTGACTGCCCATTTACCCAACACTGACCTCGAAGTCGTGGAAACCGCGATCCGTGACAAAGCCGACAAGATAGGTCCCGACCCGCAAACCGGGCTGTTCGACGCCTATTCACAGCGGATGGCGGATGGGATGGTGGAAGTTTGTGCCACCACCGGAGACCAAACCACCACCACACCTCCTCAGATCACCGTTTTCGCCGACCTGGAAGCGTTGACCACCATCGACTCTGGTGTCAGCGAACTCGGTTCCGGAGCGTTGGTTCCCAACGAGACTGCAAGAAGACTCGCCTGTGACTGTGTCCTCCAAACTGTCATAACCGACGGCAGTGTCGTCATCGGAGTGGGACGCAACTCACGGAACGTTCCGGGATGGTTACGTCGTCTAGTTCATCATCGTGACGGTGGGTCCTGTCGGTTCCACGGGTGTGGAAACAAACAGTGGCTACAGGTTCACCATGTTGTCCACTGGTCGAAAGGCGGATCCACCGATTTGGACAATCTGATCCTGTTGTGCGGGTTTCACCACCGGTTCGTCCACGAACACGGGTGGCACATCACCCGAAACTCAAACAACCAGTTCCAGTTTCGCAAACCCGACTGGACTCTCTATCCGCCGCCCAAACCAGGGTTACACCCCAGACTCGCCGCACTCGTCGAACCCCGACCTATCTAGGGGCAGCCGCCCCCGGACCAACGACAGAACACAACCAGAGCTAATCAAAGATTGGTGACTACCGTCCCCGTCGCTCATGCGCTGGTCAGAAGCACACATACCAACCCTCCGAGACGCTCCCGCCGATGCCGAGGCGGCGAGCCACAAACTGCTGGTCCAGGGCGGTTTTATTCGTCAGCTTGCCGCGGGTTCCTACACGATGCTGCCCCTGGGCCAGAAGGTTCGGCTCAAGGTGGAGGGGATCATCCGTGAGGAGATGGACGCCATCGGTGGTCAGGAGATGGTCTTGCCCACTCTTCATCCAGCCGAAGTCTGGAGGAAGTCTGATCGTTACGACCTGATGGGCGAGAATCTCTTCAAGCTCAAGGATCGCAAGGATGTCGACCTCGTTCTGGGCATGACCGAAGAAGAGATCTTCGCCATGCTTGCCACTGAGCTCTTCTCCTATCGGGACCTGCCCCAGATCTGGTATCAGATGCACACCAAGTTCCGTGATGAGCCCCGCCCGAAATCGGGTCTGCTCCGGGTCCGGGAGTTCACCATGAAGGACTCCTACACCCTCGACATCGACGCCCCCGGTCTCGACCGGGGTTTCGACAAGCACCATGAGGCCTACAAGAGAATCTTCTCGAGAATGGGGCTCGAAGCCGTTGATGTCGAGGCGTCGTCAGGAGCAATGGGAGGCTCGGAGTCCATCGAGTTCATCCAGAGAAGCGATGCTGGCGAGGACTGGATCGTGACCTGCACCAACTGCGATTACCGGGCCAATCTCGAGAAGGCGACCTCGGCGCTGGCTGAGATCGAGGACGGTGAGTCAGGCGAATTGGAGAAATTCCCGACACCCGGCCTGCGCACCATCGCCGCGCTCGCAGAAGTCCACCCCGAAATCGCCACCCCTGAGAAGCAGATCAAGACCCTGGTCTATTTCGTCGACGGCGAGCCGGTCCTGGCCCTTCTCCGGGGCGATCACGGGCTCCAGGGGCAGAAACTCTTCGATGCGGCGTCGGCCTCCGACGGAAGGCCGGGCCAGCCAGAGGAGATACGCGAGCTCCTTGGTGCCGATCCGGGCAGTCTTGGAGCAGTCGGCGCAGAGGGTCTGCGGGTGATCGCTGATTTGGCTCTCGAAGGCAGGATCAACATGACCACCGGCGCCAATGAGGATGACTGGCACTACAAAGGTGTCGACATCTCGCGGGATATCGATGTGGCCCGGTGGGCCGATCTCCGAGAAGTCACCTCCGACGAGAGCTGTATCGAGTGCGGCCATTCTCTGGAGTTGTGGAAGGGGATAGAGGTTGGCCACATCTTCAAGCTCGGGACCAAGTACTCAGAGGCCTTTGGCGCCTTCGTCCAGGATGAGGATGGAGAGAGTCAGCCGATCATCATGGGCTCGTACGGGATAGGAGTCGAACGTGCCGTCGCAGCCGTTGTCGAGGCCAACCACGATGAGAACGGAATCATCTGGCCTGTTTCGGTGGCCCCTTACGAAGTCGTGATCACCGTTGTTCGAGTGGATGACGAGAGCACGAGAGCCGTCGCCGAGGACATCTACAGCCAACTTCGAGATGCTGGGATCGATGTCCTTCTCGACGATCGGGTGGAGCGTCCGGGTGTCAAGTTCGCAGACTCCGAGCTGATCGGAATTCCCTACCGGGTCACGGTTGGTCCTCGGGGAGTAGCCGAGAGTGTCGTCGAGCTCACCGAACGTCGGGGGCTCGACAAGGAGAATGTGGCCCTTGGAGAGGCGGTGGCGGCCATCGTAGATGGCGTCGAGAGGCACCGTTTTGGCATTTAGGGCTGAGGTTCGATTGGCCTTATAATCGGGGGCAGACAACAGGACGCTTTTCATCAGGTGGGCGCCCAGGGGCGCTCATCTGATTTGTCGTGGAGTGACATAAGTGACGCAGGTAACCGACATTTGGGATGTGGTGGAGCCCTATCTCGCCGCGGAACGACTCGAGCTGGATGATCTCGAGCTTGCCGGGCGTGGCCAGGGGCGGATTCTGCGCGTCACTGTAGATGGCGAGGACATCACGGTCGATCGTCTCGCTTCGCTCGCCAGAGGGCTTTCGAGATTGCTCGATAACGAAACTGATCTCGAGGGCGAGTACCAACTCGAGGTGAGTTCTCCCGGTTTGGAGCGAAAGCTCAAGCGACCATCGCACTATCAGAAATCGGTGGGTCGAGAACTCGTCGCCAAGGTGTCCCTTGGTGAAACGAAGGCCACCATCCGAGGAGTTCTCGCATATGCCAACGATGACTCTTTCACGATCGAGTCCGAAGACGGTCCGAGTGTGGTCAGTTATGAGGATGTAATCGCCGCCAAAACGGTGTTCAGGTGGGAGAAGGCCCCCAAGCCGGGTCATTGAAGGAGAAACATGAAGCTTGACACGATGATGGAGGCCATAGAGGTTCTCGCCCGGGAGCGAGGTGTGGCGGTGGATGCGATTCTCGATGCTTTCGCCAACGCCCTGGTGGCCGCCTACAAGCGGAGCCCCGGGGCCGCTGAGGAGGCGCGGGTCACCATCGATCCCGAATCCGGGGAAGTGATGGTCTACGCCCAGGAGCTCGACGAGGACGGAAACGTCATAGACGAGTGGGAGGACACACCCGAGGGTGAGGCCTTCGGGCGGATTGCGGCTCAGTCGTTCAAGCAGGTCATGCAGTTCAAGCTGCGTGAGGCCAAACGGGAGCTCGTATACGAGATGTATGAGGGTAGGGAGGGAGACCTGGTCACCGGAATAGTGCAGCAGGTGGACTACCGGTCGGTCCTTCTCGATCTCGGTGACGCCGAAGCCATCCTCCCGGGCAGCGAGCGAATTCCGTTCGAGCGTCTGGAACGAGGGAATCGCGTGAAGGCGCTGATCCTCGAGGTCCGCAACGAGCCCAAGGGCGCGCAGATAGTTGTCTCTCGAAGTCACCCGGACCTTGTTCGGCGTCTCCTCGAACTCGAGGTGCCTGAGCTCACCGACGGAACCATTGAGATCGTCAACATCGCTAGAGAGCCCGGCCATCGCAGCAAGATTGCCGTCATATCTAATGATTCCAACGTGGACCCCAAGGGCGCCTGTGTTGGTGCCCGCGGATCCCGTGTCCGCCAGGTAGTGAACGAGCTGCGTGGCGAGAAGGTGGACGTTGTCCAGTGGCGCGACGATGTTGCTCAGTTCATCGCTGAGGCCCTGGGTCCTGCCAAAGTGAAGGAAGTTCGCATCGATGAAGAGGAGAAGACAGCGGAAGTCATCGTCTCGGAGCATCAACTGTCATTGGCGATCGGGAAAGAGGGCCAAAACGCCCGTCTTGCAGCCCGTCTCTCCGGCTACAAAGTCGACATCCGCTCCGATGTCGAGCCCGTAGTCGAAGACGAAGATGCAGTCGCCGAAGGCGATGCCCCGGTGGAGGACGCTGCCGTTCCCACCGAGGAGACGCCGCCAGACGTGGTCGACGACGAGGACGCTGTCGATGCGCCGGCCGGTGCAGGCGTGGCAGCTACGGATGAGAGTGAGTGATCGCTGAATGAGGGTTTATGAACTGGCGCGCGATCTGGGCGTCGATTCCAAGGAGGTTCTGGCACACGCCGAGGGCCTCGACATCGACGTCAAGACAGCGTCATCGGGTCTGAGCGATGAGGCCGCCGAACTGCTGCGTCTTGCCTTTGCCCCAGCAGACGAGTCCCCGGCTGTGGAAGCACCCCTGGAGGAGACAGGCCCCGAAGAGACAACGGTTGAAGAGAAAGCCAAGGACATCGAAGAAGAGGAAGAACCGGTCGAAGATGTGTCGGCACCCTCCCAGGAGATTCAGCTCGCCTCTCTCACCGAGGGCGCCACAGTGGCGGAGTTCGCGGAGGCCGTTGACCAACCCATCAGCGAAATTGTGAGGGCCCTGCTCGAAAGGGGAGTGCCTGCCGGGGCCGGACAGCAGATGCCCACCGAGTTGGTGGATCCGGTCGGAGAGAGTTTCGGATACATCATCGAGGTCGAGGCCGCACCCGAGTCGTCGGCAGTGGCGGAGAGGCCGCAGTTCGATGACGACGAGTCAGACCTGGAGCCTCGCCCGGCGGTCGTAACGATCATGGGCCATGTTGACCATGGAAAGACGACCCTTCTCGACACGATCCGCAAAGCCAACGTCGTCGATGGAGAACAGGGAGGCATAACCCAGCACATCGGTGCCTACCAGGTCGACGTCAGTGGTCATAGCGTAACTTTCATCGACACACCGGGACACGAGGCGTTTACGTCCCTTCGTGCTCGTGGAGCCAACATCACCGACATTGTCGTGTTGGTTGTTGCGGCGGACGACGGGGTCATGCCGCAGACAGTCGAAGCCATCTCACACGCCAAGGCCGCCGGAGTGAAGATGATTGTTGCTGTCAACAAGATGGATCTTCCAGGCGCAGACCCACTTCGGGTGCGCACCGAGCTCACGAATCACGATGTCGTCACCGAGGATCTTGGAGGCGATGTTCCCAGCGTCGAGCTTTCCGCCCTTTCCGGCGAGGGCGTTGACGAGCTTCTCGAAGTCATCGATCTGGTTGCCCAGCTCGAGGATTTCAAGGCGAATCCGAAGCCGAGCGCTTCTGGTGTCGTTGTCGAAGCCCAGCTCGAGCGGGGCCGCGGGCCGGTCGCATCGGTGATCGTCCAGAGGGGAACACTCAGGCAGGGCGACTCATTCGTTGCCGGTCCGGTGGCCGGTCGCGCCCGTGCCTTGCTGAGCGACGAAGGAGACCAGATCGAGTTCGCGGGCCCGGCTGATCCGGTCCAGATCATGGGTTGGGAAGAAGTCCCTGCTGCCGGTGACTACTTCGAGGTTGTGAAGAACGACAGAGACGCTCGCAAACTGGCCGCTCAACGCAGTGAAGCCATTCGGTCCCTAGCTCATGTTGCTCCAAGCGCTCGAGATCGGCTCCAGGGCCTTCTCGAGTCCCTGCGAAACGAGGATGCGACTCTCAACGTAATCATCAAGGCTGACGCTCAGGGATCGCTCGAGGCCCTCCGTGAGTCCATCAGCAAGATCGAGCGCGAGGGTGGAAAGATTCAGATCATCCACACGGCCGTCGGAGGGATCAACGAAAACGACGTGACCCTTGCCGAGGTGACCGAGTCGGTGATTGTTGGTTTCAACGTCCGACCCGAGCCCAAAGCGCGAAAACTGGCGGAGAACGCAGGTATTGAGATCCGGACCTACGGGATCATCTACGAGCTCCTCGAGGAGATCGAACAGCTTCTCGTCGGCCAACTTGCCCCCGATGAGGAGGAGCAGGTTCTCGGAACGGCGGAAGTGCGAGCGATATTCAAAGTTCCAAAAATGGGGACTGTCGCCGGTTGTTATGTCGTGGAGGGTGTCGTGCAGCGAGGCGCCAAGGCACGTCTGCTTCGCGACGGTGTGGTCATCCACGACGGCGTCGTCTCATCGTTGCGACGGTTCAAGGACGACGTTCGTGAGGTTGCATCCGGATTCGAATGTGGCATGGGCTTCGACGATTACCAGGACATCAAGGAAGGCGACAGCATCGAGGTCTATGTGATCCTTGAGGTCGCTCGCACCTGATGCGGGTTGCGGCCCTGCGGGTCGAGATTCATCTCCAAACGCCGCAGTCTTTGAAGGAGAAGAGGGGGGTTCTCCGTCCGGTGATCGAAAGTATGCGGCGTCTTGGCTCGTACAGCGTTGCGGAGGTCGACCATCACGATGAATGGCAGAGAGCGACCATCGGCGTGGCCGTTGTTGCCCCGGATGGGCGAGGTCTGAACATGCAAATCTCGAAGCTCCGTCGCTACCTTGACTCCCGTTTCGAGATCGAGGTGATCGATGTGTTCGTGAGCGAGTTGGAGAGACCCGAATGAGTGACAGGATGCTGAAGGTCAACTCCACGCTGCGTGAGGTGATTGCAGATGAGATTGAGCGGATGAGCGACTCTCGTCTCGAGATGGTCTCCATAACGGCGGTCGACACGGCTCCGAATCTGCGAAGTGCCGTTGTGTACATCGATGTCCTCGAGATCGAGAGTCATCAGCCGGCTTTGGATGCCCTGGCCGGTGCGGCGAAGAGACTGCAAGCTGTCGTCGGCAGCCAGGTACGGATGAAGTACACGCCGCAACTGGAGTTCGCCATGGATCCGGGTGTGGTCGGTGGCGAGAGGGTAGATGCCATTCTTCGCTCGCTTCGAGAGGGGGAATCGAAGAACAGTGAGTAGCACCGAAGAGCTGAATGCAGCTGCCGAAGTGATCGCCACGACCGAAGAACTGGCACTCGCCTGTCATGTAGGGCCGGACGGTGACGCTCTCGGTTCGATGCTCGCCCTCGGAATCGCGGCACGAAACGCCGGGAAAACAGTCACAGCCAGCTTTGGCTCGCCGTTTGTCATGCCTCCGAATCTCGCCTTTCTCCCTTCCGAACTGCTGGTTGCTCCCCAAGACTTCCCGGCCACACCCGAACTGATGGTCGTACTCGATGTGGGCTCGGCCGAACGTCTCGGTGAATTGGCCTCGAACGCCGCAAAAGCCACCAGCGTGATAGTTCTCGACCACCACGTGACAAATGAGGGATTTGGAGATATCTCGGTCGTCGACCCGCAGGCGGCAGCCACGGGAGAGTTGGTGTTCGACCTCTTGGGGCTGCTGGATTGGCAGATCACACCTGATGTGGCGAACTGTCTGCACACTGCCCTGGTGACCGACACCGGCCGATTTCTCTATGCGAATACGACTCCGCGAACACTGCAGATTGCAGCGGCGCTTGTCGGCGCAGGCGCCAAACCGACTGAGATCGGGCGTTACGTATATGAGGAGAGTCCTTTCGGATACCTCAAGGTGGCAGCCGTAGCTCTGGGTCGCGCCGAACTCGATGTTGACGCACGGTTTGTCTCAACCATTGTCACCCAGGCAGATCTGACGGCAGCCGGTATCGATTGGGGGGACATCGATAACCTCATCGACACCCTTCGTCTCGCGGAGGAGGCAGACGTCGCCACTCTGGCGAAAGTCCACAAGGACGGGCGTGTGAGAGTGAGCATGCGCTCGCGTGGAGACACCGATGTCGGGTCGCTTGCGGTCGCCATGGGCGGTGGTGGCCATCGTCTGGCTGCCGGTTTCACGGCGGAGGCTGATGCGGAAGCCGTCATACGACAGGTCCGGGAGGCCATGGAGGAGTATCGGTGACCGCGGGGTTCCTCATCGTTGACAAACCTCGGGGAATCACCTCGAGCCGGATCGTCGACGAGGTGAGGAAGGTTACCGGGATCAAGAAGGTCGGTCATGCGGGAACCCTCGACCCGATGGCGACCGGAGCGTTGGTTCTGGCCTTGGGAAACGTGACGAGGCTGATCCGCTTTGTTCAGGATCAACCCAAGGAGTACCTGGCAACGGCCCAGTTCGGTGTCGCAACAGACACGCTCGATGCCGACGGAGCTGTGCTCTCTCGCGAGCCGATGAACTTTGAGCCAGATGAGCTCATGGATGTGGTGCCCAGGTTCACCGGCGTCATTCATCAGATCCCACCGATGGTGTCAGCACTCAAGAAGGACGGCCGTCGTCTGTACGAACTGGCGCGAGAAGGACAGGTGATAGAGCGTGACGCGCGCAGGGTAATGGTGCACGAACTCGAGATTCTTCAAGTTGGCCCAGGGCCATATCCCGAGGTCGAATTCAGAGTGGTCTGTGGGAAGGGGACCTACATCCGATCTCTGGCCGATGATATGGCGGCGGTTCTTGGCGGTTCGGCGCATCTCACGTGGCTGAGGCGAACACGCATCGGTTCGTTGAAGGCCGCCAACGGGGTGCCCATGGAGTCACTGGTCGACTGGCCGTCCTATCTGCTGGCCCCTTCCGATGCACTGGTCGATCTGCCGGCCATCACAGTGAGTCCGGAGACCTTGCGCGGCGTTCGACATGGAATGAGGTTTGTGGGCGGTGACATTCTCGACGGCCCCGAAGGTGAGCCATACCGGGTCCTCGATGACTCCGGCTCTCTGGCGGCCATCTATCGTCTTGATGGTGATCAGGCTCGACCTGAGGTCGTACTGCCGACATGAGGGTCTTGCGAGGCTCGTGGAGCGGTTGGGATCCAGTTCCGGAAGGATCCTCGATCACGATCGGTGTTCTCGATGGTGTCCATCGCGGCCACCAGGCACTGCTCGCAGGGCTGGATTCAGGTCTCTTGCGGACTGTTCTCACCTTTGACCCTCATCCTATCGAGGTGCTCCGCCCCGGCACCAACCCGCGTCTGATCACCACCATCGAAGAGCGAATCGAGCGTTTGGAGTCGCTGGGCATCGATCAAATGGGCGTTCTGGACCTGGCAGGAGTCAAGGACCTTGGACCGGAGGAGTTTGTGGACGAGGTGCTTGTCAATGCTCTGCGTGTCGAGGACCTTGTCATCGGGCCCGATTTTCGGTTCGGTAAAGGGCGAGCGGGCGACGTCGAACTCCTTCAAACTCTCGGGAAGTCGCGCGGGTTCAGCGTCCGCGTACTCGATCTCATCTATGACGACGAAGGCGTGGTGTCGTCCAGCCGGATACGAGAAATGGTCGAGTCGGGTCGTCTGAGGGACGTTGAGAGTGCTTTGGATTTCAGATACCAGATGTCGAACATCGTCGTCAGAGGCGACAGCAGAGGAACAGAAATCGGATTCCCGACTGCGAACCTGGTGCCACCGGCGCGCAAGGTGATTCCTGCCAACGGCGTCTATGCCACTTTTGCCCGCGTGGGCGGCGAGGTGCACCAAGCTGCTGTGAATGTCGGAGTGAGACCTACGTTCGGCGGTGGCGATCTTCTCGTCGAGGCCCATATCCTCGGATTCTCAGATGAGATATATGACAAGGTGATGACGATCGAGTTCGTCGATTTCCTGAGGCCAGAGTCGAAGTTCGATGGTGTTGACGATTTGATTGCCGCGATGCGATCAGACGTAGAAGAGACACGGCATCGGCTCGCCGCCACGGCACCGAATATGAGTTGACGTCCGGTTCCTGTTAGAGTTCGGACCCATTCCCCCTCACCTATTCAGGTTTATCGCGCAATGAAGACAACGACCGAGATTGTTGCCGAGTACGGCACTCATGAGAGCGACACCGGCTCTCCTGAGGTTCAGGTGGCGCTCCTCTCCGAGAGGATCAACCATTTGACCGAGCATCTCCGCGATCACGGCCATGACCACCACGGTCGTCGTGGTCTGCTCTTGATGGTGGGCAGGCGTCGAAGGCTTCTCGACTACTTGCGTCGTCAAGACGCGGATAGGTACCGAAGCCTCATCGCCAAGTTGGGCTTGCGGCGCTAACAGTTTCATGATGAGCGGACAGACCGCTTCTCATGTCGATGGGGGAGCTTTCCCTCACAAGAGGTGAGCCAGGTCGGTTGACAGTGGCGATGCCTTCTCCTCGGCGGAGGCATGACTACTGCCAACAGGCACGGCTCCAAAACATCTACAACAAGGAGCACAACGTGCCCGAGAACACGGTTCAAGGCACCATTGGCGGTAAAGACTTCGTCCTGAGCACTGGCAAACTCGCCGGTCAGGCCGATGGCGCCGTGGTAGCCACCCTGGGCGGTACCAAAATGTTGGTAACCGCCACTGCCAACCGAAAAATGCGGGAAGGCATAGACTTTTTCCCGCTCACCGTCGATTTTGAAGAGCGGATGTATTCCGTCGGGAAGATCCCGGGTTCGTTCTTCCGTCGTGAGGGACGTCCGTCCGAGCAGGCAATTCTGATATGCCGTCTCATCGACCGTCCCCTCCGCCCATCCTTCAAGAAGGGTTATCGCAACGAGACCCACATCGTTGTCACCTCCCTGTCCGTCGACCAGGAGAACCCTTACGATGTACTGGCGCTCAACGGTGCGTCGGCTGCCCTCACAATCAGCTCGATCCCGTTTGAGGGCCCGATCGGGGCCGTTCGTCTTGCCCTGAAGAAAGGTGATTGGGTCGCTTTCCCGACCGAAGACGACCTGACCGGGTCCGTTTTCGAGCTAGTCGTCGCCGGTCGTCGTAACCAAGGCGGTGAGGTTGACATCACCATGGTCGAGGCGGGAGCGACGGAGAATGGCCTGCGTCTCGTGGCCGACGGAGACCGCCCCTCCGACGAAGAGGCTGTTGCCCAAGGTCTCGAAGAGGCCAAGACTCATATCGCCGGGATGATCGACCTTCAGCTCGAGCTGGCGGCGAAGGTCGACATCGTCGAGACGGAATGGCCCCTGATCGTCGACTATTCCGACGAGATGTACGAAAAGGTGGAGGCCGCTGCTTCGTCCGCAATTGCCGCAGTTCTCGAGATTGTTCCCAAGCTCGAGCGTCAAACAGCGCAAAGTGAAGCCAGGGATGATGTGATTGACGGCCTGAAAATTGCCGAGGATGACGCCGAGACTCTCGAAGAGGCGAAGAGCGCATTCAAGGCAGTCTTCAAGAAGCTGGCGCGACGACGCACCGTCTCCGAAGGCGTCCGTCTCGATGGTCGTGGTCCCACCGACATCAGGTCCCTCGCGATTGAGACGGGTGCCGTGGAGCGCACCCATGGTTCGGCTCTGTTTCAGCGTGGCGAAACCCAGGTGCTGAACATCACCACGCTTGGCATGCTCAAGATGGAGCAGATGTTGGACACGCTCGACATCGCCGAGTCCAAGCGATACATGCACCATTACAACTTCCCACCGTTCTCAACGGGAGAAGCCGGATTCATGCGTGGGCCGAAGCGTCGGGAGATCGGTCATGGAGCCCTTGCCGA
>JAZFTT010000120.1:0-3455 GCA_036446835.1 Acidimicrobiia bacterium
CGATGAAGGCTCCCTGAGTCAGCGAGCAGATGATTCCGGTGAACGGGGCAAGTTTCGGGTTGGAGACCGTGAGGATGACCAAGACAAGAAGCCCAATGGCAACGGCCCACCACCAACGCCAGATTTTATCGGCGTTGGCCCAACCGTAGGTAGCACCCGCTCCTACAAGTACGAGCAGGAAGAAAGTGGCCCCGACGACGGAGCCGATGGTCATCCGATCGCCGGCAGTGGCTTCGGGTGGCGACGACGCTTGGAGGGCAGCATCAGATGCTGCTGGTTCGTCGAAATGTCTTGTCAATACCGGGTTGGCCGTCGAAAAAGCATAGAGCTTCGGTCCCCGGGCCACGGCGTCGAAGGAACCGTCTCGACAACCCCTACAATTGGACCATTCGGCCGCGGAGTCACTCTTGACGACGATTCAGATCACTCGAGCCATCGATGTCCTCCCTGAGGAGGAGATTGCCGCTGTGCAACCGCTGGTCGACGAGATCAACAGACTGAAGATCGAGCGCAATGCAGTCGTCGCTGCACACAACTACATGACACCGGACATATTCCATTTGGCGGCCGATATAACGGGCGACTCGTTGGCTCTCGCCAATCTCGCCCTCGAGACCGATGCCGATGTCATCGTTCTCGCCGGTGTTGTTTTCATGGCGGAGACGGCCAAGATCATCAACCCTGAGAAAACGGTTCTGATCCCCGATCTGGAGGCGGGGTGCTCTCTGGCGGACGGGATCACCGGATCTGATGTGCGCAGAATGAAGGAGCAGTATCCCGGTGTGCCGGTTGTTTCCTATGTCAACACCTCTGCCGAAGTCAAGGCGGAGTCAGAAATAACCTGCACCTCCTCCAACGCCCTGGTGGTGGTCGAGTCCCTTGGCGTCGAACGGGTGATATTCACGCCGGATCAGTACCTGGGGAAGTGGGTCGCCGCCAAAACCGCGGTCGAGATGATTCTTTGGGAAGGCTCTTGCATGGTGCATGAGCGATTCACCGGGGCGGAGATCTCGGACTACAAGAAGGACATGGGCGACATTCCGGTAATCGCCCATCCTGAGTGCCCTCCCGATGTGCTGGCCGAGGCGGTCTATGTGGGCTCGACACACGGCATGATCAACTGGGTAAGCAGTCATCGGCCGCGGAAGGTGATGATGATCACTGAGTGCTCGATGGCCGACAACGTCGCGTCGGCCGCACCCGATACAGAGTTCATTCGCCCCTGCAACCTGTGTCCCCACATGAAGCGGATAACCCTCGACAACATCAGGCAATCACTCGAGACCTTGACCCACCAGATCGAGATTCCCGAGGATGTCGCTGAGCGGGCTCGTCGGGCCGTCAATCGCATGCTCGAGGTCGGGCGACAGGATTGATGGGCTAGCGAATGGCCAAGCTGTCACGCCTCGACGCCCCTCTGATCGTCGGGGCAGGCGTCGCCGGCCTCTCCGCTGCGTTGGGACTCGAACGGGCATATGTGATCTCGGCACCGGACACCGGCTCGACGTGGTGGGCCCAGGGAGGCATTGCGGCTGCAGTCGCCGCCGATGATTCCCCGCGTGCACATGCCGAAGACACCTTTGCCGTTGCTGGTGGTCTGGCCGCCTCCGCCGCCGTAGAGACTTTGACGCGTGGCGGCCCCGCCGCCATCGAGCGATTGATCCAGATGGGCGCCGAGTTCGATCGCGACGACCAGGGGGAGCTGCTGCTTGGTCGGGAAGGCGGTCATCACACGAGGCGAGTCGTCCACGCCGATGGCGATGCCACCGGAGCCGAGGTCATGCGGGCGCTGAACGCTGCAGTCGCCGCGGGTGACTCGGTGACGGTCATCGAGGGGCGGGTTGTCGACATGGTTCGAACGGCTGACAGGGTCGCCGGCGTAATCACGGCAGACGGTAAAAAGCGACACATCTATGTGGCACCCGCCGTCATCATGGCAACCGGTGGTGCCGGTCGCATGTACTCGATGACAACCAATCCGCCAGGTGTTACCGGAGAAGGGATCGTGATGGCCGGTCGCGCCGGAGCCAGGCTTGCAGATCTGGAGTTCGTTCAGTTCCATCCAACGGCACTGTTGGCGGGCAAGGATCCGATGCCTCTTCTGACGGAGGCCCTTCGTGGTGAGGGAGCAACCCTTGTCGATCCCCACGGAAGACGTTTCATGGACCAGCATCACCCGATGGCCGAGCTTGCCCCACGCGACATCGTGGCTAGAGCGATCTTCTGGCAATACGACCGTGGCTCCAGTGCGTATCTGGATGCGCGGTCGATCATCAACTTTCATGAGCGGTTCCCAACAGTCACAGCCCATGCGATGTCGGTCGATCTTGACCCGTCGAACGATCTTCTTCCCGTCTCTCCGGCTGCCCACTACTACATGGGTGGCATCGACGCCGATACCCACGGTCGGACGTCGGTTGACGGGTTGTGGGCCGTGGGTGAGTGCGCGTCGACGGGCGTGCACGGAGCCAATCGCTTGGCTTCGAACTCGCTGCTCGAGGGTCTCGTGTTCGGCGCTCGCGTCGCCCTGAACGTGAGTGATCACATGGTTGAGCCTGCCGGAGATCTAAGCGTTCCCAAGGAGTCGTTGCGTCTACCGGTTCTCCCTGGGCCGGCCTTCGAAGATCTTCGCAAGATCATGTGGGATAGGGTCGGTCTGATTCGCACCGGTGATGGTCTGTGGGAAGCCCGGAACGCGATCAGAGACCTCGAACCAATTCTCAAGAGGACGATCGCCGGTCGGGATGCCGCCAACCTCGGTTTGATGATCCTGATGGCAGCCCTAAGGCGAAGCGAGTCTCGCGGGGGTCATTATCGGGCTGACTACCCCGACTTGGATCCCACCCAGGAGCATCGGACCCTCATCGACCCCGGTGCCGTCGAGACCATCGTGGTCGGATAGTGAAACGATCTGACTACGCCGCCATCGTAGAACGGGCCCTGGAAGAGGACCTATCTGACGTTGGAGACATCACTACCCAGGCGGTGATCCCCAAGGGAACGATGGCTCGTGGAGAGCTTGTCACTCGTAGGCGAGGGGTCGTCGCCGGGCTGGACGTGGCCGCGCTCGTTTTCGAAGTAGTCGATCCGGGGATCGTCTTCGAGGCAGCTTCTTCCGATGGCGACCGGGTCGATGCGGGTGCGACTCTGGCAACAGTGAAGGGCCGAGCGCGGTCGATCCTCACTGCCGAACGGACCGCGCTGAATCTGCTCGCTCGAATATCAGGTGTGGCCACCGAGACCGCCCGTCTTGTGGAGGCCGTGGATGGCACCGGAACCTCGATCTCAGATACCCGAAAGACGATGCCCGGGCTCCGTATCATCGACAAGTACGCCGTGACGATGGGTGGTGGGGTAAACCACCGGATGGGTCTGTACGACGCGGTGATGATCAAGGACAACCACATCGCCGCCGCCGGCGATATCGGTGCGGCCGTGGAGAAGGCTCGCACCTC
>JAZFTT010000121.1:0-17905 GCA_036446835.1 Acidimicrobiia bacterium
CGGTTCATGCCGGGGAATGGGGTGAGTTCGGCGTCGGACATTCGTCTTTCAAGCAAACTACCGCCCATCTACCTAGCGGAGCGGAATGTCGCCATCGGCACGCAAGGCCGGTGAAATAAGACATCGAAGGTGAGCGTGCAAACAGCTATGAAGGTCCGTTTGATCCGAATTCTCGCTGCCGCTGCCAGCCTGACCGCATTGATCGCGGCTGGCTCGGCGTCGGCAAGGATCGGCTGATGAATGACGCCGACTCACCACCCACTTCGGGCAACATGTCACCCGGGGTCCAATGAGGTTGCTCAAGAACAGTCCGGTGGGGAGGCGTTATCAGCGTCTTCATCCTTCGGTACAGCGAAAGCTAAAGATCGCTGTGCCCTATTTCGTGATGGGCATAGTCGTGCTCATCGTCACCTTTTTCCTATCAGATCCCCCTGACTGGGGCCTTTGGTTCGTCTTCGCTTCGCTGTTCGTCCTGCTCGAGTTCTTTGCGGTCGAGGTCAACGACCGTCTCTTTCACAGCTCATCGATCATGGTGGTGATGACCGCCGGGGTCATCTTTGCCCTCCTGGCAGACGCGGATGCTCTTTTTGCAATGGCCTTGATGGCTGGGGTCGCTCTTTTTACGCCTCGGGATTTCAAGGAGAGGCGCTGGTTTCAACCGATGGCCAACTTTGGGCAGTTGGCATTGTCCGGCGCCGCCGCCGGGTTCCTGCTTGATCTGAATCTCCCTGACACCGAGGTGGCCACCACTCAGGTGCTGCTCCGGGTGGCGGTGGCATCGACCCTGGCCTCTGTGGCCTATGTCACCATCAACAACATGATGGTGCGTAGGGCGGTGAAAACCGTCTACGGAAACGACAACCTCCAGCCCTGGTCCCAGATGAACGTCCTCATAGGTGGGCAGGTGGTCATGGGTCTTCTTGGCGGACTCATCGGCGCGGCATACGAGATCGCCGGCCGGCCGTCGGCGGTGCTGATCCTGATCGTCGCCGTCTACGGCATCGGGCACATGTCGCTCTACGCTTTCTCCCAGCTTCGCGAGTCCCATCTCAGTGCTATCCGCGGTTTCGTCAAGACACTCGAGGCCAAGGACATGTACACCAGGGGTCACACCGAGCGGGTCGCCTACTTCTCCCAGATGATCGGTGAGGAGCTGAGCTTCACCGGAACGCAACTGGAGACGGTCAAATGGGCTGCACTCATTCATGATCTGGGAAAGCTGGCGGTGCCCACCGACCTGATCCGAAAGAAGGGACGGCTCAGCGATGAGGAGTACGCCCAGATGAAGTCTCACGCTCATCTGGTCGAAGAGATTCTCGCGGAGGTCGACTTCCTTCAGCCGATGGTGGAGATTGCCTCCGGTCATCACAGTCACTTCGACGGCAACGGATATGGAGGCAGTGGTCACACCCAGGGGGAGACACCCAGTCTCGAAGCGTGCATCGTGGCCGTGGCCGACGCTTTCGATGCGATGACGTCGGCGCGTTCCTATCGCATGGCCCTTTCCCAGCAGTACGCGTTGGGCGAATTGAGGAAGCACTCTGGTGCCCAGTTCCATCCAGATGTTGTCGATGCCTTCGAGAGTGGTCTTGCCAAGACCGGTCGAACCTGGGGTGCCCCACATGTGAATGATGAGGAGATGGCAAGACGTCTCGCCGAGGAGCCGGAGTTGACTCTTCGTGGCTAACTGGAGCCCACGAACGATCGCGGCCGCTTCATGGCTGTTCCCGTTTGTGGCCGGTGGCGTCGGGTTCTACGGCGCAAGCAAGGCGACAACCGATCCAATCTCTCTGCTCATTGCCGCGACGGCCCTGGTGTTGGCTTCCCTCGTCGGTGTGGCCACGTCGAACTCCGGAAACCGATTCACGACCGGTCTTGCCGTGGCGGCTGCCATCCCATTTGTCTTCTCCGGCGACACCGGTGTTGACTTGGGCGGGACATTGGGCGCATACGGGGTCGGTCTTGCTGCCGTTTGGGTGGTTCGTTATGCCCTTGGTGAGAAACACCGTGACCTGTTGCCAATGATGGTCCGTCGTTTTGGCGGATATGTGGCCTACGCAGTGGTGTACTCAGGGATGCGTGTCGGGGTGTTCTCCACACTCTCTGGTGGATGGGAAGATCTGGTCCCCTTCGTGGTGGCTGTTCTGGCATGGCTCGCCGTTGAGGTCCTCCTCAGAGCGCTGCTCATCCTCGGGCCCCGTGAGCTTTCCAGGACCTACCTCGCTCGTGCCATCATTCATGACATCAATGTCTTCGTCGGCCTTGCCCTCGCTGGGGCGTTGTTTGGCGAGCTGTTTCCGGCAATCGGCTGGTGGGCACTTCCCATTGCCCTTCTTCCCTATTCGTTTGCTCACTCTGCGTTCAAGCGATTTCAGGAGACCAAGGTCACCTACAAACAGACGATTCGCGCGTTGGCCCGCATCCCGGAAGTGTCGGGACTCGCGGTCGACGGCCATGCTGATCGCACGACTCAGCTGGCGACATCGATCGCCATGGAAATGGGTCTCGGGCCGTCCCAGGTCGAGGATGTCGAGTACGCCGCTCTGATGCACGACATAGGCCGTGTCAGCCTCAACGAGCCCAACGTCGTGAAAATGGGTTACACCGACGATGACATCGCACGCTGGAGCTCGGAGATAATTGCCGAGTCGCCCTATTTGAAGCGTGTTGCAGAGGACGTGCAGCAGCAATACGAGTCGTATCGCAATCCCGGAGAGCAAGAGGACCCGGGAGTTTCCATTGTCTCTCGCATCATCAAGGTCTCCGCGGCATATGACTGGAAGGTTCACAAGGACGGCAGGTCACCGCTCGAGGCGCTCGAAGGGTTGCATGCAGGCGCCGCATACGATTTCGACCCCGACGTCGTCGCCTCACTGCGCCGGCTTCTAGAAGCCCGTGGTGTCCTGACACCGGTGCGGACCTAAGCCCATTTTCTAGTCGGGGCGGGTGGCCGACCCGGGCTGAGCGTTCGCCCCATGCTTGAAGAGGCGACGAGGTCTGCGGAGCTCGTGTTCGAGGAATACTCCTAAACCGAGTGCGAGGAAGATGTCACCGAGACTGATCACTTCGCCGATCCCCACCAAGCGGAGCGGGATGACGTCGGCGAAGAAGGTCAGTCGGGAAGTCTCATCGAGGAGGGTGTGTTTGAAAGAGCCGGAGATATCAGGCTGCGCGACGGTGAAACCGCTGGCAACCTCGGCTGCTCCGGCCAGCACAGGCATGCCTCCGTTGACGGCGATCACCGTGAAGTTCATGAGCACTCCAAGTCCGGCGATCCACATGCCCGGCTTCGACCGATTTGCCACGACCAGGATCATCAGAAGCACAAAGGAAGCCAGCATCATGATGACTCCGACCGTTTCCGACCATGCTTCGTCGGGAAGCCACCGGGTCCCGAGCTGAAGTCCGAGAGACACGAGAAGGAGCCACCACGACTTCAACTCGATGTCTCCGAGGTTGATCAGTCGACCTCCGCGGAGTATCGCAATCGTAAGAGCAAGAAAGAGAACGATGGCGAGCCATAACATGGGGCTTCGACGGTATCAGAGGGAGCCGAGTTTCCTAAGAGGGAGCCGAGTTTCCTGAGAGGGAGCACTATGACTGTTCGGTACGAGGCTGCGGAAGGCAGAGCGACGATCACCATCGACGACCCTGAGCGGCGCAATCCCATGTCGGTGGCGACGATGTCGGGTCTTCTCGAGGCAACCAGAAATGCTGTGGATGATCCGGATGTGAAGGTGATCGTCTACACCGGCGCCGGGGACCGGACGTTCTCGGCTGGTGGGGATCTGTCGGGCGGGTTTGCCGACGATCCGATCGGTCTCCACAAGGCTCGTGGAGAACTTGGTGAGGTGTTTCGGCTGATGTTTCGGGGTGGCAAGCCAACGGTGGCACGTGTCAACGGCCATGCTCTTGCCGGCGGATTTGGCCTGGCCGTGGCGTGCGACGTCACAGTCTGTGTCGACGATGCGATGCTGGGGACGACTGAGATTCGTGTCGGACTGTGGCCGATGGTGATATCGGCGCTGCTGGTTCGGGCGATGCCCAGGAAAGTTGCGCTCGAGCTGATGTTGACAGGGAGGATGATCGGCCCGGAGGAGGCTCAGCGTTTGGGGGCAGTGAGTCGAGTCGTCCCGCGGGCTGAGCTCGACCACGTGGTGGATGAGGTGGTGACGGATCTGCTGTCCTCGAGCCCTGCCGCCCTGATGCTTGGAAAGGACTCGTTCTGGGGCATGGCAGACGCGGACTTCGACACAGCGTTGGACCGGCTGCAAGGCGGTTTCACCGAGATCACCCTGAGTGACGATGCTGCCGAGGGGGTCAGTGCGTTTCTGGACAAGCGAGACCCGGACTGGCCGGGAACGTGAGTTAAGTGCCCCCCAACAGAAGTACGCTGACGTTTCAACGGACAGTGACGCCCCTCACGGTGTCCTCGTCCTTGACGCACCGCTTGCGGGTGCGTCTTCGTCCTGCGTCCTTGTGAGCGACCCCCCTGCCTCGCCGAAACATGCGAGCGTACTTCTGTTGGAGAGCACTGGTGTAGCTCCATATCGCATTTAGCCTGATCGTCGTGCGGCGAAACATCCAAGTCCTCGGGTGGACTCTCATCTGGAGCGGGGTCTTCATTTTCGGGTACCTGGGATGGCAGCTCTTCGGCACCGATGTGATCAACGCCGGTGTCCAGGCGCAAGCTCAGGTGGAGCTCGAGCAGACCTTCGAGGAGAGCCAGGACGGCTTGCCCGCGGTCGAGGTAATCGATCCGGTGGTGTATCTCGGTGAGGAACAGGGCGAAACGCCTGATCCAGTGGAGTTCTACCCCGAGGAAACGCCCGAGACCGGTGAAGCTTTTGGGTTCATTCGCATCGACAAGATCGGTGTCGACGAGGTCATCTTCGAAGGTGTTGATCGACGGACGCTGAAGAAAGGGCCCGGACACATGGAAAGCACGCCGCTTCCCGGTCAGCCGGGTAATGCGGTTTTGTCAGGTCACAGAACCACAAACGGCCGACCCTTTTTTGACTTCGATCTCCTCGACGTCGGTGATCGGATCGAGGTCGAGACGGCGATCGGAGTTCACGCCTACGAGATTCGTGAGATTCGAGTTGTCCAACCCACAGACGTCTGGGTGACCGATGAGAGACCCGGTTCATGGCTGACCCTGACCACCTGCGAGCCCAAGTTCTCAGCGCGCCAACGACTGGTGATCTGGGCCGAGTTGGTGTCGGGGCCGAACTTCGAATTCGCCAAGCTTCACAAGGAGAGGTTTGGCGAGCAGACCTAGCTCCCCGTGATGTCCTCGAGGATCTCCTGAGTCACGATGCCGATCAAGAGATCCTCGACCACGCCGTTTGCCCCGATGATGTAGGTGACGGGCAGTACGAATTTCGGGTAGGCCGCTTCGAACTCGGAATCACCGAGGCCGAGATCGTAGGAGGGGTCGAATTCCTCGGCAAAGGTTCGAGAAGCCCTTTCAGTGTCTTCCACAGCCACTCCGATGACCTTGACGTCAGGGTTGGCCTCGGCGAACCCTGAGATATCAGGAGTCTCGGTGCGACAGGGTATGCACCACGACGCCCACAAATTGAGAACGACCGGGCGATTATCGGCTTTCAATTGCTCCGAGAGCGTGAACGTCTCTCCTTTGATCAGTGGCACCGTGAAGTCGGGAGCCGGGTGGCCGACCTCGGCAACATCGTCAGAGGGCAGCACCCAGGCGACAAGAAGACCGATCATGACGACACCGAGAAACAAGCCCGTCAGCTTCAGACCTGGGCGCGGTAGCGGACCGGGTGTCTCTTCAGTCAGATGCCATCCTCCGTAGCACGTAGTGAAGGATGCCTCCGTTGCGGAGGTACTCAACCTCGATCGGCGTGTCGACCCGGGCAACAGCTTCGAACTCGATCACGGACCCGTCTTCCCTGGTCGCCATGACTCTCAGGGTCTGACGAGGCTCCAGGTCATCGCTGACATCGATGTCGAAAGTCTCGGTCCCATCGATCCCGAGGGAATCGGCGCTTTCCCCAACACGATAGACAAGGGGTAGGACACCCATCATCACCAGGTTGGAACGGTGAATCCTCTCGAATGATTTGGCAATAACCGCCTTTGCGCCAAGCAGGAATGTGCCCTTCGCGGCCCAGTCACGGGATGATCCCATTCCGTAGTCGGCTCCACCCAGGACTACCAGTGGGACTCCAGCCTCCTTGTAGTGCATGGCGGCGTCGTAGATCGACTTGACCTTGCCGTCGAGATGATCGGTGGTCCAGCCTCCCTCGGTGTCCGGAGCAAGCTGGTTGTGTACCCGAATGTTGGCGAAGGTGCCGCGGGTCATGACACGGTCGTTGCCTCGTCTCGATCCGTAGGAGTTGAACATCGGAGGCTGGACACCCGCGGACACCAAGTATTTGCCGGCAGGGGTGTCGACCCCGATCGATCCGGCAGGGCTGATGTGGTCGGTCGTCACCGAGTCGCCGAGTTTCACCAGCACCCGGGCTCCCCGAATCGGCGCAATGGGAGTCACGTCAGCCGACAAGTCGGCGAAGAAGGGCGGTTCCTGGATGTAGGTGGAAGCCTCGTTCCACTCGTAGAGGTCGGAATCCGTGGTCGAGATGGAGCGCCACTCGTCGGACCCCGTGAACACGTCCGAGTACTTCTCCACAAACTGACCCTGGCTGACACTCGAGTCGACGAGGCTGGAGATCTCGTCCTGGGTTGGCCAGATGTCGCGCAGGTACACGTCGTTGCCATTCCGATCCTGGCCAAGCGGCTCATTGATTGGATCCCAATCGATCGTCCCCGCTATGGCATATGCGACTACCAGTGGGGGGGAGGCGAGGTAGTTGGCTCGCACATCGGGCGAGATCCGACCCTCGAAGTTCCGGTTGCCCGAGAGGACGGCGGCGCCTACCAGGTCATTGGTGTTGATGGCTTTGGAGATTGGGTCTGGCAAGGGACCCGAGTTTCCGATGCATGTCGTGCAGCCATAACCAACGACCCCGAAACCCAGAACCTCGAGGTCGTCCAACAAGCCAGAGGCCGTCAGATACTCGGTGACAACCTGAGACCCCGGGGCCAAGGAGGTCTTGACCCACGGTTTGCGCTGGAGACCACGCTCGCGGGCCTTTCTGGCGACCAGCCCGGCGCCAATCATCACATCCGGGTTAGACGTGTTGGTGCAGGAGGTGATTGCCGCGATCACGACGTCACCATCGCCGAGATAGAATGTCTGCTCGTCGTAGTCGATGCTGACGCCCGCTTCTCCGGCCGCATCATCTCTTCCGAAAGTGTCGATCAGATCGGTGTGCCACTGCTCTTTCATCGATGAGAGAGCAATTCGGTCCTGGGGCCGTTTCGGTCCGGCGAGCGACGGCTCGACTGTGGTCATGTCGAGCTCGAGACTGTCGCTGTAGATGATCTGGCGGGAGTCCTCGCGCCACATCCCCTGGGTCTTGTAGTAGGTCTCGACAGTGTCGATGAGCTTGTCATCGCGCCCGGTCAACCTGAGATAGTCGAGCGTCTGGTAGTCAACCGGAAAGAACCCAACGGTCGCCCCGTACTCGGGAGCCATGTTGGCGATGGTTGCCCGGTTGGCGATTGGCATGTCAGTCAGCCCGGGACCGTAAAACTCGACGAACTTGCCGACGACGCCGAACTCGCGAAGCATCTCGGTGACCCTGAGCACGAGGTCGGTGGCGGTTGACCCTTCGACGAGCTTGCCAGTCAGCCGAAATCCGACCACCTCTGGAAGGAGCATGTAGATAGGCTGGCCGACCATGACGGCCTCAGCTTCGATGCCTCCCACGCCCCAGCCGACTACTCCGAGGCCGTTGATCATTGTTGTGTGAGAGTCGGTGCCGACGAGACTGTCCGGGTACAGGTGTTCGCCGTCGTCCCAGACGACCTTGGCCAGATACTCGAGGTTCACCTGGTGGACGATGCCGGTTGCCGGCGGGACCACCCGAAAATTCGCGAAGGCTGATTGACCCCATTTGAGGAACGCATAACGCTCCTGGTTTCGCTCGAACTCCTTCCTCGAGTTGATGATCAGCGCATCGGAACGAGCGAAAGCATCTACCTGAACTGAATGGTCGATCACGAGATCCGCCGGGAGGAGCGGATTCACCCGCTGGGCGGCCCCTTCGTCGCCGGTCATCCGTACTATGGCATCCCGCATGGCTGCCAGATCCACAACAGAAGGTACCCCGGTGAAGTCCTGGAGGACTATGCGGCCCGGGATGAACGGGACCTCCTGTTCCCCAACATTGGTTGCGTCGTAGGCCGCGATTCGACATACGTCCTCCTCAGTGACGGTGTGCCCGTCCAGCTTTCGTAGTGCCGACTCCAGGAGAACCTTTATGGAGTAGGGGAGATTCTCGACGCCATCAAGCGCGTCGAGACGAGCGATCTCGCGGCTTCCCATCGCTGTGTCGAGCGTGGCGCGAGAGCCGAACGGGTCGGTGGGCATGTGGCCTCCCGGATAAGAAAACTATTGACGCTATTGAGCCTAACGATCGGGTCCTGGTCTGCCATTCCGTGCTCCGGTCGAAAGATCAGCCGGTTTTTCGATAGGAGAAAAGCCGCGGGGGCAGTGGGGCTAACTGATGCTGATGGGAACGCGGGTTACGCAGGTATCGCTCAGGGCCTTGTGCGGGATCACCACGGGGTCGCATTTGAAGGAGAGTGCTCCGAAAAGCCCACCGACGATTCCTCGATCAAGTGAACAGACCACTTCTGGATGACTTGTGGCGGTCTCGCCGAACGGGCAGTGCGATGTCAGCAGACGCTCACCTGGTACGTCAGGATCGACTGAGAACCCGAGACCGGTCATGGCTTTGGCCACGGCCTGAACCGCAGCGTCATAGCCGGGATCGTCCGGAACTCCGATCTCGGTGGCCAATTGCTTTCCGTAGGCCCTTCCGACCTTCTCGGCCACGTCTGATACGTTCTCCGGCTCCAGCTCTTCGAGGATGTGCAGCAACATATCCACGAGCATCTCGAACCGTCTTGGAGCGAAGTGCACCGTCACTTCCTTCTTGGTCACCTCGTAGCACTTGGCGGGTCTCCCCGCACCAATGCTGTTCGATGGTCGTCGGTGACTCACCTGAAGATACCCGTCGGTGGTAAGGCGGTCGAGATGGTGCCGGGCGACGTTGGGGTGCAGCTCGAACAGCTCGGCGATCTTGGACGTGGTCAAGGGCTCGGGAGACTCGCGAACAGCTATGTAGATGGCACGGCGAGTCGGATCACCCAAGGCTTGAGTCAGGTCCGATATGCGGCTGTCGAGTGTCTTGGTATCCATATGGGCTACCACCCAGGCAAAACTATAGTTTCCACCACGTTCTATCCGCTGCAGTAGCAATAGGGGAAGGCATCGTGTCCGACAATCAGATCTTTGACGCTGTCGCGTCTATCGAGTCTCCCCTCCTCGTGGGACGCACTCTTGGCGAGTTGGGGTTGGTGAAGTCGGTTGAGAAGAAGCTGGGCGGCAAGATCAGGGTCGAGCTGCTGCTACCGACTCCGGGACCCACCGATGCACTCGACAGACGACTCCAGGAGGCACTTGCACCGTTTGCCAGGGGAGCCGACGTGGACATCGAGACCATGGGCGACGATGCTGCCGCGGAGTGGATCTCTGCTCTGAGAGATACCGCAGGACCCGCGATGGGAGAGCCCGGCTCGTCGACCAGGACAATTGCCGTTTCCTCAGGGAAAGGTGGTGTTGGAAAGTCGTCTGTTTCCACCAACCTCGCTGTTGCCCTTGGCCGCGCCGGAAGACAGGTGGGAATCGTCGACGGTGATATTTGGGGCTTCTCGATCCCGACGATGCTCGGGATCAACCACCCTCCGGTGATGATTGGAGACTCGATCATCCCACCGGTCACCCATGGCGTGAAGGTCATGTCGATGGACTTCTTTGTTGGCGACGACAAGGCTGTCATATGGCGGGGACCCATGCTTCACAAAGCTATCGAGCAGTTCCTCAAGGATGTCTTCTGGGATAGTCTTGACTTTCTCATCGTCGACATGCCACCGGGCACGGGTGACATCGCCATTTCGATGTCGCAGTTTCTTCCTCGTGCCCAGGTGCTTCTGGTGACGACGCCTCAGCCGACGGCTCAGAGAGTGGCGCGGCGGGCTGCCCTCATGGCGAAGGAGGTCGACCAGGAGGTCATTGGCGTAGTCGAGAACATGTCATGGTTCACCGGCGACGACGGCAAGCGGTACGAGTTGTTCGGCTCGGGTGGAGGGGCTGCCCTCGCAGAGGAACTGGGAGTGGACTTGATGGCCCAGATTCCACTTCTGCCTGCGATGGGCAGAGGGGCCGACGACGGGTACCCGGTTGTCGTCGCAGCACCTGGATCCGATGCATCTATCGCCATTGACGCGTTGGCTGCGGCGGTCATCGACAAGCGTCCCCGCGTCAGGACGAACCCGGCGTTGGTGATCAAATAGTCGTCGGGCTCAGACTGCGGGCAATGTCCCCGAAGCCATTCGAATCGCCCACACCGCCAGCAGCGCGACTGCCGTCCCAAACAGGGCGACGTTCAACATCTTCTGAGACATCGGGCCGACACGCCCGGATCTGCGGAGCATGAACCAAACCCAGCCACCGACCAACTGGGCCGCGATCAACGGGATCAGCGGGTGGTAGGTGATGGCGGCACCAATGTCGCCCCGTATCAGGTTGGAGGCGGCTCTAGTCATGCCACATCCCGGGCACGCCATGCCGGTGCACAAGGCAAACGGACAGAAGGTCACGCCGTCGTTGGTGGGTGTGAGGAGAGCAAGTAGGGCGACTCCGATGAAAGGGGCCGCGATGATGAGACGGTCTCTCCGTCGCGCTGTGATCACCGCGCCGAGCATAAGCGACATCGTTGCATCGCGCCTACATTCCAACCTTGTCCAGGGTCCGGTAGAGAACGGACGCCGGGGTGAGAAACCAGGGGCGTTTTCCCCAGTAGTAGAACTTCCCGTTGTGTGGGATTTGGCTGAAGATGCTTGGCGGATCCTCTCCGAGAAGCATGCCTGCAAGTTCGTAGCCGAGTTGGACGGACAGTCCAACCCCGTGACCTGCGTATCCCATCGCATACCAGGCCCCTTCAATTCGACCGATGTGGGGTATCAGATCGAAGGGGACCCCAAGCTGCCCACCCCAAACGTGGGTGATTTCGACGTCTTCCAGTTCCGGCCAGTAGGTGACGAGGCTCTCATGCAGGTCGGCGGCCGACTCCTCCAGATCGAGATTCGTAGCCAGGCTTCTTCGGCCGCCGATGAGGATTCGGTTGTCCGGTGTTCGCCGCATGTAGTTGAGCAGGCGTTTTCGGGTGTATGTCATCGCTCCACCCGGAAAGATCGACTCCGCCCTTTGCTCTACCAATGGTTCGGTGGCGATCATGTATGAACCGACCGGGACCATCAGTCGTGCCAGTTCTCTGCTGGGATCTCGGGTGGTGTAGCCGTTGGTCGCCAGGATCACTTCGCCGGCATTGACGGATCCCTTGCTTGTTGAGATGCGAAGACCGCCGTCAGTCTTGTCCATGCCGGTTGCCTCACAGCGGTCCACCAACAACGCGCCGGCGCGTTTCACTTCAGACGCCAGGCCAAACGAGAGTCTTGCCGGATGTATCCCGATTCCCTCCGGTTCGTATATGGCCACGTTGAAGTAGTCGCCACCCACCACTTCATGGATCCGGCGTGCGTCGAGCACCTCCCACTCAACGGCGAACCGCTCCCGGTACCAGCCGACGTCGCGGTCAAAAGCCTTGAGCTGGCGGCTTCCCCTACCCAGTGCTGCAAGACCCCCTTGATGTATCAGCGCATCGATGCCGGGGCGTTTATCGAGCTCTTTGATCAGGTCGAGGGAGCGCACGGAAGAGGCCCACATTTCGGCTGCCACCCTCGGTCCGTGAAAGGCATGAATCGTGTCGACACCGGCCTTGATGTCTGGCGAGACCATGCCGCCGTTCATCGACGAGGCGCCACCTGCGATTTCTCCGGCGTCGATCAGGGTGACATCATGGCCGGCCTCGGCCAGACGGAGACCGGCGGACATACCGGTCAGGCCGCTGCCGACAATCAGATAGTCGGTCTCGTCGGGAAGCCCGGATGTCAGCCCGTCGGGTCGCGGATAGTCATCGACCCAGAAGGGGAATCGCTTCACAGACTGCGGAGTCCGGCACCGAACAGTGAAGCCATATCGTCGACCTGCTCTGAGGTCATGATCAATGGCGGGGAAACCTGAAGACCGCCTCCACCAACCGCACGTGTCAGAACTCCGTTAGAGCGACAGGCGTCGGCGGCCCTCAAGGGAAGCGTTTCGTCGTCTCCGATATCGAGTTGGATCGCAGCGAGTGCGCCGACTCCGCGACGGATGCCGGCGACGACTTCCAGCTCTTCCAGGGGGAGCAGGGCGTTGTACAACTCGTCTTCGAGTTCTTTTGCCCTCTCAATGAGGCCTTCGCGTTGGATGATGTCCATGACCACAAGACCCGCGGCACAGGCGGCCGGGTGTCCTGAGTATGTGTAGCCATGCCGAAACACCAGCCCCGGCGTATTGAAGAAGGGCTCCGCGATGTGAGACGCTGCCACGACCCCGCCGAGGGGGGCATATCCACAGGTGACACCCTTGGCGAAGGTGATCAGGTCGGGTTCGAGGTCGTAGAGGTTGGCTGCGAACCAGTCGCCAACACGTCCGAACCCGGTGATGACTTCATCTGAGATGTAGAGCGCACCAGCGGCCCGGATTGTTTCCCGCACACTGCTCAGATACTCGGCACTGACCGGCCGAATCCCCCCGGCTCCGATAACGGCTTCCACGAAAATCCCGGCGACTCGATCGGCCCCGGCATGATCGATAGCCTTTTCAACTGCCTCAGAATCGTCGTAAGGGACTATCACCACGTCAGAAACCAGTTCGCCGCCGTAGCCGAGACGGTTGGGCTCCATCCCGCCGAGGGCGGTTCCGTAAGTGTGCATGCCGTGATATGCCCATTCCCGTGCGATGAACACCGTCCGCTCGGGCTGGCCGATAGCGCTGAAATAGCGACGTGCCAGTTTGGCGGCGGTGTCGACGGCGTCCGATCCGCCGGAGCCGAAGAAGACCTTGGAGCCCGGGTCGGGCGACACCGCGGCTATCTGCGCCGCCAGCTCCTCGGGAGGCCGGGTGCCGTGATCGACGAAGGCGTGGAACGCTGGCAGCTTGCGCATCTGTCGGTCTATCGCATCGATGATCTCGTCGCGGCCGTAACCGACGTTCATGTACCAGAGCGACGCCGCGGCGTCGAGGTAGCGCTTGCCTGTTTCGTCGTAGACGTAGATGCCTTCGCCGCGATCGACGATGAAGGCGTTGTGTTGAACCTTGCTCATCTCGGCGAAGGGGTGCCAGAAGGAAGTCATGCGACGAGGTTAGTTCTGTGGGAGGGGGTTTCGGCGTCGATGTGCGCCAGAAACCGATCGACCTTCCTAGGAGACCGCAACCGATATAGGTCGGCATGTGCCCAGGTCCCGGTGCTCATGCACCGCTCGTACTTGTCCCGGACATGATCGAATCGGGTCCACGCCCATCCCGCGATGTTCTTCTCCGGGTCTCTGCTGTAGAGATTGGTCCATGGCTCACGGTTGCCATTCCACAGCTCTTCCCGGCAGGCGGCCCGTCTGATCGTTCGGGCCACCACCCTGCGCATGACCACGCTTTTGGGCATATCCAGCCAGACGATGCTGTCTGCCTTGGGCCAGAGGACGTCACGCATTCCATGGCTGGTGTAGTTGCCGTCGACGACCCACCGGTCGTTGTCGGTGAACCGGGCGACTCTTGACCGGAACTGATCGTCGGGAAGCTCTGTCCAATCGGGCTGATGGAAGACGCCGTCGAGTTCTAGGAGCGGGACGTCGAGAAGCGTTGCCAGCTTTCTTGACGATGTTGTCTTGCCGCTGCTCGAGTTCCCGATGACGACGATGCGTTTCATGTGAGGGGATTGTTACAGATGGGGGAAGCGTCGCCCAGGCGTTATGGCGGCCTGCCATCGTTGGTTGTGTAGATGTGTCCCAGAGGGCTCTTCCACCGATATCTGCCGTCGGGCAGTCGTCTGAGCTGCCACCCGCCGTCATCTTTGGCCCTGTGATCCCGTCGGCACAGGGGATCGCCGTTGCGATCTGTGGTCGGTCCTCCGTCCACCCACCTCTGCCGGTGATCGATGTCACATTGGCTGGCCGACACGCGACACCCGACGAAGACACAGGTCTCATCTCGAGCTTCGATGAAACGTTTCAACGTCTTGGTCGCCTTGCGGGAGGGCGTCCCGACGGCGACGAGGTTTCCGTTGTTGTCTCTGATCGCATACCGGAGTTCGGCGTCGGGATGATCATCCAGAACCTGTCGGGCGATGTCGGCGATAACCGGCCCCATGCCAGGGAGGTCAACTGCCTTGTCGGAGAGCGAGGCCAGGGTTTCGAGTGAGGCGGTCATGTTGATCACACCACCCATTCCTTTTTGTCCGGCGTTCTTACCCAGGAGCAGGTCCAGGAAGATGTCGGCTCGCAACTGGTCCATGGTGCGGGTGTCGCCGGTCTGCTTCAGACGTCTCGCGATCGCTTCGATTTGTCCACTGATGGCGGCTACCCGGTGGGGTGGAAGATCCAAGCCCATCACGTTGGCGGTGCCGTCGGTCGTGAGCTCGGAAATCATCCGACGCTCCTCCACCTTCTGCTCATAACGCTTCTTGGCTTGTTCGTGGTCCGCTTCGACGCAGAGTCGTTGGATCCGCGCCCGCAGCTGACCGGTAGTCAGGTCCGCGGCGTGTTCGAGGACCCGATCAGCGATGTCCCGGGCGGTCTCATCAGGTACATGAGCGGTGCCCTGTGCGATAACCCGGGATCTGCGGAGATCGATCGTCCCGGCGTGTAGTGCCTCCCAGACTTGGGGGAGACGTTCCCGAAGGTCCGTGGCTAGATCCAGTTCTGACTCGGCGGCCTGTCGAGTGAGGGTCAGGGCAGCACGGATCTCGTGGGCCGCATACTCGAACGCCTCATCAAGCCGACCGAATTCGGCATCGGCACAATGAGAAACCTCGACCATGTCGGCGAGAAGCTCTGCATGGTCATAGGACAGTTGGCGGTTCCTTGCCCGCAAGACCACGACCAGGTCGAATCCCGATAGCCGGGAACGATCGATAGAAGCCAACACCGCAGCGAGATACGGACCTGGAGCCCACTCATCAAGACCGGTAGGGATTCGTTGACTTTCTTTTACTAAGTCGAACATACGTTCGATCATATCGGACCCCACCGACAGAAACCAGGCCTTCGTAGGTTTGGTTGGTTATCTAGCCTCGCGACCATGCCAAGACTGGTCGTACTTCTCAATGCGATGGCCCTGGTGATCCTGTCCTGTGGTGGCGGCGAAGAAGCGACAGTCGTAACGAGTCCTGCCGAACTGCCGGTTGCCGGAGAAGAGGTGACGCAGTGTGAATCGGGTGAGATCGATGGTGACCTTCATCTGTACAACTGGGCCGAATACATAGATCCCCAGCTGATCGCTGCGTTTGAAGAGGAGTATGAAGTCGACGTCGTCGAGGACTTCTATGCCTCCAATGAGGCGCTGGCAGCCAAGATGCAGTCTGGGGCCATCTACGACCTGATCGTCCCGTCGGATTACATGGTGAGAATCATGATCGAGGAGAAATTCCTCGCAGCGATCCAGACTGAGGCACTCCCCAACCTGGGCAACCTTGCCCCGTTGTTCCTGGATCCAGCCTACGACCCCGGTGGGGTCTACTCCGTGGCCTATCAGTGGGGAACGGTTGGATTGGCCGTCAGCACCGATGTCGTCGTTGGTGGCGTTGAAGCCAGTTGGGCCCTTCTGTTTGACCCGACCCTGATTGGCGAGTACCCATCAGGTGTGTCATTGCTCGACGACCCGCGTCAAACTCTCGGGGCGGCGCTGAAATACCTGGGCTACTCGTTGAACAGCACCAACGAAGAGGAACTGCTGGAAGCGGCTGGTGTGATTGCCACCGCCAGGGAGTACGTGGTGGCATTCGACTCCGATTCCTATGACGAGACTCTGGCCACAGGCCAAGTTGACGCCGCACACGGGTCGTCGAAGAACCTGGGCGGCTCATCTGCCGAAGTCGAAGTCTCCGACACGGCCATCTACCTGATCCCAGAGGAAGGTGCGGCAGTATGGATCGACGCAATGGCGGTGCCGGCCAATGCCGATTATCCCTGTACGGCTCATACCTTCATCAATTTCGTCCTCGAAGCAGAGAATGGTGCAACGTTGACCAACTGGACCTTCTACGCCAGCCCCAACGAGGCGGCGGAGGAGTACATCGACCCGCAGATCCTCGAAGACGAGGCCATCTATCCATCTGATGGGCTGTCAGACCGTCTCGAGATCATCGAGGACACGGACGATTTCGAGATCAACTACAAGGATTACTTCGCGATAGCCAAGAGTTAGTGGTCTGTCGCTCAATTGATGCCGCGTAGCTATTTGGGCGACAGACCACTAGTAGCCGGGATGAGAAAGGCCCCCGGTTGGGGGCCTTTCCTCATGCAGTGAGCGCCCGGTTCCTGAAGCGGCGGTAGACGTAGAGCCCAACGGCGCCGGGTATGCCGAGGATGAGCAGCAAGACCGGCAAAGTGAACAGGACGAAGTTGATCGACCAGTCGGCAATGCCCTGGAGGGCGGTGACCAGGCTTCTCAAGGCGTCTTTGGCGGCCTCGGCCGGCGCCCATGCACTGGCAACAATCGGAACCGCGATAGGAGTCTGGCTCACGTACACCTCGAGTGTGGCCATGGCGGTGAGATCGGCCAAGTAGTTGATTTGTCCCTGGATCTGCTCGATCTGGCCCCGGACCGAGGAAAGCTCGTTGAAGACAGTCAACAGCTTCACCGGATCGGCGTCGGGCTGGGTACGCACTTCTTCGAGAAGGGCTCGCAGCTCGACTTCCAGAGTCTCGAAATTTCTCAGCCGTGCCTCGAGATCCACAAACTGCTCTGTTACGTCTCGAGCGCCCTGAGACTCGGCAACGACCTCGTCCACTGAGTGCTTGATCGTCGTCATGACTTCCGTCAGTTGATCCGCCGGAATCCGGAGGGTCATCGAGACATCAGGCTGGGCGTCTTCGCCTTCGAACGGGAATACGTTGGCGCTGGATACAAATCCTCCGACCGACTCGGTGAGTCGGATGATCTCGTCGAAAGTCGCCCTGGTATCCGAGGCGTGTAGCTGGAGGTTGGCCTGTCGGATTACCCGTCGGTTCTCGACAACATCGAACTTGATGTCGAGATTCGCCTGAGCCTCCGGTGACTCCCCGTCGCCATCCTCAGGGTCTGCCCTGAGAAGTCGGGCATCGTCTCCACCGGATTCGGGCGCACTGTAGAACCCCTCGAGTCCCCCGCTGTCGTCCCCTGCCGTGCAGGCTGACAGGACAAGACCCAAAGTCAGTAGTGCTGCTATCCGTTTCATGATGATCTCCTCTCATCTGTCCTTGCGGACTTGTGGCTTGGACGAGGAGCACCTGGTGATCGGTTCCCGGTAGCCTGTGATGAATGTTTGGTGGTTCCCTCAGAGTCCTGGAGGTTTTCGGCGACTCGTCTGATCTCGGACGAGGCCATGGAGCGGCCTGCGACCTGATGATCCGCAAGTACCTCAACGATCGCATCGAGCTCACCACCCAGGATGAGTGGAGCGGAGGAAGCCCCGATCGCGACCTCATCCTCGAGATCGCTGAAGGAACTCTCGAGTACCACGAGCGCTTCGCGGAGGAGATCTACATCGAGATGGTTGCGATGGCCGATGCCGCCGGGATCACCCCTGCAGAGGCTGTTGTCGTCGGAGGGTTCACCGATCTGATCGACGTGGTGCGCTCTGCTGTTGGCAAGGCTCCGATCGAGCACAAT
>JAZFTT010000122.1:0-19608 GCA_036446835.1 Acidimicrobiia bacterium
TGGATGCCGGTGGTTCCGAACTCCCGGAGCACATCATGGGCGCGGAGACCCTTCTCCTGGGCGTACTCGACGAGCGCGCTGAAGTCTCGGCGCCCCCCCGAAGACTTGGGACCGGCCTCCTCGAAGATCTGATTGGTGTCCTCCCAATCGAATCCGTCGAACCCCATCCGTTTTCCAACCGAGGCGAAGATCTTCCAGTCCGGGATCGACTGGCCCGGGGTGTCGGAGATCTTCTCGTAGAGACGGAGCCGCCGCTCTGCGTTGTTCCGGGCGTAATTCTCTTCCCCCCAGGCCCCTGCCGCCAACACCAGATCGGCGTATTGGGTGGAGTCGTTGGGATAGATCTCCTGATGGACTACCACCATGCCGCCTTCGTCGATGCGAGCCTCGAGCTGGGAGTAGGCGATGTCGACATCGGTCGAGTTCACAGTCGGTCCGATTGACACCAGTTCATTGACGCGTTGCGCCAGGGCCTGGGAAGCTCCCATCGCTCCGATCCAGTTGGTCCCGACGGCCCAGCGGAATCGGGTGTTGCCCTCGACGAGCCATCTCTCGGTGTCCATTTCCACCGGGTTGCCTTCATAGAAGTGCGGTGACTTGTCGATCGGGTATCCGGCGGCCTTCTGTCCGCCACGCTGGTGGCCACCCATGCGTCCT
This sequence comes from Acidimicrobiia bacterium, assembly GCA_036446835.1. GTDB lineage: Bacteria > Actinomycetota > Acidimicrobiia > Spongiisociales > ZC4RG35 > SZUA-217. Next base: position 658 of record JAZFTT010000122.1, read on the forward strand.
GTGGCGCGGCCGGGCCGGCCTGTGGCGCCGATCAACACGCCGAGGTTGCCTATGGCGGCGGTGTTCTCATAGTTGTGTGACCAGTACAGACCCTTCTCGAACAGGATCATCGACTTTGGTCGGGGGCCGCCCCCACCGGTGAGCATTGCCGCCGCCTGGCGGATCTGGTCGGCCGGCACGCCAGTTTCACGCTCGGCGCCCTGGAGAGTGAACTCTTCCCTTGCGAAGACGTACTCCCGGATCTCGTCGAAGGACCTTCCGAACATCTGCCGGCGCCACTTGGTCTCACCATCGAGCTCAGAGCGGTTTGCCACGTACTTGGTTATGAAATCCTTGTCTTCCCAGCCCTGGTCGATGATCTCGCGGACGAGGGCGTTATAGAGAGCGACATCCGTTCCCGGCTTGAGTTGAAGGTGAATCCCGCCGTTTTTGACTGCGTAGGCGGCGGTGAATGTCTTGCGTGGGTCGACGTAGATCAGCTTGGCCCCACCCGGCTGCTGCCAGGTCGTGAAACGGACGGTCTTCGTCTCATACGGATCCGATCCCGAGATCATGATCACGTCGGCTTCACGGTCATCCTCGAAGGACGCGGCGAAAGCGTCGATCCCGGTATCCGACAACCCGGGCACGTCGTCTCCGTCGGCAGGAGCGTGGTGGGGCGAGTAGTTGGGAGTCCCGATGCTCCCCAGGGCCAGTTTGGATCCGGCGAACACGTTCTCGTAGAACTGGTAAGAATAGATCTTCATACCCCAGGCGAGTTCACCGTAGTTGTCGATGGTGTGGGTGGAGAGTCGTGCCACCAGATCGATCGCCATGTCCCAAGAGATCGGGACCAGATCGCCGCGAACTCGGAGGAGCGGTGTCTGGAATCGATCGGAGGTGGGGCTGTTGGGGTTGTAGAACTTCTGGGCGAGCGCTCCACCACGGACACTGTGCTCTCCGCCGATGTTGACCGCCTGGATGTCCTTGTCCGGTATGACAATTACGTTGTGGGGCCGACCGTTGCGGGTGATCACATTGTGCATGTTCTGCGACACCCAACTGCCGGAGAGCGTCCCTGTCGGGAAATCCTCTCCGAGAGCGTTCTCTGAGGCTGCGGGACCGCCTTCATCTCCAACTGGCCACGTGTAGGCCTTGTAGCCGCAGGCCACTGGGCAATACTCGCAGCAGATGATGTTGACGTCGGCGTCGACGGGTGGCAGTGGAATCCTTGCCGGCTGGGCGAATGACATCAGCTGACCTCCACCATCGGGGCACCCTGGAGCGTGTCTGCGTACCCGTAGACGAGCCGGACGACACCGGTGGCATAAATATCGTCGCCCTCAATCGAAAGCAGGACCTGGGGCAGGTTTTGGGTGGCCTGTCCCAGGGTCACCATGCCGTTATTCGCAAGGTCGAAGGTCGAGAAATGACACGGGCAAGGCCCGAGGGCGTTGTATTCCGGCTTGTACTCCTCGAGGAGACAGCCCATATGGGTGCAGATGGAGGAGAAAGAGACGATGTCCTGGTCAGGGCCTACGCCGTATGAGACCGGATTGTTCAGTTTCACCAGGACGTTGCGCTGACCTTGAAGTGGATAGTCGAACTTGACCGGGTCGGTGGTGCTGACTTCGCCAACCGACGCAACTCGCACCTTGGGAAAGAAGCCAATCACGGCAGAGGGAGGTGGCGGCAGTGTCGTGGTCGTCGATGTCGAGCCATCACCGACTGCGACCTGCTCTCCGTTCTGCGTCTGGCTCAAGGGAACGATCACTCCGACTGCAGCCACCGCGCCACCGGCGACTCCAATAAGGAGGAATTCCCGTCTTGTCAACTCCGTCATGGTTCCCTTTCGTTCGACTGGCTGATGTGATGGTTGCTTCCCGAGACTCGATCAGATAGGGACCTTGGTCCATCGCTGCGGGGTCGTTCGGCCGCTGCTGGCGACGCGTCTGGGGCGTTTTGATGGTGTGGTGACATTAGGGTCGATTGAGTGGTGAAATCGGAAACGAATGCAGAGCCAGGAAGCGAGTCGGCTTTCGGGAAGGGCTACTGGCTGTTCTTTGGTTTCGCCGGAGGTCTCTTCGCAGCCATCGCCATCGCAATTCCCATGGTGTTGATCACGTCGGCATCGTCTCCAGAAGCCACCAATTCGCCGCCGCCGCCCACGGTGGCACCGGTGCTTCCGGGTGAGGGTCTCGCTGTCGAGCTCGGTTGTGTCGCCTGTCACACGACAGACGGGACGGACCTGGTTGGGCCGACATGGGCGGGTTTGGCAGGCTCAGACCGTCTTCTCGATTCCGGCGAGACCGTGGTTGCCGACGACCCGTATCTTCTCAGGTCGATAGTCGATCCACCGGCACAAGTTGTCGCCGGGTTCAACCCGATCATGCCCACGGGGTACGGAGACCAGTTGACCGACGAGGAAATCAGCGACCTCATCGACTACATCAACTCTCTTTCCTAAGCGCGCCCCCAACGCAAAACGCGAACCTGAGGTTGTTAAGCCCGTATACGGGCTTAACAACCTCAGGTTGGCAAACCATCGACTGAGCCAATGAACATCAAGCCAACAGCGAGGGCGTAGAAGACCAGCAACAGGACTCCCTCCCAGCGTTTGATTCGACTGCCGGTGATCATCAACATCCACGCTCCGACCGCGGCCACCACCATCAAGATCGCACCTGTGCGCGTGAGGGTTTGATCATCTATGGGTCCTGGGGCCAGTAGGGCGATCATGCCGCCGATGGCCAAGCTGTTGAACATGTTGGAGCCCAAGAGGTTCCCGAGAACGAGGTCAGCCTCGTTTCTACGCACTGCACTGACGGAGGTCACCAACTCCGGCAGCGAAGTCCCGATTGCAACGAGGGTGAATCCGACAAAACCACCGGTCAGTCCGATCTGTTCAGCGATTCTGGTTGCCGACCAGACCAGGGCTTGTGCGGCCGCTACCACGCCTACCAGCCCCAACAGCGTCCGGAACACCTCGTTTCGAAGCGTGGTGTCACTACCGATGAACTCCTCGACCTCGTCTTCAAGCGTGGTGTCTTCACGTCCCGCGACAATCACCCAGCCCAGTGCCCCCACCAGGGCGACCACCAAGACAACACCCTCCATGCGGGTGAAGTCACCCTGCATCAACAAGGCCAGACCGATGACCCCGGCGACCGAAATCGGTGCCTCTCGTCGCAAGGTGGTAGAGGCAATCGCCAATGGTGCGACCACCGCTGCAATCCCGAGGACCAGCGACATGTTGGCCACATTCGAGCCGATGATGTTCCCGATTGCGATGCCCCCTTGGCCCCCGGCGGCGGCGAGACCAGAGACCAGCATCTCGGGCAGGCTCGTCCCGAAGCCGATCACGACTGCACCCACCACGACCGCAGAGATTCGAAGCCTCAGAGCAAGACGCGCCGAGCCCAGGACCAACTGATCGGCAGCCTTCGCAAGAATGATCAGGGCAATAACCAAGACGCCGATGTTTCCGAACATCAGGGCGCAGCGTTTTCCGTTCTCGGGCCCGAATGCATGGTTATCAAGCATACGACCGGCCAGGGCAAGGCCATTGCCAACACGCCCAAAAACCACCTGCCTCGGGTATCACGCCTCATATCCGTTGCAAATCCGCTCAAGTCGGCGGATTGTTACCGTCGCCCGATGCCCACAGCCTTCGAGATCACCGACCGGTACGTCGACGAGCTATGCGTTCTCTTTCCTCCGCTGGCCACCTCACTGGGTGTTCCCGGGAGCGATCACGAGTGGGGAGACGGTTTTGGCCTTTCTGGAATCGAAGCGGGTCATGATCTGGCCGTGCGATACAGACTGGAGCTCTTAGCCCACGTAGACGACCCCAATCCTCGGCAGAATCTTGCTGCGCGGATCACATTGACGTCGATTGAGGAGCAACTGGCAGCATACGAGTCCGAAGACCATTTTCGCGACCTTCGCCACATGGGCTCTCCGTTCCACCAGCCCAGATCGATATTCGAAATAATGCCATCGGAGAGTGCCGAACAGTGGGACAACATCACCCGCCGGTTGGAGACGATCGACCAGCCTTATGACGACTATCGCGATCGTCTCGATGAGGGCCGTCGCCGCGGTGTCACAGTCGCCCGGAGACAAGTGAAATCGGTGGTCCGTCAGGCACGAGATATCTCCGGTGTCAATTCATCTTTTCACGACATCTTCGTTGATGCGGATCGGCTCGGATACGCAGACGACCGACTCCGGCGCGCTGTGGAGCATGCCAAGAGGGCTGCAGGCTCGTTTGGTGAGTGGTTGGAGAGAGATTACCTCCGGAGTGCGGTCGATGAGGAACGGTGTTGGTGAGGAGGTTTACCGCCGTGCCGCCGACAGACTGGTCGGCCTCGATGTCGATCCAAGCGAGGCATACCAATGGGGATGGGATGAAATCCACCGGCTGCTCCGAGAGATGGCCCGCGTGGGCGAGCAGATCATCCCCGGCTCCGATTTCGCTGAGGTCAAGGAGTCTCTCGAGTCCGACCCTCGAGGAACCGCCAACTCGACCGAGGAGCTTGTCGAGTACGTGGAGAGACTCTTGAGCGAGGCCGTTGAAGATCTGGCAGATACCCACTTCGAGGTGCCGGACGCGATTCGCCCACTGACCGTCCAGATCGCCCCCGCCGGAGCCCCTCTGGGTGTTTGCTACATTCGGCCATCTGAAGACTTCTCCCGTCCCGGGGTGTCTGGTACTCGATTGGCGACCAGAGAGTCTTCCCTCTCTACCTGCACATCTCCACGGCCTATCACGAAGGATTCCCCGGCCATCATTTGCAGATAGGCACCGCCATGTCCCAAAAGGAGAATCTGAGTCGCGCTCAACGTGCTCTCACCTATTACCCCGGCTACCAGGAGGGCTGGGCGATGTATGCCGAGGTTTTGATGGGTGAGCTCGGATACCTCGAGAACCCCAAGCACTACTTCGGAATGCTGGCCAAGCAGATGTATCGGGCCGCTCGCATCGTCGTCGACATCGGGCTCCATCTTTCGAAGACAATCGCGGACGCATCACCGACCGCGTCGGGCGAGCCGTGGACGTTCGAGACGGCAGCTCACTTCATGGAGATCTATGGGTTTCGCACGCCTGCGCAGGCCGAAGCTGAGGTGCTCCGGTATCTCGGCTGGCCGGGCCAGGCCATTGCCTACAAGCTCGGAGAGCGCGAAATGGATTCGATTCGAGAAGAGACACGATTCCGTCTCGGGGTGGACTTCGATCTGAAGGAGTTTCACGCCACGATCCTCGACCACGGACCCATGCGTCTGGATTCCCTGCAAGAGGTGGTTCGGCAGACTGCTGGGCGATGAGAGATTCCAGCGTCCGCCGGTGGTCAAGAGCTCACCGAAGGCTCTTCCGGCTGACCAATGGCCGTGTGGGCCGGCGTCTTGTCGATAACGACATGCTGCTGCTCACCACGTCGGGACGGGTAACAGGCGAGGCACACACTGTTCCGCTGCTTTACCTGAGGGATGGCGAACGGCTGGTCGTGATCGCCTCGTACGGTGGTCGGGACGACTATCCGGACTGGTATCTCAACCTGGAGTCAGAGCCCGGGGTTGTTGTGGAGCTTCCGGGGATTCGTCGGCGGATGGTTGCCCGGACGGCCGATTCCCACGAGAGGGCCCGTTGGTGGCCTCGCATCGCTGACGCGTACGACGGGTACGCGGTGTATCAGGCGAGAACCCGACGCGAGATCCCGGTGGTTCTTCTCGACCCTTGCCAATAGACGTCATCTTGCGGTAGTCTGAAGGTCGAGAAACGCTCATCTCGAGCGGCTGAGGGAACAGGCCCTTTGATGCCGCGGCAACCGGCGAAAGCACGGTGCCAATGCCTGATTCGATGAGTGACCCTGAGCCCCGGCTCACGGTTCTGCAGCGTTTCGTGAGAAACAAAGGAGCAGAGCGTGATCCAGAGGGCCAAATCTCGTGCAATGTAGGGACGATTCGTGATGTCGTATCTCGACGCCATCGCTTCCGGAGTGGTCATCTTCGACGGCGCCACGGGTACCAATCTCCAGACTCTGGGTCTGACCGTCGACGACTTTGGTGGGCCCGAACTCGATGGCTGTGTGGACATTCTCACTCTTCGGCGACCCGATGTGATCCGGGAATTGCACAGGTCGTTTCTCGACGTGGGTGTCGATGTCGTTGAAACCAATACTTTTGGTGCCTTTGCGATTCCGCTCGCCGAGTACGGCATGGCGCACAAGGCTTATGAGATTGCCGCGTCGGCGGGAGCTATTGCGCGGGAAGAAGTCGACCGCTACGTCGAGTCTGATGGCCGCCCTCGTTTCGTCGCCGGATCGATCGGCCCCGGGACCAAGTTCGCCACGCTGGGACAAGTCACGTTCAAAGAGCTCGCCACAGCCTATGAGGTGCAAACCGCGGGTCTCATCGACGGGGGTGTCGACCTGTTGATCATCGAGACGCAGTTCGATCTTCTCGGCGCCAAGGCGGCGATCGAAGGAGCCCGTCGGGCGATGACCGCGGCTGGTGTCGATCTGCCGATCCAGACCCAGGTAACCATCGAACTGACCGGACGCATGCTTCCGGGCACCGAGATGGGGGCTGCTCTCACCACTCTTGCTGCGATGGGCCCCGACGTGATAGGTCTCAATTGTGCCACCGGCCCCGCCGAGATGTGGGAGCCGTTGCGTCATCTCAGCCGTCACTCTCCCGTGCCGGTGTCTGCTATTCCCAACGCCGGTCTTCCGAAGGTGGTCGATGGCGAGATGGCCTACGACCTCGAACCCGGAGATCTCGCAGACCATCTCTCCGAGTTCGTGACGGAGCTGGGCGTCGGCGTCGTCGGCGGTTGCTGCGGCACTACTCCCGAGCACATGGCCGCCGTGGTCGAGCGTGTTCGTCCGCTCCACGCCAAGGCGCGATCGCCCCGGGATGTCCCGTCGGCTGCCTCGATATATAGCCAGGTGCCATTTGATCAAGACACGTCGTTTCTGATGATTGGTGAGCGGGCAAACTCGAATGGCTCCAAGGCCTTCAAGGCGGCCCTTCTCGCAGATGACATCGAGGCGTGTGTATCCATCGGGCAGTCCCAGATCCAGGAGGGGGCTCACATGGTTGACCTCTGTGTCGACTACGTCGGTCGTGACGGTGTGGATGACATGACAAAACTGGCGTCGGCGTTTGCCACGGACGTGGCCGTCCCAGTGGTCCTCGACTCAACGGAACCGGAGGTGATGGAGGCCGGGCTCGAACAGCTCGGGGGACGGAGCGTTCTGAACAGCGCCAATCTCGAGGACGGAGAGAGCGAGGGCTCCCGTCTGGATCGGGTGTTTCGTCTGGCGAGCAAGCACGGGTCGGCTGTGATCTGCCTCCTGATCGATGAGGAAGGCCAGGCCCGTACCGTCGAGTGGAAAATGCGGATAGCCCACCGGATTCATGACATCGCTGTCAACCGGTATGGATTGTCCTCCTCGGACCTGATCTTTGATGCCCTGACCTTCCCGCTCAGTACCGGCGATGACAACCTTCGTGGCGATGCCGTCGAAACGTTGGAGGCCATAAGGGCGATCAAGCTCGAGCTTTCTGGCGTCCGCACTGTGCTTGGCGTGTCGAATGTCTCCTTCGGTCTCAATCCGGCCGCTCGCCGCACGCTGAACTCGGTGTTTCTCCATGAGGCTGTGGAGGCCGGCCTCGATGCTGCAATCGTCCAGGCGGGGAAGATCGAACCGCTGAACAGGATCGATCAAGAACATCGCGAAGCAGCCCTCGACCTCATCTACGACCGCCGATCGGTGGGATATGACCCGTTGGAGCGCATTCTGGAGCTGTTCGCCGATGTCTCAATGACTACTGAGACGATCGACCGATATGAGGGCTTGACCCTTGCAGAGAGGCTCGCTGAGCGAATTGTCGGCGGCGACCAGAAGAACATCATCGAGGACCTCGACATCGCCTTGGATGATGGGACGAGGCCGCTCGACATCATCAACGACTTCCTCCTGGCTGGGATGAAGACGGTCGGAGAGCTCTTTGCCTCGGGCGAGATGCAGCTTCCTTTCGTACTCAAGTCGGCGGAGACGATGAAGAAAGCTGTTTCCTATCTCGAGCCGAAGATGGACAAGGACGACAACTCCGGCCGGGGTTCGGTAGTGCTGGCGACCGTGTCGGGCGACGTCCACGACATCGGTAAGAACCTCGTCGACATCATCCTCACGAACAATGGATACGAGGTCCACAACCTCGGGATCAAAGTGGGGGTCAACGAGATGATCCAGGCGTTTGAGGAGAGCAAAGCCGACGCAATCGGGATGAGCGGTCTCCTGGTTAAGAGCACGCTGATCATGCGTGACAACCTCGAGGAGTTGCAGCGCAGGGGACTGGGAGATGTCCCGGTCATGCTCGGCGGCGCCGCGCTGACGAGAAGCTACGTCGAGGCCGATCTCCGCTCCCGCTACTCGGGCCCCCTCTACTACGGCAAGGATGCATTTGCCGGGCTCGACGCCATGGCGAGGATCGTCGCAGGGGAAGAGCGGCCCAAGACGGCAGCACCGAGAAAGCGTCGTGAGGTGACGACTGCGTCGTCGGCCATTCCGGACAGGGCGCCTTCGGTCGAGACGGACAACCATGTTTATCGGCCCCCGTTCATCGGCTCGCGGCTGGTCAAGGGAATCACTCTTGACGAGATCTTTCCTTATCTGAACCTGACGGCCCTCTTCCGAAATCAGTGGCAGTTCCGACCCGAGAGCGGTGAGCGGGATCCTGAGTTCAAAGAGCGTTTGCGACCACGTCTCAGGGAGCAGTTGGCACGGGCGCGGGCGTCCGATCTCCTCATCCCGCAGGTCGCATACGGCTTCTTCCCGGCCAACGGAGACGGGGATGAACTCGTCGTCTGGGAGGACGAGACTCGAAACAGTCAGTTGGCTAGGTTGAGCTTCCCGCGCCAGCCGGAAGATCCTTTCTACTGCATCGCCGATTTCCTTCGTCCAATCGAGTCAAACGAGATCGACTATGTCGCCTTTCACATAGTGACCATGGGGGCCGCGGTGTCGGCGCGAACCAAGGAGCTGTTCGACGACGACAGCTATCAGGACTATCTGCTTCTTCATGGGCTAGGTGTCGAGATGGCGGAAGCTCTTGCCGAGTACTGGCATCATCGGATTCGAACCGAGTGGGGTTTCGGCGATCAGGACGGGCCGACTCTGCATGGTCTCTTCCGTCAGAAGTACCGGGGTGGTCGCTACTCCTGGGGTTATCCGGCGTGCCCGAATCTCGAGGACAACCTGACCGTGGCCAACCTTCTCGGCGCCGATCGGCTCGGCATCGAGGTGGGGCCCGAGACCGGTTTCCAGTATCAGCCGGAGCAAACCACGTCGGCGATCATCTGCCACCACCCACAGGCGAAGTATTTCGTCGCCAGGAAGCCAAAGGAGGGTCGTCTTGCTGACGCATGATGAAGGTTGGATTCGGATCGCGGAGGTCAACCCACCGGAACTCCCCAATCAGCAACACAGGAGTCTTTCGCCTGTGTGGACCCGCGTGCTCGTCACCGACAATGTGTTCGGTCGAATCCGCGTCTCCCCGTACGCCTTCTCGGCTCGAATCACCCATGACACTCCCGACGTGCATCCCACGGTTGTGGTCTCGACACGCGACCGAAACATCCTCGCCATCGAGTCCGAAGTGCGTGGGGCCCTGGGGAACGGGGTGGACTCCTTTCTCGTGGTGATTGGGGACACCGTTCCCCACCTCGACCATCTCGCTCATCATCACGAAATCGTTGATCATCTGACCAACCTCCAGAATGATCTCCCGGATTTCGAAGTGGGGATGCCCACACGGTTCAAGGAGTGGCAATTCCGACGGCGCATCGACCTCGGTACGCAGTTCTTCGTGACTGGCCCGGTGATCGATCCGGACGTTGTCGGCCACCAGGTTTCTCAGCTGAATCTGAGAGACGAGGATCCTCCGGTGTTCTTGATGGTGATCCCACCCTTCAGCCTTGATTGGGTTGACCGCATGGAGTCGATGGGAGCCGTGCCGGCGGGCGATCGCCTGAAGCAGCGTCTGGTTGATCTGTCGCCGGACGTGCGACGCAAGACGGCGTGGCAGGTCACTTCCGAGATGGAGCGTCGGGCCCGTGATGCAGGATGTTCCGGGGTGATCCTGATGGGGCTCAAGTTCGATTCGGTCGTAGAGGAAGCCCCGGTAGCCTGGCCCGCCCTCGACTGACCTGACTTCCCTTTTCCTATAAGTACAGATGATCAAATGCGGTACTCAGGTACGCGGTTTAGGTTCTTGGGCGGATGACACCTTTTGATCGCCAGGTTCGTGCTCAGATCTATCGTCTTTTCAGCGGAGGGACCACGGTTGTTGATGAAGCAGTTATTGCGAGGTCCCGAGGATGGGTGACCGAGGACGTCGAAGATTCCCTCGATCGGCTCGCCGAGACCCATCTGATCAAACTTGCCGAGGGTGATCATCGAGTCGAAATGGCTCACCCGTTCTCCGGCGCCGGCACAGGTTATCGAAGTGTCGTGGGCGATCGATCATGGAACGCGAACTGTGCCTGGGACGCCCTCGCCATCCTTGCCATCATGGGTGATGGTGAGGCCTCTGCTCCCGGGGCCGATGGCGACGTGGTTTGGTCCGTGCAAAACGGCAAGGTGTCGCCTGAAGGCGTTGTCCACCTGCTGATCCCGGCACGTCGTTTCTGGGATGACATCGAGTTCACCTGAGCGAACATCCGTGGCTTCCGGTCGGAAGCAGATCTCGAGGTGTGGCTTCAAGCAGCCGGCGGCCGCCGCGGATATGTTGCATCGAGCCAGACCATGTTTGACCTTTCAACGGACTGGTATCGCGGTCGGCTGGACGAAGACTGGGATCCGCCTACGGCTGAAAAGGCCGAGGCGATATTCGCCTCACATGGGCTGACGGGAGACTTCTGGAGGCTCTCCTAACCGGAGCATTTCTCGAGCTTTATCGATTCTGGCCCTGATCGGACGAAGATGGAGCCATGGCCAGGTTCTCATCCGAAGAGGAGTTCCGCGCATCTTTCGACGAGCGCTTCTCCCATGTCACATCGGAGGTTTTTCTCGAAATAGAGGAAGAGGTATTCGGGACCGACTTCGGGGCAACCAGCTGGAGCACGATTGACCAGATAGGCACCTTCATCATCGAGATGGACTTGACCGAGGAGGATCGACTCCTCGATATCGGATCGGGCCCCGGCTGGCCGGCGCTCTACCTTGCCGAGCAAACTGGGTGCAATGTGATCCTCTGCGACCATCCGTTTACCGGCCTGCTCCAGGCCAAGAAGAGAGTGGCCCTGGACGGCCAGAACGCGGTGATGGTTCAGGCAGACGGCGCTGCCCTACCCCTTGCCGACGCCACGGTCGACGCGGTTTCCCACTCAGACGTGTTGTGTTGTCTCACTCAGAAAGCCGAGGTCATAGCGGAGTGCTATCGGATCCTGAAGCCAGGGGGCGCCCTCGTGTTCACCGTGCTCGAGCTCAGCGAGAGCTATGTCCGTGATGGCCGCCGAGACCATGATTTCGGCCCGGAATACGCCTCGGTCGACCAGTCATACGAACAGCTGCTCACCTCGACAGGTTTCAGCGTGGAGATCCGCGACTGGACCGACGCGTTCAGGGTCACCGTAGAAAAGGTGGCAGCAGCGAGAAAGTCACGCTTCGATCGCCTTGTCGCCGAGTTGGGCGCCGACAATGCCGCCGACGCCGTGATCAGGCCTGAGCGCAATATCGCTGCCATCGATCGTGGCGATCTGGTCCGTCGGTTCTATGTTTGCCACCGCCGCAACCCCGAATAGATGAGTCAGCCGGACTCCCGACATTCGGTGAACCAGGTCACGCTGGTCTGCTCAAAGGCGAATGAGGCGTCGGACTCGAAGTGCTGTCCGTGGAATGTGAACGCTACCGGGCCGGTGTACATGTCGAAAGTGAAGGACCCGATGGTCTGACGGTTGGGACCATCGGGTTCCCCGGTGAGTCTGTAATCGCCGAGAAGCAGAACCTCGTTCTCGATGAAAGTTCGGCAGCTCTCCTCATCGAAGGTCTCCAGAACGGCCGGGTGGAGTGTTGCCAGCAGAGAGTCGACGTCCTCGCGCTCGATCGCTGCCGCGAATTCCTCGACGAATGCTTCGATTTCCGCGGTGGCGTCGAGTGTGGTTGTGGTAGTTGCTGCGTTTGTGGTGGTAGTGACGACCTGTTCGGTCGTCGTGGTGGCCACTGAGGTTGTCGTTGTCGTTTCGATGTTCTGGACAGTGGTTGATGATAGGGCTTCCCCGTTTCCTCCATTGCTCGAGGTGAACATGCCAATGAGCCCTATGGCGGCGACGATCCCACCGAGAATGACAAGAGCCAGGCCGACCGACCGCCGGCTCATTGGCCTGGTCCCGGGCCGTCTTTCGCGACGAACAGCCAGTAGCCCACAAAGGCTGCCCCCAATCCGCCAAACATGACAAGCCACCACGGGAACCCTTCGTCGTCTACGAGAACCGGCTCCGGCGTGGTGGTGACGGGTGGGGGCTCATCGGTCCCTGTCGTCTCCGTCGTGGTGGTGGTTGCCATGGTGGTCGATGTCGTGGCGACGGCCTGCTGCTCGATGACGAGCGTCCCAAGGTCCTCGAATGACACCTCGATGAGACCTGTCTGGTCGGCACCTGTGTCTTCGACGTCGAAACCAAAACCCTCCTCCGCGCAGAACGTGTAGAAGTTGACGCCGGCCAGCTCGTCGATCTGATTTCGAGGGACGGTCACCCCGACGTAGTTGGGTGTGATGAAAGAGCGGACGTCGGTTTCGAGGTTAGGTGAGAATCCTCCGCTCTTGGAGTTCAGCTCCAGAGCGAAAGTCGACGAGAGTCCCTGGCCCTCGGGGTCGATTCCCAGACCAAAGGCGATGTTGGTGTCACCGGCGGGGTCGCCGGGGAAAGAGGGGTGGTTGACAAAGGTGGGTCCACGGGACAGGTCATGGACCCAGACGACGTACTCACACCTGCCTTCGACTTTCACCGGCGGGGTGGCTGCCAGGGTGAATCCGAAGAGGATTGCCCCGTCCTGATACTGGCTGCCGTCGTGCACTTCGTCGCCCGTGAAGGTATCGAGAGGTTCGTAGCCGGGTGGTTCGACATGAAACGACCCGGTGGGAGCCCAGAATTGGCTCTGGTCCGTGGCGGTGAACAGATCGATTGGGCCGGGGTCGAGGTTGAGAGTCCAGGTGTTGACGATGTCGATGTGGTCGGGTGTGAAACCAGGCGTCTGACCGGAAGAGTGAACGAAGTCACCTGGAGGATCGGTGACAGTGCTTGTTCCGGGGGTCGGCTGGTCGAGGAATCGCGCGGTGAACTCTTGGCCTTCAGGGGCGTTGAAGGCATCGATGATCACATCGATTGGGTTCGCTTGTTGCTGGGCGCCGACCGATGTCGGAGCCAGGGCCAGGGTGAACAGAGTGAGGGTGACGGCTGAGAGACGCCGCATATGATGTCAGGCTGGCGCCAACCCCACGCGCTTCTCGAAACGCTCGGCCTTCTCCATGATGTCTGCCGGGATGGACATGATCTTGTCCTGAAGCTCGGCTGCCTTGTTGGTGAGGCCGGTCAGGTCACCAATCTGCCAATCGCGGAGAAGAGGCATTACAACCCGGTCGTGGTGGATGCGCAGGTTGTAGACGCCGGCCTTGGCAACGCTGATCGAGCGTCGCATGAATCCCGGGATAGCCACTCCGGGCATCTGGAAATTGGTCAGCATCCGGTAGATCCCGCTGAGCACCGCCGAGGGGTTCTCCGCGAGCATGGCCGCCATGACGCCTTTGTAGAAGATGAAGTGGTGGTTCTCGTCGGCGGCGATGTTCTTCATCAACTCGAAAGCAGCCGGATCGTCGGTGATCTTGCCCGCGTTGCGATGACTCACTCTCGTGGCCAACTCCTGAAGCGAGGTGTATGCGAAGATTTCCGTCGGGTCGTCAAAGGTCGGCTCGTAACCCCGTATCACGGTTGCCATGCGATCGTCTTCGAGCTCGTCGGGATCACAGTTCCGCGAGGTCAGCAGATATGAGCGAATCGCAATTGCGTGCTGGCCTTCCTCTGCGGTCCACAGATGATTCCAGGCGGTAAACGCCGACGTCCTTGGCATGTATTTCTCGATGAGGAGGTGGTAGTAGGGGAGGTTGTCCTCGGTGAGAAGATTGAGCACAAGGCTGGTTCTTGCGTCCTCCGAGATCGTGGCTTGTGAAACATCCCATGGCTTGTCGCGGAAGCTCTCGCCTCGCTCCCATGGGATGATGTCGTGAAAATACCAGTGGGTTCGACGCTCGAGGTGCTCTCCGGTTAGTCGGGCGACCACAGGCTCGATGGTTTCGACCAGTTCGTATTGTTCGTTCTGAGCCATCTTGGAGAGAATCCTATACGGGAAGACACGAGGATAGAGGCCTGGGATGCGGATCGGGAAACGACTTTGCAAGCGGCTATGTAGTCAGAGCCATAGCCGGGTGGCGTAGTCGCCGAGTTATCGTTGCCCGATGTTGACCTCCAATACAGGCCTCGCCGAAGCTCTCGATTCCGCCATCATCGGCTTTCTCACTGCGGTCAACGGACGCGGCCAACCCCAGACATCGCCTGTCTGGTACATCCGTGACCACGATGATCTGGTGGTCTACAACCGTCCCGCGGCAGCGCGTCTGCGGAGCATTGCCAACAACAGCCTGGTTGCGTTCAATCTCAGGGCAGATTGGAAGGCGAGGTCGGGCATCAGTCTGGAGGGCGTGGCTGCCATCGAATCGGAGCTCCCGCCCGCTGTCGAATTTCCGGGATATGTGACCAGATACGGCTCCGAGATCGCACGGCTCGGCTGGACGCCGGAGTCGTTCTCGACCGATTATTCGGTTGGTCTCCGCATCACCGTGACCCGGGTTCGGAATTGGGGTGTCGAGAAGCTCAACACGGGCGAACTCGGCTGAACCTCAGTTCAGGACCTGGGCGTGGAATCCGGTGGTGTCGCGGCGCCTGTACTGGTGAGCTGTCCGGAGGACACGGTTAGGCCAAGCTCGATCGCTGCCGTATTGTTGGGTCGATGAAACAGATTCAGCACTGGATCGACGGCTCGCTCGCCGCTGGCGCCTCCTCCCGGGTCGGTCCTGTGTTCAACCCTGCCACCGGGGAGCAGACCGGTCAGGTGGCTCTCGCCAACACGGACGATGTCGACGCGGCCGTTCGATCGGCAAAAGAAGCGTTCGAATCCTGGCGGTACTCGTCCCTGACCAAACGTCAGAACATCATGTTCGCCTTCCGCGAGATCATGTCGGATCGGCGTCAGGAGATGGCTGAGACGCTCACCTCCGAGCACGGGAAGACGGTTGATGATGCGGTGGGTGAGGTCCAGAGAGGCATCGAGGTCGTCGAATTCGCCTGCAATATCGCCCATCTGCTCAAGGGCGATTACTCCGAGCAAGTGTCGGCCGGGGTTGACACCTACACCATCAGACAGCCCTTGGGCGTGGTAGCCGGAATAACACCGTTCAACTTCCCGGCAATGGTCCCGATGTGGATGTACCCGATTGCTATCGCTTGTGGCAATACTTTCGTTCTCAAGCCATCGGAGAAGGACCCGTCCACATCCCTTCTGGCCGCCGAGATGCTCGCCGATGCGGGCTTGCCGGACGGTGTGTTCAACGTGGTCCACGGTGACAAGGAGTCGGTGGATGCCTTGATCGCCCATCCTGATGTTGCCGCTATCTCTTTCGTGGGTTCGACTCCGATTGCTCGCCACATCTATGAGACCGGCACCCAGAACGGCAAGAGAGTCCAGGCCCTCGGCGGCGCCAAGAACCACATGATCGTCCTCCCCGACGCAGACATGGACTTGGCTGCCGATGCCGCGGTGTCTGCGGGTTACGGCTCGGCCGGTGAGAGGTGCATGGCCATCTCGGCTGTGGTGGCGGTCGGTGAGTCCGGTGACCGGCTCATCGAAGGCGTTCAATCTCGCATAGAGAAGCTCACCGTCGGTCCCGGGGACCGGCCTGGAGTGGAGATGGGTCCGTTGGTGACCAGTCAGCATCTCGATCGGGTGCGCGGGTACGTCGATGCCGGCGAACGCCAGGGTGCCCTGCTCGTCGCCGACGGCCGGGACTTTGTGGTGGATGGCTATGAGAACGGCTATTTCCTCGGCCCAACCCTGTTCGACAATGTCACAACAGACATGTCGATCTACACCGACGAGATCTTCGGGCCTGTTCTATCGACCGTTCGGATGGAGCATTTCGAGGAGGCGATCCAACTCATCAACGAGAATCCTTATGGCAACGGAACCGCCGTTTTCACCAATGACGGTGGCGCAGCCCGCAAGTTCCAGAATGAGATTCAGGTCGGCATGGTCGGGATCAACGTCCCGATTCCGGTGCCGTTGTCCTTCTACTCATTCGGCGGCTGGAAGGACTCCATATTTGGGAGCCATGCCATCTACGGCCCGGAAGGCGTCCACTTCTATACCCGGCAGAAGGTTGTCATTTCTCGCTGGCCGGACCCGATGCATCGTGGTGTGGATCTCGGGTTTCCGACCCACGGTTAGCCCCCGCTGATGCCTCTGGCCGTGCCCCGGCCGACCCCGTAGACAGAATCGACGATGGCCCGACCCGCTTGACGTATGCCCTCAGAAAGGCCATGGAGCGGGTTGGTATCAGGTAGGGCGTCGCCGAAGACGGCGAATGCGATGACACCGATGAGAACGAGCGCTGCAATGCCAAGCAACTTGCCCATGTGGACAGGCTACGGGAGTCGAGCACGCTCGGCTGTGAGTAGTATCCGGCCACTCCGAGATCAGGATGGTATTTGATGGCACTCAGGAGCACCGGCCGCACCCACTGGGACGGCGATCTCTTCAACGGAAGCGGAACCACCAGTCTCGCCAGCGGCGCAGCCGAGCCGATGCGAGTCACCTGGAAGGCCCGGGCGGAGGACCATGGCGGGCTCACCAGCCCCGAGGAGCTCATGGCAGCCGCTCATGCCTCTTGCTATTCGATGGCGCTCTCCAACACGCTGGCGAAGAACGACACTCCGTCGACCAGTCTCGACGTCCAGGCGACGGCTACCTTTGTCCCTGGCGAGGGGATCACCTCCATGGAACTCGAGGTCAAGGCCAACGTAGAGGGCATCAGCGCCGAGAAGTTCCAGGAGCTTGCCCAGACAGCGAAAGACGGTTGTCCGGTGTCTCAGGCACTGGCGGGGAATGTTCCCATATCTCTGGTGGCAGCCCTGGCCTGATCGGGCGAAACCAACCGAGTGGCGTCAGCGGGGGAGGAGGCCATCCAGGAGTTGCGGTATCACCAGCTCAGCTGCTTCATCGGCGTCCAGTGAGCCGGTCAGAATCAATCTCATCACAGCAACCTGGTGTAGGGCGCCCATGATCACGAAGGTGGCGGTGTCGAGATCCTTGACCACGATCTTCCCGGACCGAGCGCCGTCACTCAAAGCTTCACGCAATGGTGTCATCACGGTGCGATCGATGTTGCGGAGAAACTCGGCGTGGTCATCGGATGCTTTGAAGGCGGTGGGCATCTCCAGACACATTCTCGGGTATGCGGCAAAGGCGCCAAGAACGGCACCCATGATTGCCTCGAGTCTTTGCGTTACGGATCCTTCCATTGCCGCGGCCTTCTCGATCGCAGCCGAGGTCATGTCCATCATTTCGTTGAGATAGAACTGGACCAGGTCGTCCTTGCCCGAGAAGTAGTAATAGAGAGTTGCCCTGGGAACACCTGACATTTCGGCCACATCGTCGATGCTCACGTCGAATCCGGAGCCTTCGGGCATCTTGAATGTCGCCTTCAGGAGCTTTCTACTGATATCTACGGGAAGCTTTTTCATCGCTATCACCACCTCGCTCAACAATCATATTTCGGATCTATGTCCAAACAGGGAAATGAGCTGTTTCGGAGATGTCGTCTGGATTCATTCCCTTGACAACACGACGCGCAATCGATATGTTGCACTTGTACTCGCAATAAGTCGGTTGCGCGTTTGTGTCAGGAGTCAACAATGAGAGTCGATGAGATCCGAAGAGAGCTCGTGGTCGACGCCCCCATCGAGAAGGTATGGGAGGCGCTGACGACGCCGGAGCATCTGAGCAAATGGTTCGGTGACAGCGCCGAGATTGATCTTCGCCCGGGTGGCCGGGCCCGGTTCGGATGGTCCGAGTTTGACGCCTCTACGGAGGCGATCGTAGAGGTCGTCGATCGTCCGTTCCGGTTCTCCTTCCGATGGGAATCGCTGAAAGACACACCAGTCGAGCAGGCATCGACTCTGGTGGAGTTCAGTCTCGAGTCTGTTGGTGACGGAACGCGTCTCCTCCTCGTGGAGTCGGGGTTTGCGGCGCTGCCAGAGGATGTCTACGACCATCGCTTCGAGGAGAACTCGTCCGGTTGGACTTCGGAGTTGAAAGACCTGAGTGTCTATGTCTCCTCGGTGAGCACGGTTGGCTGACTCCGACGTCTTCTCGGCTCTTGGCGACCCAACCCGGCGTCAGTTGGTCGATTGGCTGGCAGAGGAGGGGAGCGGGACTGCTACCCGGTTCGCCGAGCGTCTTCCTATCAGTCGCCAAGCCGTCGCTCGTCATCTTCAGGAACTCGAGAAGGCCGGGGTGGTCGACTCCACTCGATTCGGTCGGGAAACCAGGTTTGTGCTGCGTCCGGAGCCTCTCACGAGAGCTGCCGGTTGGCTGGATGCAAGGGCGGCTGCTTGGGACAGGACTCTTGCTCGGCTCGAGGAGCATCTCCGCTAGACCCGCTGTGCCCTGACCCCATAGGATCCCGAGGGTGTTCCCTCTTCGAGATGTCAACCCCACGCGGATAACCCCATTTGTCACGATCGGTTTCATCGTTATCAACCTGCTGGTGTTCTTTGTGATCCAGGCTCAGCAGACCCAGGCCGAGCAGGAGGAGTTCCTCTACCGGAGGGCGGCGATCGGTTGCGAGATCACAACG
>JAZFTT010000123.1:0-17407 GCA_036446835.1 Acidimicrobiia bacterium
GGCTCTCCCACCCCTACCTGAGTTCCTGTGAACGCCTCGAGGATGAGGGGGTAGGTCGTCCCGATCAGCACCACAAATGCGTAGACGGAGAGCAGCAAGTTGTTGATCAAGAACGTTCCCTCGCGGGAGACGAATGACTCGATGCGCTGTGATGAGGCGACCAGGTGCGCCCGCGTCGAAAAGAGAGTGAACGACCCGACCAGAACGAGAACGAGAAATCCCAGCAACGCGGGGCCAATCGCCGACTGTGTGAACGAGTGGACCGAGTTGATGGTGCCTGACCGGGTCAGAAATGTGCCCAGAATCGTGAGGGAGAAGGCACTGATGACCAATACGAAGTTCCAGGCCTGAAGCATGTTGCGACGCTGCTGGACGATGGCGGAGTGAAGGAAAGCAGTTGCCACCAGCCAGGGCATCAGTGAGGCGTTTTCCACCGGGTCCCAAGCCCAATATCCACCCCACGAGAGAACCTCATAAGCCCACCAGCCGCCGAGCACGATGCCGAGAGTGAGAAAGGACCAGGCGACGACTGTGGACCGGTGGCTTCGCCGCAGCCATTCCGGTCCGGGGACCTTGAGGGCAAGGGCGCTTATCGCATATGCGAATGGAACGGTGAGACCCACGTATCCGATGTAGAGCAGTGGTGGGTGGATGGCCATCATGAGATGATTCTGAAGAAGCGGAGTCGGTCCGGGCCCTTCGAGTGGAGCGTCGATCGCGGCGAAGGGCCAGGCACTCGAGGTGAGACACCGATTCTGGGCCGCTTCGACACACACCTCGAATGGGTTGGCGATGGTGAGCATCAGCCCGAAGAAGAAAATGCCCACCCCGCCAAGGACTGCAAGGGCGCCGGCCCCCAGTTGGTCGGGCGAACGGCCGTAGCGTCGGGCTACTACCCATGTGAACACGGCGAGGACCAATCCCCAAAGGAGGATCGAGCCCTCCAGCGCCGCCCATGCCGTCGCGACATCAAACGGAAAGGGTGTTGTCGATGCGTGGTGGTTGGCGACGTAAGCAAGGGAGAAGTTGTCGGTCAGGAGGGCAATCTCCATGGCGCCCATCGCCACCACCGACCCCGCGAGCATCAAGGTGGCGGGGCCAACCAGATCGGGTCTGGCGACAGACCGTGAGGCCGCTATGCCACGCCAAACGAGAAGAGAAGCCCCAATGAGCGCAACAACGAGAGCGGCAGTGCCCAGGAAAGCAAGCATCAATTGTCCGGGTAGGCCCCGCCCTCCTCGGGCAGTTCGTAGTTCTCGTCATGACGAATGAGCGCACTGTCGGCTACGAAGACATCCCCGCTCCACGCACCCTCGACAAGAACTGGAACCTGCTCGTCGAACAACGGAGGCGGGGTATTGCTGAGGACGACGGCGATCGTTGCACCACCGTCGGTGACGTCGAATCTGAGATTGTCACCGTCCTCGGTCAGTGTTCCGTCGACAACAAGCCCGGCGAGCCTGAAGCGCTCACCGTCGGGGAACTCCGATCTTTGATCGACAGCTTCAGTCGGATACAGGTAGTAGGTGAGGTTGTCGTCGAGCCCGGCCATGGTCAGGGCGACGACGAGGACTATCACCCCTCCAATTCCAAGAAGCACGAACCGGCGATGGGCCATCGGTCAGCTCCTGGTTGTGGCCCTGCGTCTCCGCAGATGCAGGTACACCGAGTAGGCGATGATCATTCCGTAGGAGATCACGAATACGCCGGCGACGACGACGGTGTCAGACATCTCCGACCTCACTCAGTTTCGGCGGCTTCACCGCGTCGCCGGCGAGCAACTCAGTTTCTCTATTTGCCTCCTCGACGCGCGCAACTTCGGTCCGAGCCGCCATCAGGGCCACGTAGAGAATGGTGAAGGCCACAACATTGACGAGCATCGCAATCAGCATCTCCGCGGGCATCGTCGAGCCATCGGGTCTGATGGATTGGGTCTGGTGGAGAGTCCTAAAGAGGTTGACGGAGAAATACACCAGGGGCACCTGGACGACAGCTATAACACCGAGGATGGCCGAGCGCCGGGCCTTGACGACGGGGTCGTCCACCGCATTGCGAAGAGCGAGATAGCCCAGGTAGACAAAGAACATCACGGCTGTCGACGTGAGACGAGGGTCGCCCCAGTCCCATGCCCTGCCCCACACGGCGTGGCCCCAGACCATTCCGGTGAACAACCCGATACCGGTGAACAACACGCCTATCTCGGCAGATGCCGATGCGAGACGGTCCCATCGTTGGGTCTTCTTCCACAGCCACATGATCGAACCGAGGGCTGTGACGCCAAACGCCAGAAAGGCCAGCCACAATGAAGGCACGTGAACGTTGATTATTCGGCTGTACTCGCCCTGTAGTGCGTCGGGGGGTGCGGTGAGGGCGAACCACAGTCCCACCGCCATCGCAGCAGCAGCAACGGCAAACAGCACTCGTATCCGGGTCATCGTGTCGCTTCCTCTAGAGGTCTCGCCATACCCACTCCGATCACGGCAAGAGCCAGGTCGGTGGCGAGCATCAGCAATACCCATGGGAGGATACCGGCACCCCGGGATAGTGCCTCCAACGACTGGGAGGCTCCGATTACGAGCGGAAGGGCGAGGGGAGCCACGATCAGAGATGCTAGAGCCGTGCGATTCCTCAACCCGGCCGTTATCTCACCGGCAAGTGTGCCGAGTTCGGTGAGTCCGATGGAGAAGAGCACCGTTCCCAGCAGCACCGTCGACCAGGACCCGGATGGGAGAGTTGGCCCGTAAATGAGCACCATCGCGATGAACAGCACCACGAGGAACGCCAGCATGAGGACACCGCCGGACAGCACCCGACCCACGAATCGAGCGGCCGGATCAACCCCGAGCAGAGCGTGCAGATCTCTCCGCTCCTGTGTGTCGGCCGCCGACTGCCGAAGAGCAACTTGCATACCGAAGAGGATTCCAAGCGCCCAGAACACCGCCGGTCCTATTCGACTTATGGTGACAAGCTCGATTCCAAGGGAAAGCGGAAACACCATGAGTGCGACCACAGCGAAAGGAAGCACGATTCTGAGGGTGTCTCCGAGTCGTCTCTCGACTCGGAGATCCACCCGGGCTATCTCCAGGCTCTGGTTCCAGAAGCTCATCGAGCCCTCTCCAGGCGCCCGGAGCTGAGGGTCATCACCTCATCGCAGCTCTCGTCGAGCCGTTGGTGGTCATGAGAGACCATGACGACTCCGCCACCATCGGCAATCGTTCGGTCCTTGAGTGCGTCGATGAGCTCCCGGGCCGAATTGTCGAGACCGGATGTTGCCTCATCGAGGAGCAGCAGCTTTGGCCTGGTCAGCAGCAAATGAGCCACCTCGATCCGTCTCAGCATTCCAAAGGAGCTTGCATCTGCCCTTCTGTCGGATGCCTCGTCAAGACCGACCACCTCGAGGACCGGGTCCACTCTGTCCTCGGCCAAGCCCGCCAGTCGGACAACATGAACGAGATTCTCGCGAAGTGTCAGCTCGTCGATCAGAGCCGGGTTGTGGCCGATCATCCCGATGGAGGGCCTAACCGCGAACACCTGGTCGGAGCTGACGTCGGCACCCAATACCGATCCTTCTCCTTCGCTGATTCTGAGCAGTGTGGTCAACATGCGAATCAAGGTGGTCTTGCCCGATCCGTTCGGGCCGGTAATGCCCGCAACCTGGCCCGGTTGCAAGCTGAAATCAACTTGGCGAAGGATCGGCTTTCCCCCAAGGGAGACACCGGCGTTTTTCAGATGGACTAGTGGATCCACATTTGGAGTCTCATCACCGTGAGGAAGAGTCTCAAGTCGGTGTTGTACCCCGTTGGCCGGTGAGTCTCGGACCGAGCCACGCCGCAAGTCCTCCAAGCACCACGGCGGCGAGGTACCAGCCGACCGGGCCGCCGGTGAGACTCGGCCGCATGGGCTCGCTGAGGAGGCGGACCAGCCCCGCCAGAGCAAGCGCTGTTCCCGCTCTTGTGAGAAGGCGCCAGGGCAATCTGGAGACCAGCCACGCGGCAACAATCAGACCTGCGGCGGCATAGAGCTCGACCGGATGACGTGTGACGGCACTCCCCGGCTCAGCCCATGCCCAGGGAAGACCAGACGCTGTTCCCAGACATGCGCCTCGCCAAAGGCATCCGGCGTGCCAGCCCGCGAGGCCAAGTACCGCAGCGGGTGCGGTCGCGTCCAGGTCGGCGATCCGCCACTTGTCGGCCCACAGATAAGTCACGATGGCGCCGATCGAAGCTGCTCCTGTATGGACACCTCCCCGAACGATGATGATGTCGAGAGGGTTGACGAGGGGGTTGATGCCCTGGAGCATCATGGCGACGAGTCTGCCCACGGCAAGCCCGCCCACCGCTGCCCCAATCATGCGGTCTGTCGGATGATCGGGAAGACGGTCGCTCCAGAGACGGGTGCCTACCCAACTGAAACCGATCGCAGTGAGCGCCGCCCACAGCAGAGTGAACTCCAACTAGGAGCCCAGTTGGAGCAGCTCGTCGATATTCAAGGCAAGTGTCCTCTCATCGAGAATTCCACTATGCGTCTTGAACAGCTCACCGTTTGGGGCGAAGAAGAATGTGACCGGTGTGCCGATCCCGGCATAGAAGTTGACGACCTCGCGGTCGCGGTCGAAGAAGTGATCGAACTCGAGGCTGAATTCAGCCAGGAAGGCTTTGGCGTCTGTCTGGTTGTCCTGAACATCGACGCCTATGAACTCGATTTGGGAGCCGTATTGGTCGAATGCCTGGTTGAGCAGGGGAGCCTCCGAGCGGCATGGCAGGCACCACGACGCCCACACGTTGACTACAGCCGGTCTGTCGACACCCCCAAGATGGGATTCGAACTCATCGGCTGTAGTCGGTGGCAGATCCGGGCGGCCCCCCACATCATCGGGTCCTATCGCGGCGGTGCCACCACATGCGACAAGGATCAGCATGAGCACGAGCGAGCGCTTCAACATCGTGAACGACTGTCCCAGTAGGCGGTTTCTATTTGGCATCCAAGCCTGCAAACGCCCCCGTCATGACGCTTATGCCGCGTGACGGGATGGAGTGGTCAGACGCACCGCTCGCCTGATCGGGAGGCAGAGTTGGCCTGTCGAGTCGACCAGACGTATCGAATTCCCGTTCAACCACCGCCAGATGATCTCCGCTTCCTCTCCGGCCTGGCAACTGGGCGGGACTTCGGTTGCAGACACATCGACCGCCCGAGCCTGGGCCATGAGGCCAGGGGGGTCGCCGGGTCGTCGCGTCTCGACCAGAACGCCGTGGTCGATGACAGTCCGGCGGCCCTGTGCATCTTCGACCTCGAGGAAGCCGGCTTCGGTCAGTGCCTGCCAGCGGTACTTCCTCTCGATGGCCCGGGCGAGAGCGTCGTGGCGATCACGCGACCAGGCCGCTTCCTCGTATCGGCGTTCGTTGGCGAATCGCGTCATCCGATCGACAAGGGGGTCGAGAAGCAGGTTTGGCGAATTTGCCATCGCGGTGAGAAGTTGATCGACGACAACCCGGTATTCGTCTTCCGCCAATTGCCCATCACATGGACAATTGGCAACGCCTATCTGTGCGGCTGCACACTTCCCCTGCTTGGAGCCGGCGCGGGCCCGGCACCGTCTGATCGGGTGGGCGTCCCAGATGGCCGTCACCACCAGATCGGCGGCTCGCTTGGAGCGAAACGGACCCAGATAGGAGATCCCATCGTCCTTGAGAGTCCTGACCACCGAGAGCCTGGGGAACGGCTCGTCAGTCAACTTGACGAAGTGTGAGGACTTCGGCGGGCGTGACCGCCGGTTGTAGCGAGGCCGGTGGGCGTGGATGAGCCTGAGTTCGGTGATCTCGGCCTCGAGTACCGTCTCACACACCTGGTGGTCTATGGAGTGGAGCTCCTTCATCAGGCTGGCGATGGTTCTCCGCCTGTCCCCGTAGAAGTACTGGCGGACACGAGTCCTGAGATTGGTGGCCTTCCCGACGTAGATCGGGATGTTCTGTCTGTCCTTGAAGATGTAGATTCCCGGCAGTCTTGGCAGGTCTTCGGTCAGCTTGATCTTGGAGTAGTGGGCCGAGCCTTTGGCCGTCGGCAGTTGGAGCAGGTCGTCGAGATTGGTGACGCCCAGCGATCCGACACGTTCCAGAAGCCCGTGGAGGACGTGTGCCGTTGCCTTGGCGTCATCCAGCGCCCTGTGAACCGGCTTCACCGGACTCCGAAAGTGGTCAGCCAGGGTTTGAAGACGAAGGTTGGCAACCTCGGGCCGAATCAACCTTCGGGCTAGAGCGGCGGTGTCGACCGACTTGTTCTCCAGGCGTCCGTACCCGAGCCGGACTGCCGCTGCGTTGAGAAACGAAAGATCGAACCGGACGTTGTGTCCCACAATGATGGTGTTGCCGATGAACTCCAGAAATGACGGCAGCGCAGCTTCGATCCGTGGTGCGTCGAACACCATTGCATGGGTGATCCCGGTGAGGATCGTGATCGACGGGGGGATGGCCAGCCCGGGGTCGACCAGAGTCTGGAACGAGCCGAGCAGTTCGCCGCCCTTGTACTTGACGGCGCCGATCTCGGTGATCTCACAATTGGAGGGGGAGCCGCCCGTGGTCTCCAGGTCGAGGACGCAGAACGTGACGTCGAAGAGAGGGGTTGACAGGTCATCGAAACTGGGCTGAAAGGCTGTCTCCATTGCCGCTCGAGATTACATCGAACGTATGTTCGATGTCAATCAACCAACACGCTGTCTCACCGCCTCATAAGCAAGGAGGGCCAGGCTCACCGACGTATTCAGTGAGTCAGACAACCCGAACATGGGGATAGCGACGAGGCTGTCGCACAACTGTGTCGCGGATTTGCTGAGACCCGTGTCTTCTGCGCCGACCAACAGGGCGGAAGCACCCTTCATGTCGGTATCCCAGAGGGTGTTCTGGGAGCCGGGCGATGCCGCAATCAACCGAATCGAGTGATCCTCGAGCCACAGTCCAAAGTCGTCGAGCCCGCATAGAGCCACCGGCACGGTGAACAGAGCACCCGTTGATGCCCGAATCACGTTGGGGTTGAAGACGTCAACCGTCTCGCCTATCGCGACAAAACCGTTTGCTCCGAAGGCATCGGCCGTGCGCAGCATGGCGCCGAGGTTGCCGGGTTTTTCGATCGATTCCGCCGCCAGGACGAGAGGTGTGTCGTCCAGATCGATCTGGTCGAGTGTGAGCGGAAACTGCTCGAAGACAGCTATCACACCTTCCGACTGACTTCGGTACGAGGCCCGACTCAGCACCGTCGGCTCCACCATCAGCGCATCGGCATTCGCCAGTTCGGAGGTTGGGTCGTCGATGTAGATCTCGAGAGGCTTCAGACCGCTCTCGATTGCACGATCGATCATCCGAGGACCTTCCACGACAAAGACGCCCTCGGCGTTGCGATGCCTCTTCTCCCGGAGCCGAATCAGTCGCTTGATACGCTCGTTGGTCGGCGATGTGATGTCGTAAGGCATCGGTGACGAGTATCGCAGTCGAGCAACGGCATTATTCGACAGACTCCTAGAGTTCGACCATGAAGCTCAGCCGCTTGGGTACCTACTCCAGTCTGACCGAGGCCACCCTGGTCAAGGCGAAGCTCGAGACGTTCGGCATCGATGCGATCGTGGAGGCGGATGTGGCATCGTCGTCAATACCTACTTTTGATCGGATCGAAGGTGTCAAGGTCCTGGTTCGGGAGGCTGATCTCGGCGCCGCGTACGAGGCACTCGGGCGGATGCTTCCGTCTGCCGAGGATCAGCCGCCTTCATCCCAGTGATCGTGGTGGATCACCGAATCCTTTGACTTTCTGGGCCGGTCGAGACTTGCCGACCTCCGATCCGGAGCGGGATGGCCGATGGTGACGACACCAATCGGGTTGTGGTCGTCCGGCAGCCGAAGGACGTTGACGAGGTCCGGGACCGAGTGAACGCCGAGAAAACCCGCAGCCAGGTCTTCGTCTACCGCAGTCAGCAGCACTGCCATGAGAGCTGCCCCGGCATCGACCCACCAGTAGGGGATGGGCCACTCGATCATCTGGCCATCCGGCCCTAGTTTGTCGGGTTCGGAGTATCGGTCCAGATATACCTTCTCGCTGACCGAAATCACGATGTGTGCCGGAGCCCTGGAGATCCAGGGGTCGAACCCGGCAGACACATAAGAGTCCTCTCCTGCGAGTTGGGCGATTTCGCGCCGCACCGACGCGTCGGTCACCACTACCACTCCGATCGCCTGGCTGTTGCCCGCCGAGGGAGCCCTCAGCGCCGAAGCGGCGATTCGGTCGAGGGCATCGTCGTCCACCGATTGTTCGGTGTAGTTCCTGACCATGCGACGACGAGCCAGTACCTGTGAGTAATCCATATCCCAATCTTGTCACCTCCTGACGGCCACGTTGAGGCAATGGAACAAAGCACTCGTCATCAGAGGTTCATGCCCATAGGCTGTGATGCGGTGGCGTTTGAATACATGAGTGGTGTGGCACAATGAGGAGCGGAGATGAATCTGACATCCCCCAAAGCGGACACTCCGACGGTCGTTTGGACACGGGGAAAAGGGTGTGCCGAACTTGCCGACCTCCTCGCAGAGGGTGAGTCCACTCGGGTTTCCGGAGATCCGGCCGAGGAATGCATCAGCCGGCGTGCAGATCTCCTGGTTGCCAGGAAACTGTCCAACAGCTTCGACCTCGTCGGTGTTGCCGTTCCGGTCGATTTCCAGCCCGAGGCTGTCACTCGAGTTGTTGCCACTGTTGCGGGCGGGCCACACTCTCTTCTCGCCGCCGAAACCGCCACTCAACTGGGTTCTGCCCTCGGCGTCCCCTCTGAGATGGTTTCCGCTTCTGGGCCTGACCACGACATAGCCTCCGCACAAGGGATTCTCGACGAGATCGGGTCCCTGCTTCCCGGGTTGGGGGGTCGTGTGATCGAGGTAGACGGTATCTCAGAACTGGTGGAAACCCTCGATGAGGGTGCCCTTCTGGTTCTTGGCGCCCCCGGAGGATCGTGGCTGCAACGGTCGATGTTTGGACCGGGTGCGAGGCTTCGCCGGACTGCTCAAGTCGGGGCAGTGATAGTCCGCAGCGCCCCGGACCGCGTGTTTCGGTTCATGGGGGACCCTGTCTATGTGGCGCCCCTTCGTCAGGCTGACGACACGCTTCGTTTTCACACGGAGAACACCCTGGCCGTCGCACATGAAGGCCTTCTCATCGGTTTGGTGCGTCGACAGAGACTCCTGGACGCCGGTCGAGATCCAGTCGAGTCGGTAATGGAGGATGCAGTCTCGGTGAGAGTGGACGAGACCATTTCTGAAGCCTGGGAGTTGGAGCCCACGTTCGGGGAGGATCCGATTCCCGTGACCGACCACGAAGAGCATCTGGTCGGCGGATTGTCATTGCCAGTCGGGTGAAATCAGCAAGAATCAAAGACGATGTCAACCAGATCACTTTTTCGCGGTGTCCTCTGGACGCTTGTCGCTCTTCTTCTCGTTGCTCACATAGGTGGCGGCTGGTTCTTTTCCAGTGAGCTGATCGCCGACGGCTTCGTCCCCGATCCCGACCCGATCGTGACACCAACCGGCGATTACGAGATTGTCAATGTGTCCTATGAGACGCCTCTCGGGCAGATGGATGCTCTTCATCTCCCCGCGAGCGGAACCACCTGGGTGATCCACATTCACGGCAAAGGCGCCACGCCGGCCGAGGCCGAACATCTCTTCGCCCCTCTACAGGAAGCGGGGTACCCCCAGCTTTCGATCACCTATCGCAATGACGAGAATCAGCCATCCGATCCGAGCGGTTATTACCAGTACGGCGGAACCGAGTGGGAGGACATCAGAGGCGCCATGGAGTTTGCCGAGTTGAACGGCGCCGAGGCCGTTGTCTTCAGCGGGTTCAGCACTGGCAGTTCGCATGTCCTTTCGTTTCTCTACCGCCACAACTTCGACGAGATACGGGGACTGATCTTCGATGCCCCCAATATCGATTTTGGCGACACCGTTGACTTCGCCGCCGCCCAGCGAGACATGCCTGTCCTGCCGATGAAGGTGCCCCCCACGATCAGCTGGGTAGCCAAGTTCATCACTTCGCTGCGAATCGGTGTCAACTGGAAGGCGATTGACTACGTCGACAAGGCAGAGTTCTCACTTCGCACACCGGTGCTTGTTCATCATGGGACCGACGATCAGAGCGTTCCCGTCACCCAGAGTGTTGCCTTCGTAGAAGCAGCTCCCGACCTGGTGAGACTCATCCAGGTCCCTGACGCCGGCCACATCGAGTCGTACCAGGCAGACCCACAGAAATACGTCGATGATGTCCTGGGCTTCCTTCAGGAAGTTGGCTGACCCTTCTTTGCGACTGCCTCAGGCATCGCCATCCCATACCAGTAGCGGGATGCGTAACTCGTCTTCGGATAGGCCACGGTGGTAGCCGACGAGGTGGATCTGTTTGCCCGGATAGTGGATGGCGACGTTGCCATCGGCGACGATCAAACTCACCGGCAACCTGCTCTCCAGCTCCTGGTGAAACGGGCCTGGTCCCCATAGATGGTGGGCCTTGTCGATCGGCAGCCAAGTCGCCGGGAGGCTGGAGGCGTACTCGGCGGCCAACCCTGGCTCACCGTCCACATAGATGACACGATCGTCCCCGTACAGGGTTAGTGACGATGGAGGATCGAGGTCGATGCGATCGTCGGGAGCCACGTCGACCATCCCATGGTCAGCGGTTCCGATGAGAGCCGCGCGCGAGGGGAGACCTTCGCCGATCGTTTGCCACTCGTTGGTAACGGTGCGAAGAGCCTCGACGTAGGCCCCGGACCCGGTGCCCGTAGCGTGCGCGGCGACGTGGGGCAGATAGCAAATCACCAGCCTGCCGGGGCCGGGACACCTCCTCGAGGACAGCCTCAACGATCGACGATCCTTCTTCCACACCCCGGGTTTGGGCTCCACGGTAGAGCACACGGTCGAGGGGGCCTCCGAGATAGATGGCCGGTTCGACCACCACAGTCTCAGCGCCCCAGGACGTCAGACGCTCCGCCATGTTGGGAGCGGAGAGGAAGCCTTCGAGATCGATGTCGACTTTCGTGCCGTCGACGTCTGACCACCAGAGGGTGCTGACCGGACTGTTGCGCAGGGGAAGCCGCATCAAATAGGAGACAAGACCGTGGCGCGAAGGCGGGAGCCCCGTGGCGAGCGTGGCTGTCGCCACCGAGGTTTGAGTGTAGAACGGAGCGTCGAGAGCCCTCCGCCCGATGCTCCTTCAGGTCGGCGGCCGCCTCATGCGAAGCAATCTGGAGATCACCGAGACCGTCGAACAGCACTAACACGTATGTCTCGGCGTTTGGGATCGATGCGGCAAGATCCGGATTCAGACCTGGCGACACCGACCCGTCACTTAGACGCTGCTCGAGTTCCGCGACGAGGTTAACTAGCCCTTGTTTCATACGTTTTGTGAAGATTCGCGCGGGTTATGCCCGCGCGAATCTTCACAAAACGCTATTTCTCTTCGATAGTTTCGGGAGTTGGTGGTTTGACCGTGAGTTCGACCTCGCGAACCCTTCTCCCGTCCATCCGTCGAACCCTGATGTCGAAGCTTTCCGTGGTAAGCGAGTCACCACGTCGAGGGACCCGGCCCAGTTTGGCCATCAGGTATCCGCCGACGGTCTCGTAGTCCCCGGCTTCGAGGACGGCTCCCACCTCGGCGAGTCGGTCGAGGCGCGTCTGGCCGGCCACGAGAAATCGATTGCGTCCCGCTGCTCTGATCTCCATCACCTCGCGAATGTCGTGCTCATCGCGGATGTCGCCAACGAGCTCCTCGGCAATGTCTTCGAGCGTCACCAAACCGGCGACACTCCCATGCTCATCGATGGCCACGGCGATGTGAACTCCCTCGGAGCGCATCATCTCCAGCAAAGGTGATACCGGCATTGACTCCGGGACAACAGGAACAGTGCGAATGAGGCGTTCCTCGATCGGTTGGCGATGCCAGTCGGGGTCGACAGTCAGAAGGTCCTTTGCGTGAACAAAGCCTTTGATGTCGTCGAGATCCTCTCCGTACACGGGAATCCTGGAGTGTCCCGTCTCCACCACAATGTGCTCGACTGCCGCGGCCGACTCCTTCGTCGACACGGCGATCAGGTCGGGACGCGGAACCATGACCTCCGACACGACTGTGTCCTGGAACTTGAGTGCCGATGTCAGGAGTCGCGACGAGCCTGGATCGATGATTCCTCCGGCGCCGATCGTCTTGACCAGGGTGGCAATGTCTTCTGCCGACTGGGCGATCTCGACGGCGTGTCGGGGTTGCACGCCGAACAGTCTCAAGACTCCGCCGGCTGTCCAGGAGAGGGCCAAGATCAACGGCCTGAGAATGGTCACGTAGCCGCGGAATGGAGCGGAGACAATGAGCGCAATCCTCTCGGGCGCCGCGATGGTGGCGTTCTTCGGCGCCATCTCTCCAAACACGTTGTGGGCGAAGGTGACGATCAGGAGGGCCGTGACCAGGGACAATGTTGTGACGACTCCGCTGGGGAAGCCGAGTGTGTCGTAGAGGCCATGGAACGCCACCTCAAGAGAGTTCTCGATGACAAAACCGAGAACGAGCGATGCCCCGACGATGCCGAGCTGAGCGCCGGCGAAGGTGACCGGGAGCTCGTTCATCGACGCCAGTGCCCAACGGGCCAGCTTGCTGCCCGATGCCTCACGTTCCTCGAGGATCGTTCGGCGGGAGGCGGTGAAGGCGAACTCGACCGAAACGAAGAAGCCGTTGATGAGTATCAGGAAGACGGCCACGACAACGGCCAGAACGCTCATGAGCCGTCCTCGGTCGGTGGAGTTGCCTTGACTCTGTCCGCCCGGAATCCGTCAACCCCGACCACCTCGAACAGCCATCCGTCGATTTCCACCGTGTCACCGAGCTCAGGGAGATGCTCCAGTAATGCTGTGATCAGACCGCCCAGTGTCTCGTATCGGCCCTCGGGCCACTCGAGGCCGAGGGTCGCTTCAACTTCGTGCCGATGTAGAAGACCCGAAAGCTCCCCGAGTTTTGAGGAAACGGAGGATGGCGGATGGTCGTACTCATCCCTGATCTCACCAACGATCTCCTCGAGCAGGTCCTCCGACGTGACGATGCCCGCCGTACCCCCGTATTCATCGGTCACCACGGCCATTCCCGAGCCCCTGGTTCGCAGTTCGAACAGGACAATCTCGAGCGGCTGGCTGTCGGGGATTACCAGAGCGGGCCGCATGTGATTGACGATCGGTTCCGAGCCTCGCTGCTCAGCCGGAACTCGCAAGCTGTCTTTGACGTGGGCCACCCCGAGGATCTCGTCGAGGTCGGAGCCGAAGATCGGGAACCGGCTGTGCCCGGACTCGATGGAGGCACGCTGGATGTCCGCAACAGTCGCGGACGAGGGGAGACCGACGATCTGCACCCTCGGGACCATGACATCGGATGTGAGATTCTCCGCGAAGGTTATGGATCGGGTGAGCAGACCGAGCTCGTCGTCGCTGAGAAGGCCACCCTCTCCGGAGGCTCGGATGATGAGCTCCAGCTCCTCTATCGATCGAACACCGGCCAACTCCTCTCTGGGTTCGATTCCCATGATCCGCACCGTCCGGTTGGCAGCAGCGTTGAGTACCCGGATCAGGGGAGAGAAGGTGGCGTTGACCATCAGCATCGGTATTCCGACACGCTGAGCCGTTCGATAGGGGTAGGTGATGGCCATGTTCTTGGGGACCAGTTCGCCAAACACGAGTTGCAGGGAGGTGCCGAGGGCCAGTGCGAGAACGATGGTCAGTGTGGGTATCAATTCCTCCGAGAAAGGGAGCCATCGAAGAAACGGCTCGATCACTGGGCCGAGTGTTTGCCTGATGACGAGGCCAAGAATCAGCGATGACAGTGTTATTCCTAGCTGAGCCCCCGACAGATGAAACGACAACTTGGAGAGACCGGTCAGAATTCGGCGGGCTTTCCGGTCGCCCTCCTCGGCCTTTCTCGTGACACGACTTCGTTCAACGGTTATGAGCGCGAACTCGCCGGCAACGAAGAAAGCGTTGATCGCCAGAAGAAACGCGACGAGAGCCAGACCGGCGGCTGTACTAATGGGTGGGCGCCTTCTGGATCACGGTTGGGGGGTCACACTAATGCCCGCGAGTTTCCTGTCACACCCCTCTCGTAGGGTGAGGTCAGGAGGTCAGAGATGTTGATCGATTGTGAGCAATGCGCCATGTTGGATACCAGCGCCTGTGACGAGTGTGTCGTGACCTGTCTGCTCGGGGCCGGCCCGGTCGATCTCAGTGACAGTCAGACCGAGGCCATCAAGAATCTCGCGGATGGAGGACTCGTGCCCCGCCTGCGTCTCATTCCAGCGGAGCGCCGGGTGTCCTGATTGACATGCGGTCCACGTGCCATCGTCCGGTTACCCTCGGCTTTCATGGTCAAGGTGTACGCGATCGTCCTTGTGGTCGGCATCATCGGTCTTCTAGTGGTGATCATGGGTGGCGCCTTCGCCGAGAACGTGGGCCATCCGGAGAGAGACCCCGGTGAGTTGATGGGAGTCAGAGGCAAGGCTGCGATCGGCGCTCTCGTCGGTTTTGGCATGGGTGGCATGTCCGCGGAGTTTTCTCCGCTCGACTTCACATGGCAGCTTTCCCTTTTCCTTGCCGTCATCGCGGCGGTCCTGTCGGTCTTGTGGGTTCGCTATGCGGTCGGTCAGGCGAAAGGCTGATGCTCTTCGTTTCCGATGTCCACGGGGCCATGAAGCCACTCCGGCGACTCGTTGAGAGCGACGAGCAGGTGATCATTCTGGGTGATCTGGCCAACCTGACCGACTACCGGAGTGGCGAGGGGGCGGTTGCCGATGTTCTTGGGCTCGAGTTTGCCCGCGCCTCGGCTGAAGCTCGGGCCTCGGGGGACTATGCCGGGATGCGAGCCCTCTGGTTAGAGCGTGTGGGCGAGAGAGGGGAAGAGGTTCGTGCTGAGATCGGTAGGGCAATCGATCGTCAATACGACGAAGTCGCGGTGACGCTCTCGAACGGCGCCGGTCTGGTGATCCACGGGAATGTTGACCGGCCGCGCCGGCTGAAGGAGTCTCTTCCGGATGGCTTTCGCTACGTCCACGGCGAGGCTGTCGAGATCGACGGGCTCCGGTTGGGCTTTGTTGGTGGCGGTGTCGAGACCCCGCTGAAGGTTGAAGGCGAGGTCTCCGACGAGGAGATGTCTTCGCTTCTGGACGGGCTGGGCTCGGTCGACGTTTTGTGTACCCATGTGCCTCCAGCGGTTCGCGCGATGCGACACGATGTGATTACCGGAAAGGACGAACGAGGGTCGGGTCCGATCCGGGACTACCTGCTGGAGCATCAACCTCGTTTTCATCTGTTCGGGGATGTCCATCAGCCGCAAGCCTCCACCTGGCGGGTGGGTGCGACGCGATGCTTCAACGCCGGGTACTTCCGTGCCACGGGCAGGTTTCTTCGTCTCGAATCCGAAAAGGTCCATGTCGGCCGTATTCGTTAGCGAGGCGCCGCACTAGCCTCGGCGATTCGATGACAAGCGGGGAACATGCCTGAAGGAACCTTTTCGACTCTGGAGATCGATGCCGCGCCTGAGGCGCTTTACGACGTCGCTGCGGACGTGGCTGCCTATCCGGAATGGGCCACAGGCGTCAAGGAGGTCGAGGTCCTGGAAAGTGACGAGAGTGGCCGGGTAGACCGTGCCCGATTCGTGCTGGAAGGCTTCGTAAAAGAAATCAGATACGTCCTCAAATACATCCACAATCGACCCAACGTCCTCAGTTGGGTTGCAGAGCCCAGCGACGATCTCGAGATGCTGGAAGGTTCCTACCAGTTCACCTCTCTGGACGATGCGACCGAGGTCGTCTACTCCCTGACGGTGGAGCCCAACTTCACGGTTCCCGGCTTTCTCAGGCGGCAGGCGGAGAAACAGATTGTCACAACGGCACTCCGCGGTCTGAGAAAGAGAGTCACCGAAGAGCACCAGTGAGGATCATTCTGGTTACCGGCAAGGGCGGTGTTGGTAAGACCACTGTGGCCGCATCTACGGCCTTGGCATCGGCTGACGCCGGATACAGGACACTGATCACTTCGACCGATCCGGCGCACTCCCTGGCCGACGCCATCGCCATCAGTCTCGGATCGAAACCGACACGGGTGGTCGAGCGTCTCGACGGTCAGCAGATCGATACCCAACAACAACTCGACAAATACTGGGGCGTCATCCGCAATCAGTTGATGGATGTCCTCGACTGGGGCGGCGCCGCCGGAATCGAGGCCGAGGAGTTTCTCGTCTTCCCGGGCATGGACGAGCTGTTTGCCCTCCTCGAGGTGAATCGCCATGCTAGGTCAGGGGACTATGACGTGGTCGTTGTGGACTGCGCGCCCACAGCCGAGACCCTTCGGCTTCTTTCGCTGCCGGAAGTGTTGTCCTGGTATTTCGAGAAAGTCTTGCCCACGGAGCGACGCATCATGAAGGCCGCACGACCCCTGTTGAGCCGGCTGACGGACCTGCCCATCCCCGAGGACGAGGTGTTCAGTGCGGCCCAGTCGGTGTTCGAGGGCATCGAGGAGGTCAAGGAACTCATGTCACAGCCCGAGATCACTTCGGCGCGGCTTGTGGTGAACCCTGAGAAGATGGTGATCGACGAAGCCCGCAGAACGTATAGCTATCTCAGTCTCTTTGGCTACGGCGTGGATGGCGTGGTGATAAACCGGGTTCTTCCTGACATGGTCGCAGACCCCTATTTCGAGCGATGGCGTGCCATCCAGAAAGGGCATCTAGACGAGATCGATGAAGCTTTCGCGGACGTGCCTCGTTTGCGTTTGAGACTGTTTGACGACGAGATGATCGGCGTCGACAGACTTCGACTGATGGCTTCGGAGCTGTACGGCGACGCCGACCCGGTGTTTGGGTTCAAGGCAGTCAGTCCGTTCCGGATCACGGAGCGAGACGGCACCGTCACAATGGAGTTGGATCTTCCGCTGGTTGAGAAATCGGATCTCGATGTGTTCCGGCATGGTCGCGAGCTCTACGTACGACTCGGTCCGTACCGGCGATCCTTCATACTTCCAGATGCCTTGCATCGGAGAGAAGTGATCCGTGCACGCCTCAAGGGCGGAGGGTTGCATGTGACATTCGGAAACCCGGGTGAAGGCTGATGGAATCCTCCCCGACAATCACAGCCCTGGCGCGGGCGAGCCGTCGGGCCGTCTACCACCTGCTTCAAGCCGGCATCGAAGGCCTCAAGGCCATCGAGGCGGTCATCGAGGAAATAGGTGCGATAGGGAACGAAGATGGCCATCATGATCGAGACTCCAGCCGACAGAAGATTGAGATCGAATGACTGACGAGCCCAAGAGCCTTCGACCCGACGATGTTCTCCCTCCCAAGGGAGCGAGCATTCAGAGCAAGCGTCTGGTGG
>JAZFTT010000124.1:0-9922 GCA_036446835.1 Acidimicrobiia bacterium
CCAGCGAGAAGTTCGGGCCCGATTTCGAAAGAGGTGTCGAGACGTCTCGGGTATGGGTAAACGGTGAGGAGGCAGCCTTGGCAGACTCCGTGGGGGAGTCCGACGAGGTAGTTCTGCTGCCTCCCGTCTCAGGGGGCAGCCGACCGGCAACACTCGCAGCAGTCGACCTGCTTGGATTCTTGCCCATCGTCGTCTTGGTGGTGGCCGTTCTCGCCAACACCCAGAGCCAGGAGATCTGGGCCGCGGCGCTGGTGGCAATCGCCGCCGCGTGGGCACTCGACCTGTCTGCAGCCTTCGCTGCGAGAGGGCGTCTGCTGGCTCCTCTGGCCATTACGACCACCGCGGCTGCGGGCGCTCTCTCGGCTCACATCGTTGGCGGTGCCGGGTATGGCCTCACGGTGGCCCTTGTTGTCGCGATCGTGCTCGGCTGGGCGGTGGTATTTGCCGACTATCGCAGCGTTGACGTCTACTCCCCAACCCTGCTTGTCGGCCTGCTCGCAGGTCTGGCGACGGCGTCAATGGTCCTGTCACGATCGAGCTTCTCGCCCGACGACCGTGCAGTGGATGTTTTTCTCTTTGCAGTCATTGTCGGTGTGCTGCTTGGTGCGCTGGTGGCCCGAATGCCGGCTATCCCATTTCTAGATCAGTTCTCTACCACCGCCATCACGGCAGTCCTGGCAACGGTGGCCGCCGCCGCCTTCTGGAATCTCGATGCGGTTGGTTATCTCCTGGTGGGCCTCGGCATTGCCGTGGCGTTGGTCGCGGGCCACGGTTTGTCTTCGATGCTGCGGACGGGACGGGTGACGCTCACCGAGCGTTCTCCGGGGTTGCTGGCGTCCCTGGACGGGGTGATTCTCGCTGCTGCCATCTACTACCCGCTTATCCGGGTGATTCTCTAGATCGCCCGCCCACTCTCCTCCCATTGCGACCCCAATTGCGGTAGTCGTGGCTGAGCGAGGTCAACTGGCTCCAACTACTGCAAGCTTCATCCCCTGGTTAGCATTTGGCGCCAATGGCTGCTCTGAAGTCGCGTTATCGCGCACTTCTTCTCATCACCCTGGTCGCGTTGGTGGCATCCCTGTTTCCCCTGCCCACCCAGGCGGTCACGAGGTCACAGGTCAATGCGGCCTGTGAGGACTCGCGCGAGCAATTGGCCGAGTACAGAGAGGCTCGTGCCGACTTCGATGATGCCGCAGTCAAATACGAAGGCATCCTGGTGGACGTAGACACCCTCGAGGCCAAACAGGGTCGGATTCAGGGGCAGGTCGATAACCGCTCAGAGGAGCTTTTGGCCATTCAGGGCCAGATCGAAGAGCAGGCCGTCCAGCTCTACATGTTGGGTGGGTTCTCTAACCCAGGCATTATCTTGAGCGCCTCATCGGTGGACGAATTCCTGACAACTTCCGAGTTTCTCAGCGCAGCCACTGTTGGTGGCCAGGAGTCGATCAACTCTCTGATCGCCGCCAAGGCGGAGTTTGGCCGTTTCCAGGTGGAGCTGGATGAGAATCACGATGCCCTCGAGATCGCCGAAGCCCAGGCACTCGATATCCGGGAGATTCAAGAAGAAGCGATGGCCCGCGAGCAGACCACCTACGCCAAGCTGAGCGGACGATGCAAGGAGCTTCAGAAGCAGTACGAGATCGAGCAGGCGGCGGCCCGTCAAGCGGCACGCCGGCGAGCCTCCGGCTCGGTTCAGGTGGGGTCGTTCATCTGCCCGTTCACCCCGGGTCGGACATCTTTCAGCGACACATGGGGTGCTCCACGCTCGGGAGGGAGGGCACACAAGGGGACCGATCTTTTCGCGGCATGGAATGAGCCTATGTATGCGGTTGCATCAGGAACGGTCTGGGTTGGGAACCGGGGTCTTGGCGGTAAGACCGTCTGGTTGACAGGCGGCAACGGTGTCGCGTACTACTACGCCCACCTGGCCGGTTGGAACGTCTCCAGTGGTCAGCGTGTGAGTCAGGGACAGGTAGTCGGCTTCAACGGTGATAGCGGCAACGCGAGGGGCGGAAGCCCTCATGTCCATTTCGAGATTCATCCTGGCGGAAGGGGCGGAGCAGCGGTGAACCCCTATCCCACCCTGGCCGCCGCCTGCAAGTAACCTGACGGCGTGACCGACAAGCGCCGCCGCATCGATATCGTTCTCGAGCCTGAGTACCTGGACAACCTGTCAGGACTCGACCTGCACGAGCTCAGACGGAGACGCCACACCGCCGAGGACGTCGAGTCTCAGATCTCTTATTACCGGCGTCTGCTCCATGGACGCATGGATTTGTTGAATTTCGAGTTGCGTCGTCGTGGTGGCGAGGAAGAACGTACCCTGCTCGAGGCTTTGCCCGAGATCCTTGCCAGCGGAATGGTCTTTGGCGAGGAACCCAACCTCAGGCATATAGAGACGATGCCGCCGATTCCGTCCAAAACCGGGCGGCGGCTGATCGACAAGATCATGGACGACAGCGTTCTCACCCAGCTCTCGGATCTATCGGACGATGATGTCGTTGAAGCTCTGGATCAGATTCAGGAGGTTGAGACCGAGATGTCCAACCAGCGCAAGCAATTGCACGCTGTAATCGACACTCTCCAAAGCGAGATCGTCGCGCGTTACAGGAGCGAGCAGGGCGAGGCGACGGTCCCGGGCTGAATCTTGCTCGCCGCCCGGGTCAGATCAGGTCTTGTCGAGTCGACCCACCATGGCGTCGTCTCAATTTCCCGTCCCGACGGTTCGCTGGTCGCATGGTCCGGCGACATCGATCGACCCTTCTTTCTGCGCTCATCGGCCAAGCCGTTTCAGGCATATGTCTCGCAGGCATCAGGGGCTGGTCCTGGAACCCATCCAGCTTGCAATGGCAGCTGCCTCACATCGTGGCTTGCCTGTTCATGTAGCGCCGGTCGAGTCGATTCTCACAGACGTAGATCTCAGCGCAACGGACTTGCAGACACCTCCAGATTGGCCACTATCGGACGAGCCTGGCCTCTATTTGGCCCGCAATGGAGTGAGATCACCCTGCCGAATCTGGCACAAGTGCTCGGGAAAACATGCCGGGTTTCTTCGCGCCTGCGTTGCCCAGGTATGGCCGATCACACTTATCTCTCACCCGCCCATCTATTGCAGAAACAGATAGTTGCAGTCGTCTCCGAGCTTGGAGAGCACCCGGTCGAACCGGTCGGGGTCGATGGCTGTGGCGCTCCGGTCCTGAGAACGACTGCCCGCGCCATGTCGCTCCTATTCGCACGTCTTGGAGCGGAGGATGCCTTTGATGAGGTCCGAGCCGTGATGCGTCGGTATCCGGCTCTCATTGCGAGCAACGGAAGTGGCGACACTTCGATCTCGGTGGGGATCGACGCGGTGGCCAAGGGAGGTGCTCAAGGGTGCATCGGGGTGGCTGTTGGTGACAGGTTGGGAGTGGCAGTCAAGAGCTGGGATGGGCTGATGGACATTGCCATTGTGGGTGCAGTCGCGGCTCTCGATGCCTTGGGTGAGCTGTCAAAGCCGGCAGCCACGTATCTCGAGAAGGTGGGTCACCCCGATGTGATTGGCGGAGAGTAGCCGTGGGTTCGACCCTGTCCCGATTGGAACTGGAATTCGCGTGAGATGGTGGAGGTCGCCTTTCGAGCGTTGATCAGAGTCGGTACGGCGAAACGCGAAACTTCGGGTTAGAAACTTGTGAACACACCCATGTGGAAAAGCCCTGTGGATAACACCGATTCCTGTTGGTAACCCGGGTTTGTTGTCTCAACCTCGGACACGGGGGGATGGTGTACGTTGGTTGACGTTGTGTTAAGTGGCCCACGAGGTCGTTGAATAGGAGGTTGCTTTGTCGTAGATTCGGCAGCGCAAACGCCCTAGAGGCAATCGGGAGAAGCGTCCGTTCGGGGAAGTGCGGAGGAGGCTCCAGGAGGTCACTGGGGCGTTTTGCCGTCTCTGGATCTAGCTACACCTCAGCCACTCAATCGTGGCACATCCACCAGAAGCGCGTTGCCACCACACAGGACTCGCCGGGAGTCACCGGCTTGTCGGGACCAACTATCAGTGTCGTGGTAGTGGTGGGTGGAATCGTCGTAGTGGTGGTGGTGCCTTTGGCCGTGGTGGTTGTTGGCGACTTCGCAGTGGTGGCGGTCGAGCCGTTCGCCGTGGTGGTGGTGGCCTTGGGTGTTGTGGTGGTCGCGGCGGGTACGGTTGTCGTCGTCGTCGTTGGCCCGGCACTCTTCTTCATGAAGACCACTGTCACATAGAGAACACCCTCGAGTGTGCCCGTGCCAATCCCTGCGTAGTTGTAGTCACCGAGGATGTTGGCCTTGTGTCCCGCGGAGTTCATGAAGGCAGTGTGAAGCGAATCCACGGTCCCCCCGCGGCCGACATTCTCACCCAGCTTCGACCAACCGCTACCTGCTGCCGCCTTCAACTCGGCACTGGTCGAGTGGTAGATGTTGCCGGCGTCCATCATGTCCTGGGTGTGGTCTCGGGCGTGATTTCGCAGACCGCCGTCCACGGTCAGAGGGGCGAGGCCGTTGGCGGAGCGAGAGGCGTTGATCTTCGCGAGAAAGCCGGCCTCAGACGCCGAATCGGCGCCGGCCGACAGACCGAGACTGACCGTTGCCAATGAGGCAAGCAGAACAATCGATAGCCATCTCTGTTTCCCCAGCATGGTGGGGTTATCGACCACGAAGAGTGGTTGCTTAAGCGCCGGACTTGGTTCTCACCATTCATTGACAGGTGCCTGATGACGGCTAACGCGTCGGATGAGGCGCCAACGTGGACCTAGAGGCCGAACATGACCTCACGAAGGTTGACCATCGTTGATGCGTAAGTTTGGGTGTCTAGCCGCATGGAGCCAAGTCGGAGTCCGGTCATGCCTTCACCGGCATTGGTCATGACCCGCAGTGTGTCGTCGTCATGGTGGAGGACACCAAGGCCCAGGCAACCGCCGCCCGAGCCCTGAACACCAACGAGCACATCATCGAGCCTTCCAAGACTGAGACCCACCGGCAGGGTCGGAGCGAATACCGTCGGTCGCACCTTCCATCTATCCAGAGGGGGTTGGAGTGCCGCCGCGAAACTGTCGGCGCGTTTCCGAGCTCGCTCATCTGGTGTCATCGGATGGAGAGCGGGGTCGGTGGGCGCGGTGATCACTTCTGCGTCGAGAAAACGTCGCAGCATTCCGACGACAGGCTCCATTTCCTCCCCACGTTGGAGGGCGACGATTTTCTCGGGTCGGCAGAGCTCCGACTTATGGTATTTGAGAGTCTCGCCGGATACGCCTGAAGCGACCGCCGTTGTGTCGATGATCACGACATCTCCGGCCCGCCTCGCCCTTTCGACCATTACAGCCGTGGCGACGACGTGTTGAAGGACCAGCCGCGATGGCGTAACGGTGCCAACGAAGTGGAGTCCGTCGTGTTGGTCGAGGTTCTCGAGGTCGTCCAACGAGTTGAACACCTTCATCCCAACGCACGCAGGTGGTCCGATGGTCGAGTTCCCAACGTCGGCGTCGACGAGGACAGGTGTTCGTCCGACGGCGAGCGCATGACGGACCGCCTGGAGAGCAAGGGTCGTCTTTCCGGTATCGAGCCCCCCGATGAGCATCGACACGTTGGTTGATGCAACGTCCCGCGCCAGATCGTCGTAGGAATACTCGGTCATTCGGTCAATATAGGGCAGTACACCCTCACACCATTTGTGCGGCAGACCATTAGTGGCCCGTTTTACCAGTGATGCGGTGTCTCTCCGGCCCTCGATGCCGCTCGTTGTGTCCTCCGCCTTGACGCACCTACGGGTGCGCCTTCGTTGTGCGTTCTGGCGAGTCGAGCACCGATGTCTCGGAGACACCCTCACACCATTTGTGCGACAGACCACTAGCGTCGCCGACGATGTCTCTTCCGATCAGCTTTCTCTCCGACTTTGGTCACAAGGACGAGTTCGTCGGTGTTGTCCACGGTGTGTTGGCGAAGCTTGCCCCCGAGTCGTCGGTCATCGACATCGCACACGAGATCCCCAGAGGAAATGCCAGGGCCGGGGCCCTTGCTCTGACCCGTGCCATCCAGTATCTGCCCGGGGGTGTTTGTCTCGCTGTCGTCGATCCCGGTGTCGGCTCCGACCGTAAAGCCATAGCTGCCGAGACACCGTGGGGTTTCTTCGTGGGCCCTGACAACGGGCTTCTGTCGCCAGGCGTGGCAATTGTCGGGGGCGCCTCCCATATCGTGTCGATCGAGAACCCGGAGTCGATGATCCCCTCACCGGGTGAGACCTTCCACGGGCGAGATGTGTTCGCACCGGCCGCCGCACTCCTGGCTGCGGGAGACACCGCACTCGGGGATCTTGGGCCAACGGTCGCCGACGACGAGGTCACACCGATGCTTCTTCCCCTTGCCGAAGTCGTGAACTCCACGGTCAGTGGAGAGGCATGGTGGGTGGACGGCTACGGCAATGTTCAGACCAATGTTTCTCCCGAGGATCTTGACGCTGCCGGAATCAGCCCGGGTGAAACCGTCACTGTCAAGATCGGGTCGACCTTGCACTCGGTCAAATGGGTG
This sequence comes from Acidimicrobiia bacterium, assembly GCA_036446835.1. Taxonomy (GTDB): domain Bacteria; phylum Actinomycetota; class Acidimicrobiia; order Spongiisociales; family ZC4RG35; genus SZUA-217. The sequence continues at coordinate 6,535 of JAZFTT010000124.1, forward strand.
ACGTCCTACTCCGACGTTCAGGGCGACGAGCCATTGCTCCACGTTGATTCTTCGGGCCTGGTCGCGCTGGCCGTCCGCGGTGGTCGCGCGGTCGATACTCTCAGCCTCGCCGAGGGCGTGTCAGTCACCCTGGCGGGGAGAAAAGCACCCAAAGCTGGATGACACCTGCCACGGCGATGATGGCTAGAAGAATCAAAATGATGATGGCAGTGCCCGGTCTCACTTGCGGCGGATCGTATGCCGGCACCAGCGGCCTGTCGCCCAAACTTGTCGAGGCCCCCGTAGACGGGGGCCTCGACTACATGAAGAAGGGTTCCGTCACCGTGGGGCGGGCTGGGAGGCTATCCGTTCACACCTTGGACGAACGTGCCCTAGGTATGAGGGGAACGGAGTGCCCTCCTTCCTGCATGCATTGCGCTTATCGGTCACGGAGAGTAGTTCCTTGAGTAGTTTTTCTGTTCGGTTTCTCACCCGCCCCCGATGCCACTTATGTGATGACGCCCGACCGCTCGTCGAATGGGCGGTCGGGAAGGCAGGCGTCGACCTCGAGGAGATCGATGTCGACGGTGACGATCCGCTCTTATCTCTTTACGGGATGAGAATCCCGGTGGTTCTCGGCCCCGATGACGAGGTGATCGCTGAGGGGGTGATCGTGGATCGCAAGGCTCTCAGGAAGGCGATTTCGAGTCTGTGGCCGGCCTAACCGAGGTGAGAGATCGAGGCCTCAGGCTCCTGGTTACTCTCCGTGGCGTCGCTTCCGTCGCCTTCTGCACCCTGTCCACCATCGTCGGATGATTCGGCGAGACCGCAATCGATCAGAACTTCGTCCGGATCGCCACCACCAAATCGCACACGCTCGAAGGCAGCAACCGCGGCAACCTGCTCCTCGGTCAGGTTGCTGCTGAAGCCGGGCATGCCGCCGGCGATCGGCTTGGAGGTGTCTCCGTAGCTGTTGTTTCCAGCTGATTGGAATCCCGAGGACCCGAGCCCCACCCATTCGATGTGATCCTCACACGCTCCGAATGTGGTGAGTACTCCAGTCAGGCCCGGGAAGGTGCCTGAGCCCTGACCGCCGGCGCCATGACACCCGGCGCAATTGACGCCCGTTACCGCGCCCCCTGCGTAGATGTCGGCTCCCAGAACGATGTAGTTGACTCCACCCCCGCCGACAGACTTACCGGTGAACTCGGAGCCGTCGCAGTTGACGATCTCGCCCGTCACAACATCGGTCATCAACTCTGTCGCCTCCCCGCACTCACCGGTGGAGGCGCCGCCGAGCGCAAACAACGCGAAAAACGGAACGATCACAAAGACGGCCGTCAGCCACTTGGGGATGACAAAACTGGTCCGCTCTCTGATGCCGGCGGTGGGTACGGTTATCACCTCAGGGAGGTGCGCTGCCTCACCCGGGGTCACCTCGGTGGGTATCGGGGCTCTCGTCGTTACCTGGGGGGTGGCGGGTTGGGCCTCGACTATGACTGGAGCCGGGGACGCTGGCACCTGTTCCAGCGCTTCTTCTTCAGGGGTCGGCGCTTCCACGGGCTCGTCTGTGACGGTGGTCACAGCCACCGTGCCACCACCTCCCCAAGCGGCGAGGATCTCGTCTACCGACGCCCCCGTTTCGGCCGCCCTCGCCTCAACCGAACGACGCACCAGATCCTCGGGTATTCCGAGGGCAGCAGCTGTGGTGGCAAAATCGCCCATTCCTACCCTCCCGAAGTCCTTGATTCCAACAAGTAGGCAACCAATGCGCCCATGTCGTCTTCCGCCAGATGGTGGGGCGGGTGCCCGGGGGCCTCACCTGTGATGGTCGACTCCAACTGGCTCGACGTCATTCGTGTCCCCACGTCAGCGAGATCCGGCCCGAATCTTCGGTCTCCCAGAACCTGGTTGGTGTCGTTCAAGGTCACGGCTCCAAGGCCAACATCGGCAATGACCGGTCGCACCATCTGCGTGTGGCAGGCGGCACATCCGAGGGAGCCATAGACATGTTGACCATCGACTGCCGCCTGCGAGAGGGGGATCTCGCTGGTTCGGGCACCAGGTTCGTCAACGGCAACGGAGGGGCCAATCAGACCAAGTAGGAGGACCACCAGAAACATCGCGATCGCGCCCACGATGATCGTTCCTGGTTTGTCCGGCGGCCCGACAAGAACAGGTGGTTGGTAATCGCCGACAGGTGCAGCGGCAACGGGCGCGACCTCTGATGGCGACGTCTCAATCACGATCTCAGGGACCGCGTCTGGTTGCTGAGCGGGAGGCTCGGTGCTCGCTTCGACAGAGGGCGGCTGCTCGGGTGCGGCGGAGGATGTGGTGGTGAGTGCTCCGCCTCCTGCCCAAGCGCTGAGTATCTCATCGACACTCGAACCGCTCTCGGCGGCGCGAGCCTCGGCGGAGCGACGCGTCAGGTCCTCAGGCATTCCGAGTGCTGCTGCTGCGGCAGCTAGTGGTGTGTCACCCATCGCCGGCGTCCTTTGTTACGAGAACTTCTTGCGTGGCCGCCTTGCCCTGGGTGACTGTTCCGATCACGGTGGCCGCGTACGCGAGCTGACCGAAGAAAGTGACAACGGCGAACCCGACAACGATCAGCATCAGGGTCTCGACGCTCGCCCCCAGACCGGCCCCCCAGCCTTCTCCGGCATCTATGTAGGCGCCCGAATTGGAGCCGCCAATCCATGAGTAGCCGGAGACGAGACCGGCAGCCGTCATGAACACGAGGACACCAACCGATCCGGTGAGTGTCAGGGCAAGGAAGGGTTTGGCTCTCTTCGTGTACAACTCCCTTCCGAACAGACGGGGGACGGCCGAGAAGCTCACGCTGGCGATCAGCAAAGTGCCGACGCCTGAGATGGCGGTGTACTCGACGGCTTGCCAGAAGCCCGTCAACGATGTGACCGATGCGATCGAACGGAAACCGGCAAGTGCCGCTATCACTGCGACACCAACCCCGAGATAGAGACCGAGGACACCGGATCTCAAGTCAGCCCTGTCGCGAACCTCTTCCCAGGCGCCATCGAGGGTCAGCGAGGCGTTGACGGCATTAGCCAGAGCTCCGATCGGGAAGGCGAGTCCGATGCCGGCGCCGACTCCGGACAACCATGAAGGCCCCGGCCCAAACATGAGTTGGGCGGTACCCCACCAGACCGCAGCGAATCCGAGCGACCAAAACCCGACAAGGGCGAGCTGGCGACTGGCGAGGGAGACATCGAGTTCTCTGACCATCGTGTAATAGAAGAGCCCCGTTCCAACGGTGAAGAGAAACATCGTGACAAACCCGGCGGAGAAGAACACCTGGGTGTAGCCGACAGCAAGTGATGACAGATAGGGGAGATCGCCCGAGAAGAGAGCCAGGTAGAGGAGAGGCAGCCAGATGACTCCGCCGAGAACA
>JAZFTT010000125.1:0-15839 GCA_036446835.1 Acidimicrobiia bacterium
CCGACCGCTGGTATGACCTCGAGGGTGACCTCTGGGTCAAGTTCGAGGATGATCTGGTGCGTCTGGGGATGACCGACGTCGCCCAGACCAGGATGGGGCGAATGGTCTCGATACTGATCAAGAAGCCGGGTCGGCGTGTCAAGACCGGAGGATCGGTAGCCACCGTCGAGAGTGCGAAGTGGGTGGGCCCGATATACACCCCCTTCGCTGGTGAGGTGGTCGAGACCAACATGGCAACTTTCAGCGAGGACATTCTCATCGCCAATCGCGACCCCTACGAAGCGGGATGGATCACATTGATCCGACCCGATGACCCCGACTCTCCCTATCGCCCTCTTCTCGAAGGCGAGGAGGCATTTCAGGCGTACGTCGGTCGCATCGACGAGCTCGATGTCAGCTGTTTTCGGTGTGAGGATTGAGATTGGACAGCACTAAGAGCCTTCGTGTCATCGACTTCGGCCGGGTGAGCGGTCTGCGCTCTCAGACGTTATGGCACGCCATTGCCCATGGTGTGTCGTCAGGCGCCCCGCCCACACTGTCCTTCATGCAGCCCGGCGAGCCATACGTCTCCATCGGCTATCACCGGAGCATCAACGAGCTCAATCCCCACAACGAGCTGCCGGTCTATCGCCGCATGGTCGGCGGCGGCCCCGTATATGTCGACGATGGCCAGCACTTCTTCCAGATTGTGATCCCGTTGGCGATGGCTCCCGCACGACGAGGCGATGCCATCAGGGCTCTTCTCGAGCCGGCCGTCGAGGCGTTCAACGACGTCGGCATTTCCGCCACTCTTGATGCGAGAAACGAGGTCGTGCTGGGAGATCGCAAGATCTGTGGCCACGCAGCCGGCCAGATTTTGGGGTCGGTGGTGGTAGTGGGCAATCTGATCACACGATTTGACCATTCAGCGGCCGCGTCGATCGTCAGGGCGCCGAGTGAGGTGGCCCGTGAGGAGTTCCTTGCCCAGATGAGACGCCATGTCCTGGCCACTCCTGCCGATCCGGGGCTCTTCCTCGAAGCCGCCGCCCGCCGGTACGGGGAGAAGTTGGGTCTCGGGGCTGAACAGGGGACACTCACGGATGAGGAACGGGATCAACTCGATGTCTTCGACACCCTCTTCGTCGATCCAGAATGGGTAGACGGGTCGCCAACGCATGAGAACGGCATGTGGAGGGCAAAGGTGAAATCCGGGGTTTGGGTGGGCTCGGCGTCTTGCAACGGCCACCGGGTGACCGCCAGCTTTCATGACGACGAAATCAAGGAGGTTCGAGTCGAGGGCCCCGACGAGACCTTCGAGGAGATGGACCAATTGCTGGCTGCTCTGGCGGCCAACCCGCCGATCTAGGCGAGAGGAATGAGATGACATCATTGACGATCAAAGGCTTCGAGGTCCGGATGGATCGCCTCTATGACCTCGTGCACCACATGTGGGTGGAGGATGTCGGTGATGGCCGGGTGCGCATCGGCATGGATTCGCTTGGTGTGGAGACATCGGGGACGCTCGCCCATCTTTCAGCTGTTGGCGTCGGGACCGTTGTCTCCCGAGGAGAGCCCTTCGGATCACTGGAGGCAGAGAAGTATGTAGGACCTCTGGTGGCTCCGCTCTCGGGGACAATCGTCGCCGTCAACGATGAGGTGTTCTCTGACCCGCGAAAGGTGGAGTCCGATCCTTACGAGTCGGGCTGGATGATCGAGATGGAGACAGCCGACCTGGCAGCAGAACGCGGCGGGATGATTGAGGGCAACGACGCGATCGCCAAACGATTTGCTCAAAAGGTGACCGAGTATCGACTCGAGGGAGTGCTTGCCGAGTGACCCTCACACCCACCCGCGACACCTTCGAGATTCGGCGTGAGAACTTCGACGACGTCATCGAGTTCTACGCCCCCGGCCTCAAGAAGTGGGAAACAAGCGAATGGAAGCCGACCAACGCCCGAAGATTTCTCCCCATCTCGGTAACCGGCGACGCCTGCGCTCTCCAGTGCGACCACTGTCAGGCGAACGTGCTCAAGGGGATGATCTCGGCCAAGGCAGGAAAGGACCTGTATGAGATCGCCCATCGGCTTTGGGAGAGTGGCACCGACGGGATCCTCGTCTCGGGCGGTTCCAAGAGAGACGGAGGCGTGCCCCTCAACAAGCACATGGAGGCCATCGCCCGGATCAAACGAGAACTTCCCATGCGGATCATCGTCCACTCCGGCGTTGTCTATCCCGATGTCGCCGAGGGTCTCGCCGATGCCGGGGTCGACGGCGTCATGCTGGACATAATGGGGGCCGATGAGACCATCCGCGACGTTTATCACCTCGACCTGACCACCGCTGATTTCGACCGATCCCTGGCGCTGCTTGCCGCGCAGGGCCTGACGATCATCCCCCACATCGTCATCGGTCTCCACTTTGGGAGATTTCTCGGTGAGCACACCGCTCTCGAGATGATCGCCAAGTATCCGGTTTCGACTCTGATCCTGGTGGTCCTCATGCCATTGACAGGAACGCCGATGGCCGGTGTCGCTCCGCCACCAGTCTCGGAGGTCTCCGAGTTCTTCGCCCTTTCTCGCGAGACGATGCCCGACACCAAGATCAACCTCGGCTGTGGACGGCCCATGGGCGAGATGAAGAAGGAGCTCGACTGGAGCGCGATCGACAACGGGTTCAACGGCATCGCCTACCCGGCCGAGGGAGCCATTGCCTACGCCGAATCCCGGGGCTTGGTCCCGAGGTTGTATGAGTACTGCTGCTCACTCACGTGGGCTGGAGATGGGTACCAGGAGGTTTCGATCGCATGACTGGCGCCCTGGCCGACTGGCGATACTTGATGGATGACTCGGTGGGTGGCGCCGAAGGTCTTGCTTTTGATGAGGCCCTGGCAGCGAGTCACACCCGCGATGGTGATCCGGCCCCGACAACGCTTCGGCTCTACACATATCGCGACCACGTTGCCCTATGTGGCCGCTTCCAGCATCTCGAGGCCGAGATCCATGTCGATGCCTGTCGCGAGACGGGGACCGAGGTCAACCGTCGCCCCACCGGTGGTGGCGCCATCGTCATGGGCGGCGGTCAGCTGGGTGTCGCCGTGTGCGCACCTGCGCCGGTCGAGCAGAGCCCAAAGGCGATCCTCCGCGAATACTCCGAGGGGATAGTTGCCGGTCTGGCCAGAATCGGAGTCGAGGCTTCGTTCGGTGGCAAGAACGATCTAAAGGTCGATGGTCGCAAGATCGCCGGGCTCGGGCTCTTCCTCGACGGGCACGGCGGATTCCTCTTTCACTCCAGCATTCTCGCCGACCTGGATACGCGGTTCATGCTCGATGTTCTCGACATCCCCGCCGCCAAGCTGGGCGACGCCGCGGTTGGCGCAGTTGAGCGTCGGGTCACAACGGTGACCCGAGAGACTGGTGGGGAGTGGACCGGAAAGTCACTCCGTGACGTGATAGCAGAGGGTTTCGCCGAGGCGATGGGAGTTGAGCTGGCTGACGGCCAACCCACCGATTTGGAGCTGGAGCGAACCACCGGCCTCGTGGAATCGAAGTATCAGACCGAAGATTGGATCTTCCAACGAAGCCCGAGATCCGACTCGACCGGGAGCGCCATGATCAAGACTCCCGGGGGTTTGGTCAGGCTCTATCTGGCCATGAGTGGCGACACCATCAAGAGCGCCCTGTTCGCGGGCGACTTCAACCAACTCCCGGCGGCTCTGTCGGAGTTCGAGAGCCGGCTCAAGTGGGCACGTCTCGATAGCCAGGCCCTGGATCGTTTGGCCACCGACGCAATGCCTGACGGTTCCGGTCTCGGTGTGGACAACGACGACATGGTCCGGGTTGTTCTCGACGCGGGGCGTCGGGCGACGGCGGTAGGGGTGGCCGCTCCATCCCGTACCGGATCGTGCTATTTCCCCGAATCAAGAGACGAAGGAGAGAAATCCCGATGACGACACTCGAACAAAGGAAGCTCCTTCCTCTCGCGGAGACCGAGGAGAAGCGTGTCAGCCCTGACTGGGTTCGAATATCAATGGCCAGTGCTTTCGCCTTGAGAATGAAGTCCGGCAAGTTCACCCGCCCATTCGACTTCGGCGGGATCAACCTCCTGCTCAATTACACCTCCGGCTGTCGCTCAGACTGCTCTTACTGCGGTCTGGCGAGAACCAGGCCCGGTGACTACGAGGACAAGTCGTTCATCAGAGTGGAATGGCCTCTCGTCGAGACAGATGAGCTGATCGACCGGATGGCCCGCCACGAAGAAAAGCTCACCCGACTCTGCATCTCCATGGTCACTCACGGTCGGGCGTTCCCCGACACCGTTGAGATCACCAAGCGGATAAGGGCAAAGGTGGACACACCACTGTCGATCCTGGTGGCGCCTCCGACTCTGAACAGGGGACGTCTAGAGGCCTTCAAGGACGTAGGGGTAGACATGATCGGCATCGGGCTCGACGCGGTTACCGAAGACTTGTTCCGCACCCACCGCACAGACGTTCCTTCGGGAGGGGGGTTGAGTTGGGAGAAGTACTGGGAGGTCGTGAACGACTCCCGTGATCTGTTCGGGCCTTGGAAGGTGAACTGTCATACCTTGGTCGGGCTGGGGGAGACCGACGAGGACATGATCGACATGTTCACCCGTCTCACCGAGCGACAGGTCTTCTCCTACCTGTTCTGTTTCAACCCGGAGCCCGATTCACGTCTTGGTGACCGGGAAAAGGCCCCCCTCCACAGGTGGCGTCGTATCCAGCTGGCCCGGTTTCTCATCGAGGACGAGGGTTTTGCCCGGGATCGGTTCGAATTCGACCCGGAAGGGAACATGACCCGAATCCACGGGATCGACTCCGTGGACGAGGATCTCGTGGAGAAGGCCATCGGTACCGGCATCCCGTTCATGACCAATGGGTGTCCCGGTCCGGAGGGTGAGCCCGGATGCACCAGGCCTTTTGGCTCCTACTCCCCATCCGAGCCGATACGGGACTACCCCTGGCTCCCCACCGAAAGCGATCTGACCCAGATCCGCGACGAGATGCGACTGTGGGAGGTCTACACCTCGTAGCGCACTCGATCAGTGGCCAACCAGATTGGAGCGGCGATCTCTGATGGCTTCGAGGCGTTGTCGTGTCATCGAAGTGAGTCCGTAGGGTCGGTCCAGGTGCTGGTCTCCCTGGCTGTTGCGCGGAAGAAGTCGCCGACGCCGGCCGTCGACTCGACGCGATCGAAGCCGAAGTAACTACTCACTGATTCGACGGGGGTGTGCGACCGACGCGCAGCGCCGCTGGTGCGTCAGCGGGGACGGCCGGGTTCGTCGGCGCTATTGGAGAAACCCGCTGATAGGGGGCTCCGACTGCCGGTCTGGGGTCGGCTTCGCCCTTGTTGGGCCACATCGCCATTGCCCGCTCGGCCTTCGCTGTGATTGTCAGGGCAGGGTTGACGCCCAAGTTGGCGGTGATGGCCGATCCGTCGACGACGTGGAGGCCGGGGTAGTCGAAGACACGGTGGTATGGATCGATCACTCCGGACTCCCGGTTCACGCCGATCGGGCAGCCGCCGATGATGTGGGCGGTGGTCGGAGTGTTGAGCATCGCCTCGAAGATCGATCCCAGAGCCATCCCGCCCATGGCGGCTGCCGCGTGGCGCGCGGCGTTGTTCGCCTGCGGGATCCAGGTGGGGTTCGGCTCGCCGTGGCCCTGGCGTGAAGAGAGCCTGGTACCGAACAAGCCGCGTCTGCGGAAGATCACCAGACTGTTGTCCCTGCTCTGCATCACGAGAAGGATCACGCTGCGGCTTGCCCAGTTCTTTACCGATAGGGACCGCAGGAACCGAACCGGGTGACGGATGATGGTAAGGAGGAACCGCAGAGGCCGTGGAATGCGGCCACCGCCATCCACAATGAGGGTGGTGAGCGCTCCCATGGCGTTGGAGCCTTCGGGATACCGGACCGGCTCGATGTGGGTGTGCTCGTCGACGTGGATCGACGAGGTGATGGCGATCCCCTGCGAGTAGTCAATGCCGGTCTTCGGTGGCGCGACCGCGCCAACGATTGCCTCTGAGTTCGTGCGTACCAGCGTGCCGAGCCGATCCGAGAGGTTTGGAAGCCGACCCTCTTCCTTCAATCTGTGCAGCAGTTTCTGGGTACCCAGCGAGCCGGCGGCGAGGATCACGTGCTCGGCGGTCACGGTCTCCCTACGATGCCGGACTATCGCACCGGACCTGTCTGTGGTTATCCGGTAGCCACCGTCCCGGAGCGGCTCGATGTCGATGACCTCGGTCTCGGCCCTGACCGCTACCCCGTGCTTCTCGGCAAGGTAGAGGTAGTTGCGGTCGAGGGTGTTCTTCGCCTCATAGCGGCACCCGACCATGCAGCCTCCACAGTTGATGCAACCGACCCGCTCCGGTCCTTCGCCGCCGAAGTAGGGGTCGGCGACTCGCTCGCCTGGTTGACCAAAGTAGACGCCGACGTCAGTGGGGTGGAATGTGTCGGCGACGCCCATCTGTCGGGCAATGGACCGCAACACCTGGTCGGACGGGGTGTCGCCTGGGTAGGGCGTGACTCCGAGCATCCGTTTCGCCTGATCAAAGTACGGTGCCAACTCATCGCGCCAGTCGGCGATGTTCGCCCAGATCGGATCGGCCCAGAAGGCATCGAGCGGTTCGTAGAGGGTGTTGGCGTAAACCACCGAGCCGCCGCCGACACCCGAGCCTGACAGGATGAACACGCCTCGCAAAAGCGACATACGCTGGAAGCCACGCATGCCCAGCCTTGGGAACCAAAGGTAGTTGCGGAGATCCCAGTTGGTCCTGGGGAGGGTGTCCTTGGTCCACCGTCTGCCTGCTTCCATGACGGTGACCCGGTAGCCTTTCTCGTTGAGTCGTAGTGCGCAGACACTGCCCCCAAACCCGCTGCCGACGACCGCCACGTCGGTGTCGAAGGTTTTTGTCAAAGGACGCTCCTTATTGCGGCAAGGGCGGCGAACCCGAAACGCAGCACCATGTCCGGGCGGTGGCCCGGCGTTCAGTCCTGCCAGCCGTCAGTCGGGCGTGACGAGTAAGACCTGATCGTGGACGCGTGCACGTTCGTTCACTTTGATGGCGATGGGGTCGCCCGCCTTCGCCGAGTCAACCGTCTGATGTTCGATTTGGATTGATGTAACGGTCTGAGTGAAGTCCGAAGTGTGTCCGAGGATGTGAACTGTGTCGCCTACCTCGAGCTCGCTGGACAATTCGATGCCCGCGACCTCCAGCTTGCTGTAGTAGTGGGTGACAGTTCCGACGGGGTGCTCGGCCATGTTTGCCTCCTCTCGCTGTGGAGGACGCTAAGTATTGCAGCACGTGTCGAACTGTCGCAATGATTCATGGTTGAGCCTGCTCGTTCGACCGTCTATCAGAGCGGGGCCTCCAGGAACCAGGTCTGCATTTCGCCTTTCCCCCTGATGTCGATCGTTCCCCGAGGCTCGAACACGTACTTATCACGAAGTCTGGAGAAGGCGCCTTCGGCAACTTGAATACGCCCCGGTTCTCCTGAGGATTCCATTCTCGATGCAACGTTGATGGTGTCCCCCCAGAGGTCATAGGAGAACTTGGTAGTCCCAATGACGGCACCAACTGCGCTCCCCGAGTTGACTCCGATCCTGACGCGCAGCTTGATGCCGTCGTCGGAGACCCGGCTGTTCATCCAATCCCGCATCTCCAGTGCTGTCTGGGCAATCGCATCGCAATGGTCGTCACGAGGAATGGGTGCGCCGGCGACGGCCATGTAGCCGTCGCCCATTGTCTTGATCTTTTCGACACCGTGGTTGGCGGCGATGCGATCGAAAGCCGTGAAAACCTCGTTGAGGATGTCAACCGCCTCGGCGGGATCGAGGCGCGCCGACAGCGGAGTGAAACCGACGATATCGGCGAAGAGAGCAGTAATCTGCTCGAACTGTTGGGCGATGGTCTTGCCCGGCTGAGCCTTCAGTTGTCTGGCGATTTCGGCCGGCAACACGTTGAGAAGAAGCCGTTCCGCTCTAGCGTTTTCGTTGCGTAACTGAGTTTCCAGCCTGCGTCGTTGGGTGATGTCGACGAAGGTGAGGACGGAGCCGACCATCTCCCCATCTTGCTCCATCGGGTATGACCAGTACTCGGCTTGGAAACTCGACCCGTCGGTTCTCCACATGACCTCGTTGTCCACGTGGACGCCTTGCCCTTCTCTGAAGGCCAGATAGATCTGGCATTCGACCATCGGGTAGGGGTCACCGTTGGGGAGAGTGTGATGGACGAGTTCGTGCATGTTGCGTCCGAGCAGGTCGGTGTCGCTGTCGAACCCGAGGATGCGCAGGGAGGCGGGGTTGGCAAAAGTGCAATTGCCATCGAGATCAACCCCGTAGATCCCCTCCCCAGTCGAATTCAGCAACAGCTGAGCAACTTTGCCAGGATCATCTAGAGGTCTGGTCAATTCGGTCCTTTTTGGCAGACGATCCTAATGGCCGCGCAGGCCGAACGTCTGCGCCAGTCGCACCAAGGTCAGGTCAGGTCAGCGAAGCGATCGCCTCGTCGGTTGTTATCACACCGCTTGCGATATAGCCGAAGTTCACCAGGGCGGCCTGATAGCCGTCCCCAAGCTCGGGATGACGGGCAGCCGCGGTGGCGTCCTTGACCACAACAACCTCGAAGCCATCTTCTGTTAGCTGTCGCAGGTGGGCTTCGACGCACAGGTTTGCCGACATGCCGGCTAGGACTACCTGATCGACTCTCCTTTTTCGTAGCTGGAGGGCGAGGTCGTTCGTCTCCGGTCCGTACACCTTGTGGGGACTCGTCACGATCGTTTCGCCATCAGCGATGTATTTTCCCAGCGGATCCACCCAATCGGCTCCAGAGCCTTCGAAACCTTCCAACGAGAGGGCATCGGTACGGTCAAACATGTTGATCTCATGCATCAGGTTCTCGAGCGTCCCACCGAACTTCCAGCCGTGGTCCGTCGGGAAGTAGTAGTGCGGTGACACAAAGACCGGGTAACCGGATGCCTTCGCCGTCTGGAATAACCGCTCAAGGTTTTCCACCGTCCGATTCTCCGTGACGCTCTCACCGACCAACTCCCAAGTAACCCCGTCAGGGCTCAAGAAGTCGTTCTGCGGATCAGTTATCACAACCGCTGTGTTGCTCGTGCTGAAGTCCATGCCATCCCCTTTTCGCCTGGTCGCGGAACGTTCCCGCCGACCGAGCCGAGCTTATACCAGCAACTCTGAGGTTGCCGAGTGAATGTCGCAGACTTGTCGATCCGTGTCCGAAGGTCCTATGGACAATGGCCATTCTGATGCACATCGAGGAGGATCAGCTCTACGACCGGGTCGAGGGCATCATCAACGCGACCGACTTTATCGAGCTCTCGGAAGGCGCTCAGACGCTGTTCACTTGAGTTTCAGACCCCTGGTCTGAAAATCCGGGTAGGCCTCGCTCCGCTAAGGGCGGGGCCTACTTGCTGTTTGTATAGAGCAACGTGCTCTTCACGGATCTGAAACAGCCTCGAAACGAATAGGGGCCATCTGCTTGCCGACCTCTCGTTAACGTCTGCCCGGCTGCGCAGAGGAGCCGGATGGCACGTCGGAACAGGGTTGACCCGTGGGGAGATCTTCATGCCGTTTCGGCGCGCGGCCTGTTCACCGGGAATCGTGGCGGTCTCATCGATGACAACGGACGACTGAAACGTCATCACAGCGGTTCACGTTGGATCGTTTGTCATCTGGAGTTCGAGGACTTCAAACAGCCTCTCGATGCCCCGAGGACATGGACCCCTCTGTTCTTCCTCGACGACGCGGCGGCTCTGGCTGCTGGTCACCGTCCATGCGGGTTCTGCCGGAGAACCGAATACCGGTCGTTTCGAGATGCAGTGACCATTGCCACCGGATCGGACCGTTCTCTTCTCGCAGCGGAGTTGGATCGGAGACTCAACGCGGAGAGGCATCTGTGGGGTCGAGGTCTGAACCGTGCCGATGACAGGATTCGGTGGACCAGCGACCTGGAAGCCTTGCCGACGGGCGCTGTCGTCATGCTTCCAGAGTCGGACGACCCCCACCTCGTGACGAAGGACTACTTGCAGGCATTTGCGTTCGACGGGTGGCGGCGCCCCGACAAGCGTCCACGGCATGTCACGGTGGAAGTACTGACCCCACCAACCGCGGTCGCCGCGCTCAGAAACGGATTCGTGCCCCATCTCCATCCAAGCGCTGGAGGGTTGACGACCACGAGAAGAGCGAGTTCGGCAGACTCCTAGCTCGCAGACCCGGTTGAACGCTTGTCATCGGGTGCGCAGAAATTGGGAAGTCCTCGCGGCTCGCTCCGAGAGGTCAACCCACAGTTGAGCCGACCCCGGATGGTCCGAGGCGAGTCGGGGCCACCGGTTGGCGGCATCTTCGAACAAGCCGACCAGATCTGACGATGAATCGGCCTTCGACACAATCGCCCCTGACCAGACAGACCGTATCCAGTCCGGCAGGTTCCGTTGATTGTGGTCGAGAGGTCCGAAAGAGTCCTCACCCTCGACGTGAAGCCCTTCCCTTCCCGGCGTCAGGGGCGCAGCTCTCATTTCGTCGCCGAACGCCAAGAGAATATCGCGATCAGAATGGGCTGTTTCTCTGTGGCTGTCGTTGTCACTGCCGACGGTGTCGAGCCAGGGGACAGCCCAGTGGACCACGCGATCTGCAAACAGAAACCTTCTCGCCTCATATGCCCGTGTCGCGATGTCACGAGCTCCTGTTTCCCATGCATCTGCCTCTGCCGTTGCCAGGCCTGCGGCAAACGACGCCAACGAGGACAGATCATGGCCTGGTAGTTCGTGACCCCACTCGCCGGCTCTTCGGTTCAGATCGTCAGCAGGGTCGTAGAACACAACGATGTCGACCTCGGTGGGCGCCCGGTCGGCCCACAGTTCGGGAACGGCCTCGTGGCTCCAGTGGTCGGCAAGACAGGCCCAGAGTTCCTTCTCGGCCAGGGCTCTCTCAGTAGCGGTAGGCATCCGGCGTCGGCTTCACCGGTCGGTCCAACCACAGGGGTCTTCGGTTCCCGTCAGGGCCGGGGCCGGGCTTGGTCATCTCGAGCCACTTTTCGAAGACCTGGGTGCTCTTGGCGGTGTCGACGACCACGTCCCCGTACTGGTCACCCTCCTGAGCGGTGGTCAGGGTGACACGCTGGTGCCAGGCGTGCATTCCCGACACCGGATCCGGATGGACCGGGAATGCCAGGTTCTGATTCACTCCCGGGTCTCTCCACCAGATCCTTGATGAGTCGGGGTCGTCAGACTCGAAAGGCTCTATGCCCTTCAACTGGCGGAGTCTCCATTTGCCATCCCCGAGTTGGTCGATGTTGACCAGCGCCGAGCTCCAACGCTCGTTCCCGGTCTTGTCCTCCTGCCGCCATCGCCCCATGTGATGCGAGGCCGCTACCACGCCGGGTCGGATGCCCTCGGTTCGCCATACACGCATGACGAACCATCCAATGTCGGTAGTGATCCGAACCATCTCGCCTGTCTCGAAGCCGAGGGCATCAGCGTCGACGGGATTGACCCAGAGGGGATGCCCATGACTGATCTCGTACAGATATTTGGCGTTGCCCGACCGAGTGTGAATCAGGGTCGGCAGACGAAAGATCGGTAGCAAGATGCGCTCATTTCCCCCGAGATCCAGGTCACGCCAGTTGACGTGCGACTTGAGATAGGTGGGAATCGCCTCCTCGCCCCATCCCCAGTCGTCCATCGTCTCGGAGTACCACTCGAGTTTCCGCGAAGGCGTCTTGAAGCCCGTCTTCAGCTCACCGTCGATGCTGACTCCGTTCCTTGGGTCGGCAGGCGGGCGCTCGTGGACCTCGTAGATGTCGCGTTCCACCTCAAATGCGCCGTACTTCCGCATGAAGCCGAGCGGGTCGAGACCTTCCTTCTGAGCTGCCTCGGGAAGACCGGGAACACTGTTCTCGAACATCCAGCCGTAGTACTCGTCGACCGAAACCGGTCGGCTCGGGTCGTTGGGGGATTCGAACCATTTCCTGATCCCGAGCGATCCGTCAGGGTCGATGTGAAAAGCGAGATCGAACCAGAACTCGGTCTCCTCCCACACTTCCCCCGGGTTGGCTTCGTATGTCCGGTTGAAGGTCTTACCGTCACGCTCGCCGGCCACACGAAGCACAGGCTGACGGAAACCAAGCCATTGGGCGGCGTGAGTTTCGTAGGAGTGGGTGTCGTGACGCTCAGCCGATACACCCATCGGCAGCACATAGTCGGCGTACCAGGCGGTCTCCGACCAGGTCGGAGTGAGGGCGACATGAAGTCCGACCATGTCTTCGTTGGTGAGTACCTCGAGCCACGAGAAGCCATCGGGGTTGGTCCAAATCGGGTTGTAGACCCTGGTGAAGTAGACGTCGAGTTTTCCACGGCCCTGTTTGAGAAAATGAGGAAGCAGGAAGCTCATCTCGTGATGGGCGAGGGGGTACTCGATTGGCCATAGAAGCTCGTTCCACCGGCTGTGGGGTGGTGGCGTGTTCCAGTGTTCTGGCTTGAACTTTCCCCAGGCGCTTGGCGAGAGCCCGCCTTTGGTGCCCACCGACCCCGTGAGCACATGGAGGAACTGAAGTGTGCGGGCAGCCTGCCAGCCCCCGAGATTTCCCGATCCTGTCGAGCGCCATGTGTGGGAGGCAAACCGGTGCCCCGCGTCGGCAATCTCTCGCGCCACCTCGACGATCTGGTCGGTAGAGACGCCGCACTCCTCGGCGGCCCACTCAGGTGTGTAGTCGGCGTAGGTCTCCTTCAAGCCGTCGATGAATGACTCGTAGGTGCGGTCCTTGTCCGGGAATCGCTTATCCAGCGACGCCTCCCAGTTGACCCAACGGCGAACGAATTCGTGATCGACGGTGTCCCATTCGAGGAGAAGCCGCGCGATGGCGAGGAAGAGCCCGGCTTCAGTTCCGGGCCATGTCGAGAGCCAATACTCGGACATCGAGGCGGTGTTGGAGAGCCTCGGATCGATAGTGCAGAGCTTGGCGCCCGACCTCTTCGCCTCCATGATCCGCTGCGCGTGCGGGTTGAAATAGTGACCGGTTTCCAGGTGGGAAGATAGCAGAAGGATGAATCGAGCGTTGGCGAAATCGGGAGAGGGCCGGTCATGCCCTGACCACATCGCGTATCCCACCCTTGCGCCGGAAGAGCAGATGTTGGTGTGGGAGTTGTGGCCGTCGACACCCCAGGCTTTCAGGGTTCGATCCATGAACCCGTCCTCGCCGGGTCTGCCGACGTGGTACATGATCTCGTCGTGGCGGTTCTCGCGGATCGCCTTCCCGATCCGTCCTCCGATTTCGGTGAGAGCGTCCTCCCAGGTCACCCTTTCCCACTCGCCCGACCCTCTCTTCCCCTTGCGCCGCATGGGGTAGAGGATGCGCTCGGGGTCATTGACCTGATTGATGGTGGCCGGCCCCTTGGCACAATTGCGTCCCCGAGAGCCGGGGTGGGCGGGGTTGCCCTCGAACCTCTTGATCTCACCAGTGTCCTTGTCGACGTAGGCAAGAAGGCCACAAGCCGATTCGCAGTTGAAACAGGTCGTCGGCACCAACCTGTAGCGGTTCGCTTTCCGCTCGGGCCAAGCCTTGGCATCCCATTCGACCCAGTCGTCCCACAGGTCAGGAGGCGGGTAGTCGGTCAGGCCCCCTCCCGGGACCAGCCGTGGTATTTCGCGACTTGTTGTCATTTCACCCTGCCTATCAACTCAGTGGAACACTCTGCCCGGCCTTGACGAAGGCGTCGTCCGCGAGGAAGACACCTGTTATTGCACTCAACGCGCCAATAACGCCGACCCACGTTGAGACACCGCTCAGCACTGCTACCGCCGCAGCAATCGGCACGACGACCAGGAGAAACTGACCGAGCCACCACCGGGTAGCGAATTCCCCCTTGGTCATATGGTGCATGGCGGTTTTGGCGTTGGTGGTGGTGTGTGATCCGGAGAGCTCGGTCAGGGACATCAGCCCCACCAAAGCCGCGCCGATCAGCATCACCCAGGAAAAGGGTTCGATCGCGTCGGAAAGCTCCCGGTATCCCAGGGCCATCATCAGTGAGACCCCACCGCCAACGGCCATTGCCCCCCCGATCATGTGCCACAACAACGCCGGTGTTTGCCAGAGATCTCGTCCTTCGGCCTGTCCGAACAGGTAGGCGGTGTACCCGGCCACTCCGAGCCCGAGCACAGCAGAGGTCCAGATCACCGGTTCGAGAAACCCGATGTCGAAGACGCCTAGCAAGAACCAGACGCCCATCAATGCGGCAAACCCCCCGAGGATCCAGGACCCTCGAACCAGCCAGGAACTGGGATTTCCTTTGGTCAGCAGGTAGAGGAAACGATCGGGCCGCCTTAAATCCCAGACCAGCAGCACCCCTGTCAACAGAATGAAGATCCCGGCGACCAGCGGCGCCAGCCAGCGCATCCAGTCCGAGTCCGTTCCCGATCCGGCGATGAGCGCGATTGCCGCTGCGATGGCGATACCGGCCGAGATCCCCTTGGTGAGAAAATAGGAGCTCACCTTCCATCCCCATGGCATCGGATGATCGATGTTGTAGACGACACGTGGTGGCCTGTCGGACCGATCCGGTTCGATGCTCACCGGCGGAGAAGGCGACGTCTCCGCTCCGAAATTGCCGACCTCCGTGTCCACGGCTCTGGGAGTCAGGTCCACAGACATCCAAGAGTTGCCGGTTGCTTCAGCATCGCGCCAGACGCCGGAGTCACCCAGTGAACCAGATCGAGCCGGATCGAGAATCGACGATTCGACACCCTTATAGAAGACATTTGGCCCGGTCCCTTGCTCGGGAGCCCGAACGGTCAGCTTCTCGGTCGCCACCATTCGGCCGATCTTCGAGGTTGGATCGTCGATGTCCCCGGCGATGATCGCCTGCTCGGGGCAAACAATGACACAGGCCGGTTCAAGGCCGACGTCGACCCGGTGGGCGCAGTAGTTGCACTTCTGCGCGGTGTTCTCCATCGGGTCGATGTAAAGAGCATCGTAAGGACAGGCCTGCATACACGACTTGCACCCGATGCAGAGGTCGGTGTCGAAGTCGACGATCCCGTCGTCACGCTTGAACAAGGCCTTGGTCGGGCAGATCGCCACGCATGGCGCATCGGTGCAGTGGTTGCAACGGAGAACAGAGAAGAACCGCTTGGTGACGGGCCAGGTCCCTTTTTCGATGTACTTGACCCATGTCCGGTTGACACCGAGTGGAACCTCATGCTCGGTCTTGCAGGCGACCGTGCAAGCGTGACAACCAATGCAAACGTCCTGATCGATTACAAAGCCGTACTTCAGGACGCGCTCCAGTCGGTGGTGATTCAGCCCTTCTCGGAGGCGAGTGTAGTTCTCCACCCTTTTCGGCTGAGGCATGGGTCACCCACTCCGCCAGGTGGTTTGGCCGGGCAGCACTCTCGATAGAATCATCGTTTGCCAGACCCGGGCCACCGCCAGTTCTCGACGGCCGACATCGTCGCCGGTATCAGTGTTGCGCTGATCCTCATCCCTCAGTCCCTCGCTTATGCAGGGATTGCCGGAGTCCCGGCCTATGTCGGTCTTTTTGCGGCGGCCTTGCCGACTATTGCCGCGGCCATCTTTGCTTCCAGCCCGTATCTGCAGACCGGGCCGGTTGCCATGACCGCCTTGCTCACGTTCGGGGCCCTCTCGGTGGTGGCCACACCGTTCAGCGCCGAGTACGTCGCGTTGGCCGCCCTGCTGGCACTCGTGGTGGGCGTGATGCGTGTTGTCATCGGGATGACGCGATTTGGCGTGATTGCCTACTTCATGTCGCGCCCGGTGATGATCGGATTCATGACCGGGGCGACGATACTGATCGCGGCATCCCAG
>JAZFTT010000126.1:0-4925 GCA_036446835.1 Acidimicrobiia bacterium
CCGGTCCCCCCATTGGCGGATCCGCACACGCCGTGTCAGTCGGCGCACTCGACGTCGCATCTCAGCCTGAGTGAACTGGTTGTCGCCATCGTTGTAGCGAATCGAGCCGCCCAAGCCGGCTATGCGCACGCCCGCCTCGTCCTCCCATCGACCCTCCAGATCGATGCAGCCCACAGCGGATGACGGCGACCGTTGGTCGTATTCGGCGGGTAGGTAGGCCGATATGGCCCGCCCGCGGGGGGACGGGTCGTGGTTGCCGTGGACGTAGAACAACGGCACCTCAGCGACAGCCCGCAGGTACTCGAGGTAGTCGAACGGTAGATCACCACATCCCAAGATGAGATCAGGACGAAGTTCCTTCAACCGGGGTCCATACAGAGCCTGGTCCACCTCATCGGCGACAGCAAGGATCCTGATCATCGCCTGATCAGCCCTTTGAGGCATGAGAACGGGCTCATCGTCAACGGTGCCCATCGGGACGACTCCAACCCTCCAGCACACCGTCGCCCAGTTCCCAGAGTGCCGCAGCCCACTTTCCCCGCCTCGACAGCCAGATCCTCCGCAAAGATGCGCCGCTCGACGCCATCGATAGCCACGAGAGGAAACTCCCGACTAGCTCACATCCGGGTTGGGGAGCATGAAGTCCTCGCGAATGACCCGGGTCAACTCGTGGTAGGAGGCGATGAATGCACGCAGAGTGCGCACGGTGGCGCCATAGGTGTCGAACTCCCCAACGGTCATTCCATCCTCGTCGTACGCCTTGCGGAACTCGGGCACCCGGTCGTACAACTCGGCGACAATCTCCGGTGCGACGGGATCGTCGATACGCTCCTTTACCTCCACGTTGGAGTTGTTGAACAGCTTTTGCCAGCTCGACGGAATGGTGAGAATGACATCGCCGCCGATGAATTCCGACCAATGCAAGTGGTGCCGGTAGGCCGCCGCAAGCAGACGCGAGCGGAAACCACGCTCCTCGTAGATTCTGAGCGCTTTTTTGAATACTGCCACTCCGGCCCACGGCAGGTATTGCGGATTCACGGTGAGGCCATCTCTATCGGTGACAACCCGGATCCAGTCATCTGTCCGACCCACCATGATCGTCGTAACGGGCGTCATGATGTCCGTTTCCAGCCCCTCCGCCTCGCGTCGCTGCAACCCGCGGTCAACGGACTCTCCTATTGCAACGGCTTGGGCCACCGTGAAGCTGACTGTGGCGTTGATGTTCACCCCGCGGAAGGTTGCCTCCTCGATTGCCGAGATGCCGCGACTCGTCGCCGGCAACTTGACCTGCATATTGGGAGCCAGCGAGTCGTAACGAACCGCCTGTTCGACCATCGCCTCGACGTTGCGATAGTAGGAGGGGTTCGTTTGGATAGACATACGCCCCTTCAAGCCGTTCTCGCGCTCGAAGACGGGCAGGAGTAGCTCCGCACCCTTGAGGGCTATCTCCTCGAAAACCTTCGCCATGACGTCTTCGTCGGACCACGCCGAGTTCTCCGCGATCAGTTCGTGGATGCGGTCCTCCCACAGGTGTCGTTCCTTTCGAAGGACCTGTTCGACAATGGTCGGATTGCTGGTGGCGCCAACTGCGCCGTGTTCGATTGCATAAGCCAGTTCGTCGACGGAGCACGAGTCATTCCAGAAATCCGTTTTGTAGGCACTGACCGTTTCGTGCAGAGGGCTCTTGTATGTCGTCTCCAGCATTTGCTCGCTCCTTGCCGTCACCGGCCTCCTTCATCGGTCTTTCGCTTCGACTCCGACTGCGTTCGACTATCACGGGCGCGGTGGGCCGCTCGACTCGCGTGCCACCAGTTTTGGCGAGAGGACGACGTGGCGGACAGTCGCTCGGTCCGTGCTGATCCTCTCCAATATGAGTTCTGCAGCCATGCGCCCCATATCGTGCCGTGGCTGATCGACCGTCGTCAACCCGGAGCGGTGGCCGGCGGCCGGGGCGGCGTTGTCGTAACCGACGACCGAGATGTCGCCCGGTACATCCAGTCCCTCGGCATTGAGCACCTCGAACACGCCGATCGCGACGAGGTCATTGGCGACACAACCAGCAGTCGGCAGGAGAGGGTCGGCGAGAAGAGCCTGCATCCCGGCGCCGTCGGAACCTCTCATGACCAGGGAGACAAGCGATTTCGACACACCGGCTGCGTCGGCGACATCTAAGATTGTCGGGTGTCGCATCGTGCGATCACCGATCATCATCAATCCAGATCCCGGACCGTTGGTGCTTCCGCTCGGCGTCCAACTCGGCCCTCGCCAAAAGAACCTGGTCGCGGTCGGACACCTCGGGCACACCCACCTCCCACCAGACGCCACCCTCCGTCCATTCGTAAGGATGGGTGTCGATCACGATGACGTAACTCCGGTCCGCTTCTTTGGCCCGGCGAAAAGCCCCTCGAAGCTCATCGAGTCCGACGACCTTCTCGGAGCCGGCGCCCAGCGACGCAGCATGCTTGGCGAAATCGACGCGCGTTTCATCCACCCTTCTGGTGTGCTCGAGGAGGTTGTTGAACTCCTCACCGCCCGTGTTGACCTGAAGCCGGTTGATGACCGCAAAGCCACCGTTGTCGCACACGATGAATATCACCTTGTGACCGGACGCGACGGTCGAGTAGATGTCCGAGTTCATCATCAGGTATGAGCCATCGCCCACCCACGAGATGACTTCCCGGTCGGGCATGGCCATCTTCGCTCCCCAGGCGCCGGCGATCTCATATCCCATACATGAGTAGCCGTACTCGACGTCGAACGAGCCGACCGACTTCGCCCGCCAACCCATGTTCAGCTCGCCAGGTAACCCTCCAGCCGCGGACACCTGATAATCGCTGTCGTCAACCATGTCGTTGACCACCCGAATGACCTGGGCATACGTCGGCACATCGAAGTCGCGGGCGATATAGCTGTCGAGATAGCCGTACCACTCCCGCATCTCCTGATTGGCACGATCCAGCCATTCTGTGGGGGCGTGATAGTCGCCAAGGGCCCCGTCCAGCGCCTCCAGTGATACTCGAGCATCACCCACCACCGACAGCGCGTGGTGCTTGATGGCATCGAATCGTCCCACGTTGATCGAAACCAGTCGCAGCCGTGGGTTCTTGAAGACTGCCCATGATCCGGTGGTGAAATCCTGGAGACGGGTTCCGACGGCGACGACCACATCGGCCTCAGCAGCAAGAGAGTTGGCGGAGGTGCTTCCGGTGACCCCGATCGGACCGGCGAAGTTCGGATGGTCGTAGACCAACGTGGATTTACCCGCCACTGTCTCCACGACCGGGATGCCCCGTGCGACCGCAAATGCGGTGAGCTCATCCGCAGCATCGGAGTAGTGGACACCACCCCCGGCGATGAGCAGCGGCTTGTCCGCCGTCGCCAGCATTGCCGCGGCTGCTTCGACCTCCCGGGGATCCGGGCCGGGTCGGCGTATGTAGTGCAGAGTTTTGTTGAAGAACTGGACGGGAAAGTCGTAGGCCTCGGCCGCGATGTCCTGGGGCAACCCGATGTAAGCCGGACCGCACGCGGCCGGATCGAGCATGATCGCCAGCGCCTGAGGCATAGTCTGGATTATCTGGCTCGGACGTGTGATGCGGTCCCAGAACCGGGTGACCGCCCGAAAAGCGTCACTCACCGTCGTGGAGGGGCTGTCGAAATGTTCGACCTGCTGGAGAACGGGGTCAACGATGCGATGCTGAAAGGTGTCGCCACTGATCAACAGAAGCGGCAGCCGGTTGGCATGAGCGACCGCGGCGGCTGTCACCATGTTGGTCGACCCCGGGCCCACCGATGACGTGGCGATCATGATCTGACGCCGACGCCTCGCCTTGGCGAACGCCACCGCAGCCAAGGCCATTGATTGCTCGTTGTGCCCCCGCCAGGTGGGCAACTCATCTTGGACACCGGCAAGCGCCTCAGCCAGGGACACCACGTTGCCATGGCCGAAGATCCCGAATACGCCGGGAAACAAGGCAACCTCGGCTCCGTCGATCTCGGTGCGCTGCGCTACCAGCCAGCGCACGATCGCCTGTCCTGTGGTGAGTCGAACCGTCTCCATCGTCATTACTCCCTCATGCGCCGGCTACTGACTGCCGGAGTCTCTGCAACGCGCCGTTGGTCTTGACATCGACTTGACGTCGAGCATACCTTTTGGGCGTTGGAACGTTCCAGATGCTCCAGGCGGATCAGGTGCAAGGGAGGTCTCGGGTGAGAGTGGGAATAATCGGCACCGGGCGCATCGGAGCAATTCACGCCAACAACCTGAGTCTCCATCCTGACGTATCCGCCATTGTCCTGACGGACGTAATACTCGCTCAGTCGGAGCATGTTGCAGCCACCCACGGGGCCGATATCGCCTCGGGACCAGCCGAACTCCTGGAATCTGTCGATGCAGTTGTCATCTCCACACCTGCCGACATGCATGTGGAGCTGATCGAGCAAGCTGTTGATCACGGCATCCCGGCGTTGTGCGAAAAGCCGCTCGCCACGAATCTGCCAGATGCCGATCGGGCAGTGGCCATTGTGTCATCTAGTGACGTGCCGGTTCAGATCGGATTCAACCGTCGGTTCGATCCGGGTTACCGCCAGGCGCGTGACCTGGTCGCGGACGGCACCATCGGAATAGTCACGCTAGTAGTCGGACAGCATCATGACTTCGACCTGCCCGACGAGGAATACGTCGCAGGTTCGGGTGGCGAGTTCCGGGATCAGCTGAGCCACGACTTCGACATTCTGCGGTTCGTGACGGGCCGGGAGGTGGTTCGAGTCCACGCCGCCGGCGCCATAAAGGCCTTCGACTGGTTCGCCAAATTCGACGACTACGCCCAGACCGTAGTGACCCTCTGGCTCGATGACGGCACCCTCGCTGTGCTCTGTGGTTCGCGCCAAGACCCCGTCGGATACGATGTCCGCATGGAGGTCTTCGG